>DATAMF010000140.1:0-9421 GCA_036260665.1 Aggregatilineaceae bacterium | reverse complement strand
CCATCATGCCGGTGATCCGGTTAACCAGTGTCCGCCCATCGGGCATAAACTCGATATTACTACTGCCCGGCAGCGCAGGAATCTGTTTGATCGGCTGTGTATTCGCGCCCGTATCAAAGATCGTTTCTTTCCCAACTTGCCACAGATAGATGTAACCGTTGGCGTGGTAGGTCGCTAAGGTATTTCCATCCGGGGTAAAAGCGGCGTAATAGGCGTAATCACTCGGTCCTTGCAGCAGCGTGACATTGCCGCTTTCCACATCGATCAGTTGGATCGGCAGCAGGTCGGGGATCACCGCATCCATTTGAGCAACGGCACTCTCGGACAAGACTACTGTCTGACCATCCGGCGCGATGTCGCCGCAGAGAAAATGGCCGCTCAGCGGAATTACCCGCACATCTGAGTCCTGGGCCGAAAGTGAATGGGGAACACTGAATAGTGCGCTGAGTATCAGGAGGAAAATCCACCAAATGAATCGTTTTTGCCTCATCGTTTCTGCTCCTTTTTTTGATACACCGAGATTAGGATAGCAGCAAGGTCCCAAAAACGAAACAGGATACAGGGCTGCCTGTATCCTGTGAGGATCAGCGGGGTGAGGGTTAAACTACTTCGCCTGCGCCAGCGTGTCCGCCAGCGCTTTGATCTGATCGCGGGGCAGGGTGCTCGTCAGGAACCATTCGCTGCCGTCCGGCGTTTGGACCAGCGCCGCCGTGAAGGTTTTCCCGCCTGCGGATTCGTCCGCCATGAAGGAGAGCGTCAGTCCATTCGCCGTCTGGTAGGTTTCGTCGGCCTCATCGCGCAGCGTGTCGGGTGCTGCTGACTGCTGAAGGACCAGATAATCACCCGCTTCGCTGCTGTACGTGATGATGTAGGTCACCGGTTCTTCGGAACTCGGCTTGGGCTGCGTCGCCTGGATCATCTCTGTGAAGCCATCCGGCACGGGATTCAGCAGGTAGACGATCCCGCCGCTGGCGATCACGTCTGCCGCCGACACGGTGATCGGCAGTTGATCAACGTGTTCGCCTGTTGTATCCTCGATGATAGTGATTCCCTCAACGTCGCTCAAACCCCAGTCAATCGGCGTGCTGCTGGGCAGAATTTCATCCACCCACCACCGGTTGTAGGCATCCATCTCTTCCTTGCCATCCTGAACGATGAAGGTTTGTGTTTCGAGCAGTTTGTAGGTATCCACGTCAAAATACATCAGCGTATACCCGGCTGGTTCTTCGCCCGCATCCAGCTTGAAGACCTCTTCCGAGCGCAGCACATAGACTTTGCGCCCATCCAGCCATGTTTCCTCACCGAGCAGTTTCACATCCGGGTCATTCTGCGCGGCCTCGAAAAGCTCCTGCGTATTCTTAAAGGTGGTGGGTATGCTGTCCGCGACTTCCTGCGCCCCCAGCGAACTCTGGTAGACGGTCAGTGGCGAGCCGCTTTCGCCCTCGCTGCTGTAGGTCGTTTCGCCGTCGAAGGCCGAGACATAAAACACCGCCCCGCTATCGGCGTCGGTCATCACCGTACGAAATTTTTTCGCCTGCGGATCAAGATAACTTTCCACAAACGCGTGGCTTTCCATGATGTTGACGGTATTTTGCGCATCCCGGTTGAGCTTCATCCCGTTGTTATAGTTCTCACTGCGGATGTGCTGAATCCCCTCGGCGGGCTGCTGTTTCGCGGCTTGTTTCAGAATCTCTTGCGCTGACACCGATGATGTGTCCTGCTGGACAAAAAACATCGCCAGGAGGAGCGCTACCACCGCCACCACGCTGGACACGAAGATCATTCTTTTCATGATGCTTGCTCCTTGTCGATTATGAGTGAAAAGGCGGAACCGTGAAGGGCGCGCTTCCTTCATCAGTCGGGCCTGAAGGTGATCCCACGCCAGCGGCGAGGGCGATACCTGGACTGCATGCAGCGTGCGGCGCGTCTCGTTTTGGATCGTCTGAAGGCGCGCCAGTTCATACTGGCAGATCGGGCATTCAGCGACATGTTGCTCGATGATGGCCCGTTGGTCGTCGGTTAGTTCGCCATCCAGATAGGCGACGCGTGACTGGTGTATTTCGTGGTCTTTCATATCGGCAGCTCCATTTCCGTCCCCGGCGTGTTGAGCGCGTCCAGCAGCGTGCGGAGCGCGAGATTCAGCCTGGATTTCACCGTGCCCACCGGAATATCCAGGATGCTGGCGATTTCCGCATAGGGCAGATCGTTGTAGTAGCGCAGAATCACCACGGCGCGCTGTTTGTCGCTCAACCGTTGCACGGCCTTCCAGACTATTTCTTGTTCCGCAAACCGGATCGTAAAGGACTCGCTCGCCAATGTTTCATCCAGCGGCTGGTACACTGGCTGGCGTCTGCGCCGTCGATTCAGACAGTGATTAATCGTGATACGGTGCAGCCAGGTCGTGAATGCGCCTTTGGTCGGATCGTAACTTTTCAGCGAGCGGTAGACGTGGATAAACACTTCTTGCAGGGCGTCTTCCGCTTCGGCAGCATCGCCCAGCATCAGATAGGCGGTCTTATACACCAGATTTTTGTACTGCTCGAACAGTGCGGCGAAGGCGTCTGGGTTTCCGTTTTGGCTTTGGCTGATCATGCTCACGCGTTTATCCGGTAAATTTTTTAGTCTCTACTTAAACTATGCACCCATTGGTCCTAAAAAGTTCGCCGCTCGAATAATTTTTCCGATAATCTGAATTACGACTCTGTCACGCTGATCCAATATCGTGATCGATGTAGACATAGGAGCATGTGAGATGAAATTTCGTTCAATTTTATTAGCTTTGACGTTGGTCGTACTCCTTTCGGTTTCAGCCGTGCGTGCCCAGACTGCAACCCCACCTGTTCTGCTGCTGAACGGCGATCTGGTGCAGGTGCAGAGTGATGGTACCCTGACGCCGCTGACTCAGGATGGAAACATCCTGTCCGCGGTCATATCGCCCGATGGCGCGTATCTGGCCTATGTGACCTATTCGCCGTTGAGCGTCGATGCGCTGGCCCGTGTCGGCCCGATTGGGGGTGGGGCGCTTCCCGCTGACATCTGGATTGTCCCGGTTCAAGCGGCTGAACCGTTCGCGGTGGCGACCCAGCCCGCCGATGCATCGTTCTTCACTGAAAATGTGGAAGATAACGCGCTGCTGCGTTCCACCCCCACCTGGTCGCCCGACGCCACAAAACTTGCCTGGGCTGAGTTGCATTACCCCTCATTTGCCGCCGAATCCAATCGGGTCATGGTGTACGATCTTGCCACCGGGACCACCAACACCCTGGTCAACAATCTACCCGCCAGCGCGGGCGTTCCAAGTCCCCTGGATGTGCGCTGGGGATCGGGTGGGATTGCGGTGCTCAGTTTCCAGATGGATACCACCACCGCCGCGATGTTGCCCCACTTCCAGATTTACGATCCGGCGAGCGGCGCACTTCTGGCGGATACCGTTGTGCCGGAAGAAGGCGATAAGTTTTATGCTGATTTCGGCTGGGTGACTATGCCCGACGGCACGTCCATGTTGGGGGTGTTATATGGCAATGGCACCGGGGATCTGATCAATCCGACTACCGGGGAACGCCAGGCTGCACCGGGCATGGTGGAACGCTACAGCCTCGCCGACTCGGCCAATACGCTGGGCCTGGTCGCGCAGCATAATTCGACGGCTGCCGATCCCTTGGCGAATTACACCTGGAGCGCCACTACGCCTACCGGAGAACCGCTGCCCCTGGCTGATGTGCTGACCGCGCCGGGGAGTGTGGCCTTGAGTGGCGATGGTCAGGCGGTGGCCTTTCTGACTCCGCAGGGCGGTTTATCGATCTGGCGGCAGGCCGAAGGCTCGTCGGTGCTGCTGCCCGACGGAGCGGCCCCGGTGGGACTTACGGGTGTTTTCTGGGGGCCGGAAGGCTGGCGTTTGAGCGCGGTCCAGCCCACCACGACAACTCCCACCCTTCCAGCGGAAACGCCCGCTGCGCCTGTCGTGGTTTGCGGCCCCACACTGCCTATCCGTTTGACGGTTGGCGGAACCGGGCGTGTGCTCCCCGGCCTGCCGAATGTACTGCGTTCGCTGCCCAACCGCACCCCGGAGAGTCAGATCGTAGGCGAAATTCCTGCGGGGGATACCTTCACGGTCCAGGCGGGACCGGAATGTGATGTGGAAGGTCATAACTGGTGGCAGGTGAATTATAACGGCACTGTCGGCTGGACGGCAGAAGGCGACTCGGTAGATTATTGGGTCGAACCCGTCCAATAGCCCCCGCGCATTACGCCAACTTCCTCCTCGCTCATTCAATTGGCGAGGGGGATTGGTGGCATAGGCATTAAGCTAAGAAATTTCTCGCGTGTGGTCGGCCAACTTTACGCCTACCCCCCAGCTTTTTGTTCCGCCGAAGGATTGCCTACAAGTCCCTCTCTGCGCCAGCGGGGAGGGATTTAGGGAGGGGTTCGCCCGCCGGGAAACGCTTAACTTCATGCGTATGGGATTGGTGGACGTGTATCGTCCCGCATAGCGCGGTCTTGGAAATGTTAATCCCCGTTGGGTGTCCCGGCGGGATACGACCCCAGCATTTTGACCATCGACGCCCGGCGCAGCAGATCGATCAATGCCGCTTCCGCGTTGGCATCCTGCCAGTGGCCCTCGAAATCAAGATAGAACCAATACTGCCAGGGACGGCGGCGAATAGGACGCGACTCGATTTTGGTCAGGTTGATCTTGTGGCGGGCGAATGCGCCCAGACATTCATACAGCGCGCTCGGTTGGTGGCGCACGGTGAACACCAGCGATGTTTTGCTGGGGTCGCAGCGCGGCACATCTTCTACGCCGATCACAAAAAAGCGCGTGAAATTATCCGGCTCATCTTCCATCCCCGCTTCGAGGACTTGCAGCCCGTACAGGTCGGCGGCTAACACGCTGGCGATGGCAGCGGTATTCGGTTCGGGATGCAGTGCTAATTCGCGCGCCGCGCCGGCGGTGTCATACACCACGACGGCTTCCCAGCCGCGCCGGTGCAAATGTTCCGCACATTGGGCCAGGGCCTGGGGATGTGACTTCACAAAACGAATATCCTGCACAGTGGTCCCCACCGGGGCGAGCAGGTGATGGCGCACCGGGAGCACATATTCAGCCTGGACGCGGAAATCATATTCGATAAGCAGTTCATACGACTGCGCGACGGTGCCCGCCAGCGAATTTTCAACCGGGAGCATGCCGTGTTGGGCATCCCCGTTCTGGATGGCGTGGAAGATGTCCGCAAACGATTCGCACGGGTAGGTAACGACATCCGACCCGAAATGCTTGTGAATCGCCTCTTCCGAATAGGCACCGTGTTCGCCTTGGAAAGCTACTACGCGTTGGTTCACAAATCCCTCGAACTTTGAAGATGACGGGGTAAATTCATTTTCAAGACGGTAAGGTAGGACGTCGCCCCACCTTACCGGATTACCCCTCCACACGATTAGGCTGCTTAGTATACCTTAAGATTCGGCGGGATTCAGCACGCGGCCCATGAACAAAATCGTGCGGGTGGGCTGGTCGATCAGAAAGTAGAGGAAGGGGCGATCAATGTTCAGATCGATGTCGGGCATGATCGCGGTTGCACCCATCTCGATGGCGGTAGCGGCAGCGGCTTCAGTGCCTTCTTCGGTGGTTTTGATGTACGCCTGATGGACAATGGCATCAATCGACAGATCGCGCTGCCCCGTCATACCGGAAAAATCAGCATCGCCCGAAAAGGCATCCGCCATGCCCAGCGCGGCGAGTGGCTCGGCCAGTTCGAAATCGGCACGATATTCAAACAGCGGCATCCGCAGTGAAACCGTCATCGGTTGGAGCGCATCCAGCACGCTGGTATACATCTCGGCGGCAAGCGCGCTTTCGACGGCTTCAAATTGGCCGGAATCGGGTACGATCATCAGCATGGCGGCCTGCTCCCCATCGTAGGGCAGCAGCACAGCCTGATAGCCCTCGCCGCTGGTGTAGGAATAACCTCCGGTCTGGCCCATCATCGGGACATTCACGCTGGAGCCATCCAACAGCATGAAGGGCGCGTCGCTGGTGAAGTTGGGATCGAATTCGGCATCCCAGGCGGCTTTGAAGTAGATCGCGTTGGTGAGGACCAGTTTGGTTTCCGGCGTCAGGACGCCTTCCGTGATCAAATCGGGGATGAGGTCTTCGGTCTGGTCGCTCACCCACTGGTTGATCATCTCGCGGGCGGCTTCGGGATCGTTGTAATCGACTTCCTGCAAACCCGCGCCGTAGTTGTTTTCAAGCAGCGTCAGGAAATCCGGCAGGAAGGCGAATCCCTGCTGGCCCCACAGCGCATTCGCGATGTTGAGACGGAATGAGTCATCGGCGGGGCGGACACTGGCATCCAGCGCGGCGAAGGCGGAGTGTAACTCATTCTGCGGCAGCGTAAAATGCAGCGTTTCCGCCATCTGCTGCTCGGTGGTGCCCTTAGCTCCGGCGTAGACCAGCGCCAACGCCTGCGAAATGCTGTAGGGTGACAGGATCAGGTTGCCGTCTTGGGAGCGGATGGCCTGGTAAAGATCGAAAGCAAAGGCATTATTGTCGGCGGCAACCTGCGCTGCCGGATCAGAGTCCTGAGCCTGCGCGGTGACGGCGATTCCGAGCAAAAGTGCGAGAACCACAAAAGAACGAACTAACTTACTTTTCATGGGTACAGCCTCTTGATCTATCTACTAAGCGGACGATGCTAGTAAGACGGTTGATGAGGCATCTAGGTTCCCTGAATTTATTCTAATGGTTCGAGCGTGCCATCCGCGCCAAGCTGACGAATGCGGAGTTCGGCCCCGTCGAGCATTTCATTACAGCGCTGCGCTAATTTTTGGCCCTGTTCGTAGAGGGCCACGGATTCATCCAGCGACAGCTCGCCGGATTCGAGGCGGGTCACGATGTCTTCTAACTGGGTAAATGCCTGCTCAAAGGTCAATTCTTCGCTGTTCATGATCCGAGTCCTGAATAGTCATAGCTGAAAAAGTCCGTGCAATTCCACTCGCCGCGCAGTCCCAGATCCATGAGCGGGATCAGCGTGTCGGCCTGATCGCTCTGGGCGACCACATCCCGATCCGTATACGAGTCTGCAATCTCCTTCAAATACAGGCGCACCTCGGCCCGCAGGGCATACAGCGCGATAAAGTCGGGATCGAGGTCGATGCCGCGCGTATAAGCTTCTTCGGCAGCCGCATAATCGCCCAGGTTACAGTAAGCCAGCCCCTGAATGAAGTACATATCGGCAAACTGATCATAAACGGCCAGCGCGGCCTGTGCATCGGTGACCGCCAGATCATACTGCCCCAGCAGCAAATTGCCCATTGCTGAGAAAGTTGGCCCCCACACGTTCGGCACCTGATCGCCAAAGGTGCTGGAGATCAGCTTTTGGCCGTAGGAAGGATCGGCGTATTCGGTCACAATGGTATGCAGACTGGCTTCCACATCGGCCAAACGGCTCTCGCGGATGGCAATGATCGAGAGGACCGCATAGGGAAAACTGGCATTCGGACCGAGTTCGAGGGCGCGGGCATAGTCGGCTTTGGCCTGTTCATAATCGTGCAGCAGATAGTAGAGGGCACCCCGGTAATTGTAGGCGAACCAGTCATCCGGGCGCAGGTCGATAATTTGGTTATAGTCGGTGATCGCCTCGTCAAAGGCATTGATCGCTGAATGATAGGTGCTCATAATGTAGGACGGCGAGGCCCAGGTGTCGGGACCAATCCGGCGGGCGGTTTCGACGTCGCGCAGCGCTCGATCAAATTCCCCGATCCGCAGATAAGCCGCGCCCCGGTAGGCATACAGCAGCGCATTGGGATCCAGGGCGAGAGCAGCCGTGTAAAGTTCGACGGATTGGGCGGTATCGTCCAGATAGGAGCGAATCGCCTGGTGAACATGGCTGGAAACCCCTGTGCTGGCGATGGTGCCGGTAGTCACGCTGATTTCGTTCAGAATGGCGACTGTGCGCGTCACTTCATACCCGTTGCCATCCGCCATATCCAGAATGTTGATAATACCGAGGACTTCCGTTGCCACTGATTCGCGCTGCTCGTCGGTGAGCTGCACCCGTACATTGGTCGTGCGATCCAGGGTGGCGCGGTCAAACTGGATATTAGGGAAGGCGGATGTCACCCCGATTTGCACTTCTACCTCGATCAGATCGGCGGTGTAGCGGCCCCAGATCATCACCGTCGCCCCGTTGGCCTCGGCGGCCTTCCGCGCCTCGTCCGCACTGGTGATCGCGGCGGGATAGGGGCGGATGCGGACATTCGAAAAAGGCACATCCTGTTCCAACACTTCGGTGAGATCGCTCACAATAAAACGGCTGACATCGCGTTCAGGCGTATCGCGCAGCGGTTCGAATTGGGCCACCAGCACTATATACTCGCCCGGCTGGACCGGCTCGACCTGGATTACGGCGGTTCCATCGGCTTGATCCGCTTTGTCCGTTTTGTCATCCTTTGGCCGCAGTAGCAGGAAAAGCCCCACCGCCGCGATCACCACCAGCAGCAGCGCCCCTGCCGCGATTAACCCCCAGCGCTTACGGGCAGACGGTGGGGCGGCGGGTGATACCTGGGTCGCGGATGGTGGTTCAGCAGGCGTAGGTGTGGCAAAGCGCGAACCGACGGCCAGGCTGTTACTCAGCGGGCTGGCGGCGATCAATGGGGTGTCCAAACCCTGAAGAATCGCTTCGAGTTCGGCCCCCACCTGCCGCACACTCGGAATCCGTTGGGCCGGGTCTTTCATCAGCATCCGGTTGATCAGATTGATCAGCGGGCGCGGCGCATCGGGGCGGAGTTCGGCTAAATCGGGCGGGATGTCGTTCAGAATCTGGATCAAAACTGCCGTCGGGACATCAGCTTTAAACGGCAGACGTCCGGCTAGCATTTCATAGAGCATCACGCCGAACGACCAGATGTCGGCGCGCCCATCGATTTCTTCACTGCGAGCGGCTTCCGGGCTGAGATAGCTGTAGGTGCCGATCAGCGAGCCGGTTTCGGTCACGCGGGTGCGGGAACCCATGTGCGCGACTCCAAAGTCGGTCAGACGCGGTGTACCGTCTTCGGCCAGCAGCACATTCGCGGGTTTGATGTCACGGTGGATGATCTTCAGACGGTGTGCGCGCGTGAGGGCATCGGCCAGATCAAGCGCAATTTCGAGCACCTGACTGATGGGAAGCTGCGGCTCCTGCTGCAATAAATCTTCCAGTGAGCCGCCCCCCACATATTCCATGATCAGATAGTGCATGCCGTCTTCTTCTACGGCATCCAGCATCTTGACAATATTGGGGTGGTTCAATTGGCGGAGCGCTTCGCCTTCACGGGTAAAACGTTCGATGAGATTGGGCATCGAATCCACAATATCGGGCTTGAGCAGTTTGATAGCGACCTTGTCGCCCGTTTGCAGATCGCGTCCCTCGTAGACATCGCCCAT
>DATAMF010000137.1:0-11105 GCA_036260665.1 Aggregatilineaceae bacterium | reverse complement strand
AATCGAATTGGGCAGCGGCTTCTCGACGCTGGTGACCGCGCAGGCTGCCCAACTCAACGGTTGCACCGAAATGGTTGCCATTGAGCCATATCCGAGCGACATTCTAAAGCAGGGTGTTATCATAATGATACTGGTAGGGGATGCTCGTTTTGTGGTGTGGAAACGCGGCGTATTCGTCGTGATAAGCGGGAAATACACGCTGCAAAAAGTCGAGTTGAGTTGACTCATTCGGATCGATTCCGGTGAATCCGGTTTCTTTGTTCCACACCGAGTCAGGCAGATCGCTGCTGCCGGGGATGGGAGAATAAAAGTGATCGGGCGTCACATGGAAACCGTGTTTTTCCCACAGATCGAAATACTGCCGCCATTCCCCCGTAGAAACCAGCGGCTTGATCCAGAATGCGCCCATCTGCGCTCGAAAGCGATTGAGGGTGGAGTGGATGGATTGTCTTCGAGACGGTGTGAGGAGTTTGCGATAGGCGCGTTTAACGATGTCGTCGTGCATAGTTCCCTCAGATGACGATAGATTCTGCGGACCAATGATAGCGCGTTTCGGGGGAAGGGGCAGGTGATTGGTGGTGCGGCTCGTTTTTTGCGAAAGTTTTCGTAGAGCAACCGTTGTGTGAGCGCACAGCAAAGCAATAGGAGAAGGACTAACATACGGTTGAGAGGAGTATACATCGATGAACAAGCAAAAACTGACAACCTGGCTCTTGGTTGGTATTGTGCTGGTCGTGGCGCTGCTGCCGGGAAACCACCCCGCCGCGGCGCAGACGATCTCGCCGTTTGATCTGCGGACCAATCCGCTGTATCTGATCGCCTCCTACTACAATGCGATCACGCTGCGCGACTATACCCGCGCGTACAATTACTGGGAAGGCCATCCACCCGCGAACGCGACCTATGCCCAGTTTGTGCAGGGTTTTACGGGCGTGCAATCGGTGCGTGCGCTGGCCCGGCTGCCCTTGACTGTCGAAGGGGCGGCGGGGACGCTGTATGTGAGTGTGCCGGTGGTGGTGCTCTCGACGCTGCAAACGGGCGCACAGCAGATTTTCGCCGGGTGTTTTCAACTCACCAAGCCGAATATGCCCATTGGGAATCCACCTATGATGGATCCCAACTGGCATTTGGGCAGCGCGGCTTTAGCGCCTGCCACGAGCGTGGATTTTGTCCAGGCGGTGAATGCCTGCACGCGCGTTGAATCATTCCCGACAGCGGGGCAGATCGAAAACCGCAGCACGCCGATTGATTTGATCAATTCCTACTACGATGCCATTGCCGCCAGGAACTACACCCGCGCCTTCAATTACTGGCAGGGTGGCGCGCCGGGCCAAACCTTCGCGCAGTTCTCGCAGGGCTTCGCCGCGACGAGTGAGATTGGGGTGATTGTGGCGCTCGATTTTCAGATCGGCGCGGCAGGCGGCAGCACCTATGCCGCTTCCCCACTGCTGATTCTGTCCAAAGCGAGCGGGGTGCAGCAGTATTTTGTGGGCTGTGTGGTGGCGCGCCAGTCGAACGTGCCCGCCGGGAACCCGCCGGTGATCGATCCGAACTGGTATCTGTATAACGCGAATACCTACGCCGTGACCAGCGTCGATGTGGCGTTGCAGCAGGTGTGGGGTGTCTGCGCGCCGTAGTAAGCTTATACAAAGGGCGATTCTCAACAGAATCGCCCTTATGTGTTTTTACTGTGACACATTCATCAGCGATTGTTTCAATGAAACACCTTGCAGCATAATTTCCACCCGCGCTGCATCCTCTTCGGACTGAAAAGCACTTCGTGGTACATAAAAGAATTGGCTGGGTTGGTGGGATAATAAGTAGTAGT
Organism: Aggregatilineaceae bacterium; assembly: GCA_036260665.1. Lineage (GTDB taxonomy): Bacteria > Chloroflexota > Anaerolineae > Aggregatilineales > Aggregatilineaceae > DATAMF01. Next base: position 9,277 of record DATAMF010000137.1, on the reverse strand, counting down.
GCTTTTTACGGACTATTCTTGTCAGACCATCCAATCTGATACGATGTATATTCCCATTTTCACCGTATTCCGTAAAGAATGTATCGTCAAACTCATATATACATTTGAGAAGCGAATTCCTGTTTTCTTTTGAATTAACCAGGTGCCAGTTTGCATAGGGTGGATACAGAAGACTACAGCAAATGAGGCCCGCAAAACTATAGTTACCTTCAAGCAGACAACAGATTAACAGCACCCCGCAGATGATTTGAAGATGCCATGCCCGGCTGTAGAAAATGCTTGTCAGAATTTTGAAGTACTGTTTTTTGGTTAGTTCCACTTCTTTGGTTCGGATTGTCATTCTGCTCTCCACCTGGTTGCGCAAAAAAAGGTAGAGTGCTTAGCCTCTACCCATCTTATGACGTTCAGTTTATGAATTTGAGATGTGAGTGAATAGTGCAACTAAACACTTGTTTTTACTCAAAACATACTGCATGTACTGCTGCTCAAATTAGTATGAGTCCAAATCCACGAAATACGCCGACGCCGCGCGATCCAGCAAATCCTTGCTGAGCTGCGGCGGCTGGTTCAGGTAGCGCGCGATGTCGATGATCTGCTCCACGATGTCGCGCGGATGCACGGATCGCAGGTTCCGGTTGTGCTTGATATACCACTCCTGCACGAGATAAACCAGCCCCTTCTCGTCATATGGCACGCGGCGTGCCTCGCATACCTTCTTGAAGATCTCGCGGAACTCGTCGTGGCTGGGATCACCGATCTCGATCTTGTGCGGAATACGGCGCAGGAACGCCTCATCGACCAGATCGGCGGGCGGCATGTTCGTACTGAACACGATCAACACATTAAATGGAATTTCGACCTTACGCCCGGTGGAGAGGGTGAGAAAGTCTACGCGGCTTTCGAGTGGTACGATCCAGCGGTTGAGCAGATCGCGCGGGCGGACTTGTTGGCGGCCAAAGTCGTCAATCAGGAACATGCCGCCGTTGGCTTTCATCTGGAACGGGGCCTCGTAATATTTGTTGATCGGATCATACACGAGGTCCAGCCCGGCCATCGTCAGTTCACCACCAACCATGATCACCGGGCGGCGGATGCGCAGCCAGCGCGCATCGCGGCGTTCGCCTGTGGCTACCGATTTACGCTGAGCTTCTTCATCATCGGGCAGTGGTTCGTGGTTGATGTTATCGAAGACGCGGATCACCTGTCCATCGACATCGACCGCATGTGGAATCCACATCGGACTGCCGAGGATCATGTTACCAATGGCTTTGGCGACGGTTGTTTTACCATTACCGGGCGGGCCATACATAAAAATCGCTTTGCCGGAGTTCACCGCCGGGCCGATTTTGCCGAACATCTTCTCGTTGACGGTCAGCCCGGCGAGCGCCTTATCCAGCGTTTCCTTGTGAACAGTCATCCGGGCGCGCGACTGAGCGTTCATCGCGGCGACATACTGTTCCAGCGTGACGGGGCAGGGGCCAGCATATTGCGAACGGGCGAGAGCCTCCTGTGCTTTGTCGATACCTTTGGCTGTGATCACATACTCAAATGTACCCGCGCCGAGGCCGCTCCCGCCGCGCACTTCCAGAATTTTCTCACGCTTGAGTTGTTCCAGCACATTGTCCACGATGCCTGTGAATGGCAGGCGCATCTGATCCGCGACCTGATGGCCCGACAGATAGCCGCCGAAATACATGATCTTGGCGGCAAGATCTGCCAGCACACCCATATTAATTCCGGTTTCTTGAACTGAGCGGACGGGCGGCGGCACCCAGACACCGGGCTTGGCAGCGGCGGGACTTGGCGGCGCAGCACGTTGTGGCGGCGGTGGCGGTGGTTGAGGTGTTGCAAAACGGTTGGTCATCGTCTGTACTCCCCGAGCAATCGGCCCACTTGAAGCACTTCATTTTCCGTATTATAGCAGTGCATGGACAAGCGCAAATAGGGCATGCCTGTCGCATCGAGATGTTTGGTCAAACGAACGTTGTGCTGGCTGAAATACTGGTGCAGCGCCGTGGCATGGGCATCGGCTTTTGCCGGATTGCCGGGATTCCCCACGCCGAAGGTGAGAATCGGCCCCTGATGGGCGGGATCAGTGGGCGTGATGACGGCATAACCCCGCGCCGTCAAGTCTTCCAACGCGATCTGTGTCAGGTGTTTGGTCCAGGCGTCGATATTCTCCAACCCCAACTGGCGCAAGAACCGGACACTTTCGACCAGCCCGAACATGCCTGGAATATTGACTGTCCCCATCATAAAGCGGAAAGCGCCCGCGCGCGGCGTCACATCATATTTCAGCCAGTGTTCCCAGCCTTCGACGCTCACCGGGCCGATGGGACCGAACTGCATCTCATCGCAGATGGCGCGCCGCACATACAGAAAACCCTGGCCGGGCGGTCCCATCAGCGATTTTTGCCCGCCTGCCGCCAGAATATCGATCTGCATGGCCTGCACATCCAGCGGGATATGCCCCGCCGCCTGGATCGCATCTACTGCGAAGAGAATACCCCGTTCGCGGCAAAATGCACCGATAGTAGCTAGATCGGCGCGGTGGCCGGAGAGAAACTGCACGGCGCTCACCGCGATCAACCGGGTGCGGTTGGTCACCTGCGCGGCGATCTCGTCCAGCGATGCGCCCCAGGTGGCCGACTCCGCCAACCGGATTTCGACGCCCTCGCGCTGCAACGCCATCCAGGGATAGACGTTCGACGGAAACTCGACATTACACAACACCACATTATCGCCCGCCTGCCACTGGATCGACTGGGCGACCATGTTCAGTGCGGTGGACGTGCTGGGCACGCCAACCACGTCATCCCACTGTTCGGCGTGAATAAGCTGCGCCATTTCGGTGGAGAACATCACAAACATATCGTCGCCGCCGGGCGCATAAAAGGACATCGGGTCGTCGGCCAGTCGATGCGCGACCTGCACCATCACCTCATGCGCGGGGTGGGGGATGGGGGAAATGCTGGCATGGTTGAGATAGGTGAAGTGCTGCGCAATAGGGAATGACCGGCGCACGGACTCGACATTGTAGGATGGAAGATGAGACACAGAAGAATCCTTTCAGGATGAACAAACAATCTATGAAGTATAATTATACCTCTTCATGCGCCTCAAAGAGATTGACAATTTCCAGACAAGATGATTATGAGTTCAGCTAATGAATCCATGGTGGAATGGAACCTGCCAACGTCAAAAATGTGAACGGGTGTTCTAACTTTTGCCTAATAGTTAAGAGACATTCATCATTTTTTTATGAATCTCTAATGTTAGCGTAGGTTGCGCGTCGGAAAATCGGATGTTATACTGAGTTCGTTGTTGTTTTACCACTTTTTTACATTTCGGGGAGTGCTAATGATTGACCGCATCCAGTGGTTGGGGCATGGAAGCTTTCGCATAGAAGGCTCACCACTCACATATATCAACCCCTGGCGAATCGCCCGCAGCGCATTTCATGCGGATTTGATTTTGATAAGTAGTGATCAATATGAGCATTGTTCTCCTGCCGATGTTGAAAAGCTGTGCGGTCCCGATACCGTCGTTGTCGCCAATGCGGAAGCAGCGGCAGCGCTGGGCGGCGATGTGGTCGTTTTGCGTCCCTGGCAGTGCTTTAATGTCGGCGCGGCACGGATTACAGCCGTTCCCGCCTATACTTATAGCCATCATCACCCGGTGTCCCAAGGCGGACTCGGGTTTATTATTTCTTTAGGGTACTATGATATTTATTATGCCGGTTTAACGGATGTTGTGCCGGAATTAATGCATATCCGCGCTGACATCGCTATTCTGCCCGTGGGGGCAGGCCAAGGTACGATGAACACGGAGCGCGCAGCGGACTTCGTTCGCCAGATGCAGCCGTCGCATGTCATCCCCAGTCACTGGGGGACCATCAGCGGCACCAATCTCGACGTTCAGGCCTTTGTTCGCGCCCTAGACGGTCAAACTAATGTTATGGCCTTTGAAAAAAATCGTTAATACACTTAGACTTGGTAGACCATTAATATTTAGCTCGTTAAAATTACTTGACCAATACAATTCAGTTCTGAAATAGATTTTTGTTTCATCCAAATAAATTTTACTCTGGGTGGCGTGTGATCAAGATATTTAAAACCTACCCATATAAATTTAGCTAACTAATGATTTGATCACCTCGTACACCAACGCCAATAAACTTACTGGCACTTAGACGTTTTAGTAGTACCCCAATAGTAGGCGGCATTCCCAACCGGAGCCGCCTTTTTTTATCGGTACTCAAGGCTGAACTTCGCGCTTGAAGTAGAAATAAAGCTGGGTGGTCGTGCGGAACAAGCCGCACAATTCCCACCCGCGCTGGCCCCAGTCGTTCAGTTCGGCTTCGCTCATCGGGTCGCCGCCCGCTTCGAGCGGACGCAGCACCCGCTTGTATTCCCACTGAATCGGGTTGCGCACATAAACCAGCGGAGATGGCTGCTGGGGTACGCTGAATCCTAATGGCCGCGCCATGATTTCACCTCACCAGGGCTGGAAGTTGCTGCGGCTGGACGATCACATCGATCAGCCCATACGTTAACGCCTGCTCCGCCGTCAGAAACGTATCCCGATCCATATCGCGGCGCAATTTTTCGACGGGCTGCTGCGTGTGGAACATCAGAATTTCTTCGACTCGCTGGCGCAGACGGACAATTTCCTTGGCCTGAATATCAATATCCGTGGCCTGACCCTGTGCGCCCCCTAACGGCTGGTGCAGGTGGATCGTCGCGTTTTGCAGCGCGCAGCGGCGGCCCGCGGCACCTCCCGCCAGCAGGATTGTCCCAAAGCTCGCCGCCAAGCCGAGTGCTACCGTGCGGATCGGCGCGGTAATTTGCTGCATAGTGTCGTAGATCGCCAATCCAGGATACACCAGCCCCCCCGGCGAATTGATGAACACCTGAATCTCGCGTTCCGGGTCTTCGTAGTTCAGCACCAAAAGCTGCGCGATCACACTGTTCGCCATCTGATCATCGATCTCACTGCCCAGAAAAATGATCCGCTCTTTGAGCAGCAGCGAATAGATGTCATAAGCGCGTTCCCCCCGCGCCGAGTTATCAACCACCATCGGAATATTCATTGTCGCTCCTTTAATTGCGGCTGCGGTGCAAGGTCGCGGGGAGTCCGCTCCAACCCACCGGAATCGTCTCTGTCTGCATGGGAACCGAAACTGGCACGGATTCAGGATAATAGCGGGCGAGGTAGGTCAGCGCGGACGGCAGAGTCCAGCTATCCAGCAGCGCGTAAATCTGCTTTTCCTGCTGCCATAGGCTGGCTTCGGGCATATGCTGATCCAGGTAGTCCTGCACCTGCTGGAAGGGGAGTTCGACGGGGGGAATGAACAGTGATGACACGCCGTTGACCAGCAGATGCTCAAGCTGATCGCGCCGTTCTTCCAGCGTCTCGATCTGCGCTTCGACCTCATTCAGCAGCGATTGCAGGATGGTTTCAAACAACTGCTCGTTATTTTGCTCTTTCAGCATCAATTTGATCTGACGCAGCGACAGGCCGAGCGCTTGCAACCGCCGGATGCGCAGCAGGCGGTGAATCTGGTCTGGGGCATAGAGGCGATAACCGCTCTCGGATCGAGTGGGTGTGACCAGCCCCAATTTTTCATAATGGCGCAGCGTCTTGGTGGTGATTCCCAACATCTGCGCGACTTCGCCAATAAAAAGGTGAGAAGACATTGCCACCTCCATTTGTTTGATTTTTAGAGTATAGAGGTTGTCCTTAGGGCAATGTCAAGAGGAAAACAGGAGTCACCTGTATTTCTAAGATGACTCCTATATTTGTTTTACGGGACCAGGACAAGCGTTCCAGCGTTGGGGATGATGCCGCAGGTGAAGCCATCATGCGGGAACGACGGGAGCCACTCAGGAATGCGGGGCATATTGGCGGCGTTGAAGTAGATCAACTTGCCTTCGCCCTTCAGACAGACCGTGACGCCCGACTGGAAGGATACCGCGCTGCCGCCGCTGTTGACACCAAATACTTCAACCGCTTGCAAGACACCCAGATTGATCACGGCGGGGTTGCCAATTTCACCCACAGGACGAATGTACTTGCCATTTTCGACCAGCACACGCCCGAAGACCTCGGCGCTGGTGATCACGGTTGTTTCGGGGGCATCACCGCGTACCACGCTGTCCGGATCATCTCCCATTTTGTTGAGTGGGGGTAGGGGTGCCCAGACCGTGACCCAGATTTTGCCCTCCCCATGCCAACCTCTGCCATCGGTGACGTAGTAGGTAATCACGTCTTCGCCTGAATAACCGGGATCGGGCGTGTAGATGATTACACCATTGATCACTTCAGCGGTTCCGTGCTGGGGTTGGTCAAGGCCCTCGATGATCAGCGTATCGCCGTCGGGGTCCATATCGTTGAGCATCGGGCTGATGCTTGCTTCACTGTTCATCGGCAGAGTCAGCACATCGTCACCCACCTGATTGCCTTCCTGATTGGGGGTAGAGGCGGGTAGTAGGAAGTACTCGACATTCAGTTGGTCCCGAACGACTTCGGTGAACGTTGCTTTGTAATAATCTCCACCTGTGGTCTTGATGATCTCGTAGCAGCCGATGGGGTTATTCATATTCGCTGAACTATCATAGCGTCCCATAAACGGCCCGGTGAAGTAGGTATACGTGATGGCATCGTCATAAGTGACATCAGCATATGAAGCGTGTGGCGGTACATCGGCATCACACCAATGATGGAATTGCGCACCATTGCTGACATCAACTCGGGTCCAGTTCCATTCATCTACGCCGAAATTAACATCTCCCGTGCCGTCCCCGTCCATATCCAGGGGATCTCCACTTTTTATTATGGTGGCTGTCGCGGCGTGCGAGATTGACAAATAGCCAAATCCCATTGCCATAAGTAGTGTGATGGCCAAGAGGCTTTTTACGAATTTTCCACGTTTCATTAATGATTCTCCCCTATCAAAGTGAATGAACAGACAGCCTGTACATTAGTCATAAAACACCCACGGAAGACCATAGTGTACAAGCTAATCCTTAATCTATATTTAACTATATCTGTATTTTGCCTCAAGTAAATGGCTTATACGCAGATTTCATGAAAGATTCATAATGATATTATGAAGTGAAAATTCTAGTTAATTATAAAGCATTAAAAGGCCATCTATTAAGATAGTGCCCTGAAATCATGTGGCCCGAAAAGAAAATCTGGAAAAGGGAGAGGTTGGAAGAACGACGACGCGGTATCGAGAGACCCCGATACCGCGCGCCTGATTTTATTCGATGGGTACCAGCGTGCGGAAGGGCAGGCCGCGATCATCGGCAATTGACTGCACCGCCCACCCACTGATGCCATCGGTGGTTTGGATTTTCCACCACACATAGCCGTCACCCGAACGCGGCCCGCCCAGAATCGTGACCCGCGCTCCGCTCGACAGTTGGAAGAGGAGCTGTCCGTTGACCGTTGCATCGGCACGCAGATTCAGCGTATCGGTGGCCGTTGTCCGCACGACGGCTGAGTCGCCCAATTTGAACAGCGGCCCCCATACCGGTTGGGCGATTTGGCCGAGCAGCGGAGTCAGATCGTGCAGAACATTATCCGCCGTGCGCAGATAGGGCGTCCCGGTTTGTCCCTCGGCGCTGTAGGTGACGATCAGCGTTTCTTCACCATAATTATCCCACACAAAATCGAACGAACTGAGCATATCCGTTATGGCGGTGGGCGAGGTCTGGTTCATCGTCGTCAGATAAAGCTGTGATCCCGCGCTGCCTGATCCGGCGAATGTCACCGCACCGCTGGCAAACTGCTGGGCGTTTTTCGCCTCTTCTATCCCCGCCGGAAGTGTCACCAGCGGCTGCACTGTGAGCGAATCTGGCTCGACGCGCAGAATTTGCCCTCTGCCGCTCACGATGATCGCATTGTTGTTGATGTTCCACTGCGCGAAGCTGTAACTTCCAAGCGGCAGCGTACTGTCATTCCAGAGCGGAGTCATTGCGCCGCTGGTGATATTCACCCGGCTGTAGGCAAAACTATCTTGCACATCATGTCCCACTAGCACTTCGGTGCCATCGGGTCGCCACAGGATCGGCCCCGTATACAGGCGGTTGGCCGGATCATCCCCATACACATTGAATTCCAGTTGGACCGGATTTCCGAGGGCGTTTCGCATCCACAGGCCATCTATCGCCGGATTGCCTGCGCCGGGTGTGTAGACCGTGTAGGCCAGCCAGTCTCCTGCCGGGGAATAGGCCAGTGCTGTCACCTGGGCTTGCAGCACAAACGGCACGCCGCCCACCACCATCTCACCTGCTGGGGTGAGATATGCCATCGTGCCATCCGGCGCGACATCAAACGCCTTGACTCCGGTGGGACTCAGGGTGATCTGTTCCGGGATGCTCATGCCGTACTGCAACCGCCACACCTGCCTCGCGCCGCCCGTGTCCGGCGCGAGGTAATACAACGTTTCCGGCAGGCTGTCCACGCCTTCAATCGTTGATCCCGCGCTGCCCCCGGTTCCTGTAATGGTATGTCCGCTGCCATCATCGAGCGGCGCGACGGCGGGCGGGTTAGTGCGCGTCGGGGCGAGGGTGGGGGCAATCGTATAGGTCGCGCTCGGCTGGATCGTGGCCGTAGCCGTTGCTGTTTCAGTCGCTGTGGCGGCAGTTGTCGCCGTGGGAATGGTCGCTGTCGGTGCGGGCGTGGTGGGTTGTGGCGTTGGGGATGCGGCGGGGGCGGTAGTCGCGGGCAGGGTAGGCGGCGGGGCCTGAGTCGCCGTGCTCAAGGTTGGCACCTGCGCCAGCGCGAGGGAGGTAGCCGTGTTTTGGGTTGGAATCGGCATCTCATTCCGCGGTGTGGCCGTAACGATCACCGGAGTCGCGGTGTCCTGGTTGTTCATGTTCAGATTGCAGCCTACGAGCAGGCTGGATATAAACAAAATCAGCAGCAAACGAGCGCGCATAGTTTGTACTCCTGAGTTGGGATCATGCGCCGCGTAGTATACCGCATATGAGGGGGAGGTTGGTGATGTTGGGAGCAATTATTGGCGATATGGTCGGTTCCGTCTATGAAAACGAAAATATCAAATCGACTGATTTTGTGTTGTTTGGTCCCTATTCCCGTTTTACCGATGACACTGTGCTGACGATTGCGGTAGCCGATGCGGTACTGTGCCGCCACTTCCACCCGAACCCCTGGATTGACTCGTTTCGAGCGCGGAAGTTATACGCCATCAAACTCAAACAGTATGCGCGGCTGTATCCCCAGGTGGGGTATGGTGCGTCGTTTG
>DATAMF010000101.1:0-4497 GCA_036260665.1 Aggregatilineaceae bacterium | reverse complement strand
GGGCAGGGGCCAATTTGGCCCCTACCCAAGAAGCGCCTTACCAGTTTTTGCTTCCGGTATAGTTATAGGTGTGCTGGCAGTTCGGCTCGCTGCTCAGCGTGAGCGACTGCACCATTTCTACTGTCGAATCGCTGGTGAAACGCAGCGTCATGCTGATCGTACCGGTGCCGAGGACATTCGGACCCGAATACGCATAGACGTTCGGCTGGATGCGTGTCAGGTAATACGCTTTTGCTTCCATGCCGCGCCACATGATGCCACCTTCCGCCGGCGTGATCGCGGCGAGGTGATCGCAGAAATTGATCGCGGGCGCGCCGGAACAGGTGCCGCTCATATTGTCGCTGCCGGGGTACATCTGCCAGACGGTTTGCGCCGCAGGCGAGAAATCCGCCTCGCCGGTATCACCCGCGCTGCTCGTATCCCCACTTCCGGGGACGGGCGGCGCGAAGGTCAGCGGCGGGGGTTCGACCTGCGCCACAGCGGAGCAGTCCCCCAGCATGCCCACGCCCGACTGCGGCACCCAGGCATCCTGATCGCCGGTTTCCAACTGCCACCAGGGCGCGTTGTTGGGATCATTCGCCCAGCCGATCACGCTGTAGCTGGCTTCAGAATTCATGTTATTCAGCGGGCCGCGTTCTTCGCCGGGACCAACGCGCATCGTTATTGTGCCGCCGTCCGCCGGAACCCCGACCACGCAGGTCAGCGTGCCGGGCAGCAGCGTCACGGGGGCATCGACCACATCCCCAAAGGCATACGAGCGCGCCAGGGTGGGTGTGGCAACCGGTGCGAGGCCATCGGCCCCGCCCAGGCTGACGGTGATCGCTTCGCCAGCGGCAGCGTCGGCGCTCTGGCCGCGCGTGGTCGCCGTGACGGAACCGGACAGTACCATCACGGAGAGGGACTCATTCGCGGCGGCATGAACGAGCAGCGTTGCATCACTGAAGGCGAGCGTCACCTGATTGATCTGCACAATGGCCGGGTTTTCGCCCGCATATTGCAGCAGCAGGCCGGACGGAGCCGCCCCGCACAGTTCCGAACGCGTGCCGGTGGTCAGCGTGAACGATTGGAACGGCTCGCTGGCGACAAACACCGGGGAGACATCATCCGGGGCCAGCACATCGAGCGCCGTAATCGCGCTGTTATCGCCTTCCCATTCGATCAGGCGGACAAACACCCAGGCGGCGGTGCCATCCGGCATCTGAATCCGCACCCAGTCGGCCTGTTCGTTACGTCCATCGGCTACCGCGCTGGTATCCGGCAGCAGTTCGCCCACCGCCGCGTATGTCGTGCCCGCGCCGCCGCGCAGATTGATCGGCGCACTGCCGCCGTTGGTGATCGTCAGGGTGGGGCGATCCGGCGTTTCTGCGACCACCGGCTTCGCCATCTGCGCCTCGCCAAAGAGGACCGCCGTCACCGCGCCATCGGCTAATCCGGCGGGCAGCATGAGCATGGCCACGCCCCATTCACCGGATTCGGGGTTCGCGCTGACCGTCGCCAGCCCATCGAGTCCATCCAGCGTCACGGTGTCGCCCGCCGCGCCGAATGTCGCGCTGGTGTCGGTGAGCGTGCCCGTCACGCCTGCGCTGCCGTAGCAGACTTCACCGGGAGCGAGATCGGTGCAGGCCGCGCGGACGCCATTCAGTGCTTCAGTGACGAACTGCGTGCATTGATCGCCCTCTTGCGCGGTGACACCCGGCGCGGAGCGGAATGGGCTGTTAAGCGCTACCAATAAGGCTAAAATCATTACTAAAACAAGTCTTCGCATCGTGCTTTTCCTCCAATTTACTCTGCCAAAGTGCATCTTTCATATATATAATGACATCTTACGAGGAAATTGAAAACAAATAAGGAGTACTGATGCGCCGTTTTATGCTGATTATGCTGATTCTACTGGCGGCTCTGGCGGCCTGTGCGGAAGAGGAAGCGAAGGACAAAGGCAACGCTCCCAAAGTCGTTGAGGATTATCTGAAGGCGAAAGTGGCCCACGACGCAACCAAACTCGTCAGCCTGGCGTGTAAGGCGCAGGAAGCCAAAGCGAACCAGGACGCGAATTCGTTTAAGTCCGTCAAGGCGGAACTGCAAGAGATGAAATGTACGCAGGCGGGCAAAGAGGGCAGCGCGATTCTGGTGAGCTGCGAGGGGAATATTCATGTGGATTACGGCGGCGAAACGCGCGATTTTAATCTGAACACCACACAGTACCGCGTGATCGAAGAGGATGGCGCGTGGAAGTGGTGCGGGGAAAAAGCCGTCGCCGCGCCAGAGACAACCGAGTCCGCTCCCGAAGATGCGACTGCCGAAGCCACCGCCGTGCAGTAGTTCCCCTTCTGGTAGGGGCGATTCATGAATCGCCCCTATATCCTACACGATGGGATAGCCGCCATCCCCCGGGAACGCCACCCCGACAATCAGCGAGGCTTTATCCGAACATAACCACAGCACCGCCTCCGCGACTTCATTGGCTGTGCCCAAGCGCCCGATGGGCTGGTGTTGGAGCATGCCCTGTTCCGCGTCGGGATTGTGCGCCAGAATCCCTTCGGTGGCGGGGGTACGAATCCAGCCGGGGCAAACCGCATTGATCCGAATGCCCTTTTGCGCGTACTGCATCGCACCGGACTTGGTGAGGCCGATCACGCCGTGTTTCGCGGCGGAGTAGATCGGGCCGAACGGAAACGCGCGCAGACCGTCCACCGACGAATTGTTGACGATGCTGCCGCCGTTGGTCATCGCCAGGATTTCGTATTTCATGCACAGCCACACACTTTTGAGATAGCCCGCAATCGTCTTGTCGAATTCATCTTCGGGCACTTCGGCCAGCCAGCCCTCCATACCGCCGCTGCCGCCGTTATTGAAGGCGTAATCCAGCCGCCCGTAGGCTTGCAGCGTGCGCTGAACCATCGCTTCGACCTGATCCGCCTGTGACACGTCCGCGCCGATCCACATCGCCTCGCCGCCCTGATCCTTGATCGCCTGGACGACTTTTTCGCCCGTTGCCTGCGTGCGGTTGACCACCGCGACCCGCGCGCCTTCGCGGGCAAACGCTAATGCCGCCGCCTCGCCAATGCCCGAACTCCCGCCCGTCACCAGCGCGACGCGGCCCTGCATCGTTCCTGCCATTGTTGATCCCTCCAACAGAAATGCACCACTTTCCTAGACACTGCTATCCAGTATATCTGAGACCGCCGACCAAAAGTCTATCAAATAATAATAAGGCAGCAGGGTGAACTCAGGCTTCTGCATCATAAAGTCCTGAAGCATCTCCCTGGCTTCGGGCGGCGCATCGGATTTTAAAGCCTCAATGAGACAAACGGCGGCGACACGCCGCAGCGCAATCTCCTGATCCGGAGCAAAAACCTGGCGCAAGAATTTGACATAGGGATCAAGTACGGTAGACCGTACCTCTGGATGCTTGGTCAGGCCAAGATGAAGAATCCAAAGTATCTCCCGTTTGACAGTAAGATCGGTTTCGACTTCGAGCTGATGCAGAATGCTGAAAAAGATGAACTGCCCTTGTTCCCCCATAAATTCAATGAGAAGGAATACTACTTCTATTCGCGTATCTGCATCCTGATCGTGCAGTAACCGGATGTAGGTGTCCGAATTTGCCCAAATCGCGGCGCGGAGCTGCCGTGCGCGTTCATGATAAATCTCCCCGGCTGGCTTGAGCCGAACGAATTCTGACATCCATTTCACATCATATAGGATCTCTCCTTTGGCTGGTACTTGATCCTCGTTGAGGAGTTCGATCAGGAAGGGGAGGACCACCAACAGCAAATCCGTGCGGAAGATACTCGCAATACCATATCCCAGATCCGTGGTCTCAAAGCTTTCACCGCCCAGAACCACTTTGTGTTCAAAAAGTTCATGAGCCCTGGATCGTGTTTCTTTATCCTTTGATACGATCCCACGAATCAAGTCAGGAACATTTTCCGCATCCCGGCTCTTCCAATCGATTTGATCTAATCCTTCAAGCATCAGACTCCCCCATAGGTGAATCGGGGCGATTCATCCGCGAATTGCCCCGACGAACCATTCACATTTTATTCTTCTGCCGCTTTCAGCACCGCATCGAGCGTTTGCAGCGTCAAGGTAGGAGTTCGAAGTAGTCGGTGTGGCTGGGGCGGATTATCGAGAAGTCGCGCCGATCAAATGTACAGATTCGGGTGATATTCATCCGCTCGGCTAATGCGGTTATACAACAATCCACCAAATCGAGATCCGCATCCATATAAGTTCGCATGATGTCCATCGCGCGGGCGAAGTCAGGCAGAGTCAGTGGGATGAAGGGTGGGCCTTGAGCAACCAACAAATTTCCAAAGTGAAGAGCCAGCCGCCTTCCACCCAATCGGCGTAAATTATACATCGTTTCCGGGAGTACAACGTCAGGCAGCAGCAGTCTGATACCTTGCTGGGCAGCAAACTGTTTCGCTTCTGTATGATGGATGTCGCGTATGTAACCCAGCGCGATCAGAAAACTTGCATCGAGCAGCACATTAA
>DATAMF010000098.1:0-2362 GCA_036260665.1 Aggregatilineaceae bacterium | reverse complement strand
CCCAACAGGTGACGAATATGTCGTTTCCGTCTCCTTTTGAGGGGATTCCTCAAGTTCCGTATGAGCCAGCACCTGATCCAGTCGCCACCAGTACGGACGGGCGCTGGCTGGTTCGTTATGAAGTACTAAACCAGGATGAACGACGCGCCATACTGCATGTTTTTGATACATCCCAATCACAGCCTGTTGCGGATATTCCATCAGATACCCTGAGCACCCACTATAGAGGCCTGCCATTTTTTCCACGATTCTTTGCCAACGGTCTGTTATTTTTGCGCGAAAACACGCTGTATCGCTGGGAACCTGATCACAACACCGAAACCCGGTTACTCTCGGTAGATGCATTTGCAGATATTTTTCTCAACCCCACCGGGCAGTATGCTGCCACATCTCAATTATTACCTTTAGAGAGCAACCTATCCATACTCCGCTTTTGGGACCTGACAGCTTCCCCCGCCACACTATTATCGGAATATAAAAGCAATACCACTGATCTCTGGCACAGCGTAGCAGTCAGCCCCAATGGGCAATTCGTCGCCGCTGGTGGGAACAATTCGAATGTGCGCATTTGGGACATTACATCGTCCGAGATGCCATTTCGGGACGATAATTCACCTTGTGAGACGTGCGAGAGTCCAGTCATCGATCTGGCCTATAGTCCAGATGGGCACTACCTGGGAGGGTGTGTAAACACGGTTGGGACCGGGCATGCATTCCTGCGCGATGCGGAAACCGGTAAAGAAGTCGCAACCATTGCCGGTATTGGGGGCACAGGTTATTCATACTGGACCAGCGTGGCATTCAATCCTGTTGCGAACACCGTCGCTTTTGGCGGAGCAGATGGAACAGTCTGGTTGTGGAACATCGACAAGCTGATCGCGGCAAGAGAAGTTCAAACAAGCAGCGCCGAACTCAGCCTGATCGGGCATTCTGGCCCGGTGATCGATATTTCTTTCAGCACCGATGGCAAACAGATCGCTACTGCCAGTTGGGATAACACCGCACGCGTCTGGGACTCGACCACCGGGCAGCTTCTTGACATTTTGGAAGGGCATACTGCCCATGTATGGAGTGCAGTTTTTTTCCCTGACGGCAACCGCCTGGTGACTTCCAGCGAGGATAACACAGTCCGCTTATGGGATCTGCGGACCGATACATCCATCATATTAGCAAACATCGATTGGATCGTTGAACTGGCGTTCAGTCCGGCAGAACCTTCCAGTCCCGATTCAGTGTTAGCTGGACTGCAATCTGACGGCGATTTTTACTTTTTTACCTTCATGGGTGGTGAATTGACCAGCCTGCGGGCGGTTCAATCGGATAGTTACAAATGGAATTGGCACCTGGCATTTAACCAGGATGGTACAATGCTTGCAACTGCCGGACAAGACACCGTCATCCGGCTCTGGGGTGTGCCTGCAAGGCAGGAATGACCGCCCGGCTTTAATTACAGCCAGCAGTAATTTATAAACAGCCGAGGTGCGGTCAACAACAGGGACGAGCCTTACCACTCGTCCCATCCATTTCGGCTTAGACCATCGCCAGCACAACTTTCCCGAACACGTCCCCCTGCTCCAGGTGCCGGATTGCATCATGCACCTGTTCGAACGGATACGTCGAGTCGATCACCGCTTTCAATTTGCCCTTGAAGATCAGATTCATCACCGTGACAAAATCCTGGTGCGGCCCCATCGTACTGCCGATGAGACTCAAATGCTTGCCGAAGATCAGCCGGTTGTCGATCTCCACTTTCGCGCCGCTGGTATTGCCCACCGTCAGAATCCGCCCGCCGCGCGCCGCCGCGCGCAGGCTGTCATTCAGCGTCGCCGCGCCCACATTATCCACCACCACATCCACGCCGCGCTTCGCGGTGAACTGGTAGATCGCCCGCGACCAGCCGCCCTCCATATCGCGCCGGATCAGCACATCCGCGCCGAGATCGCGCGCCCGATCCAGTTTTTCGTCCGTGCTGCCGATGACATACACCGTGCAGTTCAGCAGCCTAGCGATCTGGATGCTGGCGGTATTCACGCCGCCCCCGGCCCCCACGATCAGCACCGATTCGCCGGCGCGCAGATTGCCGCGCGTGATCAGGCTGTGCCACGCGGTCACATACACCAGCGCCGCCGCCGCTGCTTCCTGAAACGGAATATGTTCCGGCAGCCCCACCAAATTCCGCGCCGAGACCACGATATAATCGGCATACGTCCCGCTGATGTGCTCCCCGCGCAGCGCAAAATCCACGCAGCGGTTTTGCATCCCCGCCCGGCAGTAGGCGCATTCGCCGCAGCTTTCCGTCGGATCAATCGCCACGCGATCCCCGGCCCGCCAACCGTCCACCCCGGCCCCAACCGCATCGATC
>DATAMF010000096.1:0-18356 GCA_036260665.1 Aggregatilineaceae bacterium | reverse complement strand
CTGGGGCGCAACGGCCTATGCCAATACCGCGTCGGTCATTGAAACGGCCCGGCGGCGCGGCCACAACATTCTCCAAACATTACGTACCCTGCTGGAACCTGCTCCTCGATTCTCCCTCATCCCACAACGTGAATAAATACCTTTGAGGAACGCCTCGGCGTGAAAATGGTCGATAACCTCAAGGGACGACGGCAACTGCTTCGCCTGTGGAAAGAACAGTCAGGTCTCTGCCCAGTCTGCCACCAGAAAATCACCAAACTCACGGGATGGCACAACCATCATCTGGTTTGGCGAACGTATGGCGGCCCGGACCGAGCAGAAAATCGGGTTCTCCTTCATCCCAACTGCCACAACCAAGTTCACAGCTTTGGACTATCTGTTGTGAAGCCGCGTCCTGCCAAGGGCGTTTGAAAGGACTGCGCGGCATAAATGGAAACATTTACGTGTCGTGCTGAGGGGGCTTGGGGGTAGCAATACCCCCGGCTACCCGGTCTTGGCGACACGACACTTATCAAGTGACGAGCGGGGCCAGGGGCCGAGCATGAGAAACTGGGACCAAATAGATCACAAAACGGGTCGGGTCGGCCAAGCGGCGCAGGGCGGCCCACACCCGTAGACCGAGACGAAACAGGCCGAAACGGATCCGGGTGCCGCGCGTCGCTTCGGCGCGCAGGACCGGATACTGATAGGCTAAGCAGCCGAAACTGAGGGTGAGAGCATAGGCCAGCCACAGGACCAAGAGCAAGCGGTCGGCATGATCGGGTTGCCAGACATGCGAGTGATCCCACTGCCAGCCGCCACCTTTCAGGTCGCGGAAGCTTTGCTCTTGCCAATTGCGGCAGCCATACTCGCGTCCGGTCAAGTCGGCGCGGTCACTGATCAGACACCACGGCTCCTCTGAGGCGGCGTCCCAGATGACGCGCACCTGGCCGGACACCCAGCCGGCTTTTTTGAAGACCTCACCGACGCCCCGAAACGCGGCCCCGCCACGCGTCGTCAACTGCTGGAGTTCACACTCCGCCTGGTCAGGAGCGCGAAAGTGGGTGTGCCCCTGCACGCGAAACAGGTAACTCCAGCCCAAGGCCAGCACTGCCTGAACCAGGTCGGGCGAGGTCCCAAGACCGCGATCCGCTTCCACAATCACCTCCAGCGACGGGTCCAAGACCGCTTGCACCCGCCGCAACAAGTCCCCGATCAACTCGACTTGTCCACACGGCCAGGCGTCCGGTCGGTAACTCCACCACACCAACCCGATACACCGACGCTGATAGGCCAATCCCACCACCATCGTACTGAGATGGTCCGAGAGATGCGTCTCATCCACCAGCAGATACACCCGCCCCCCCACCATCACCGCCGTCGCCAACACCCATGTCATCCACCGCGCCTGACACGCCGCAATCTGAATTCGCGGATTGTCGAGCCAGCGTTGCAGGCGGCGCTCCACCGTATCGGCTTTCCCCCACTCACTCAGCGTTTCCGCCACCCGTGTCACCTGACATCTCTCGCTTAACATCACTCCCAGACTGAATCCCGCTACCGTCAGCGCTTGCCACTTCCCTAGCTGCAACCGGACTTGCAACGTTTCCATCCATTGGTAAAGTTGTTCCTGGTTCATGGGGCACTCCTCACAAGGCTTTGTCTCCTCCGTAAGTGTGCCCAAGAACCTTTTTTTGTCCGACTTTTCCTCTCCGCCCTTCCTCTTTTCATAAGTGTCGTGTCGCCAAGACCGCTAGTTGAGGGAGAGCCGGAGGGCAAAACTAGCCTGTTTGTCGATCTACTGAGTGATCCCCCCCCCCCTTTGCCCCTTGTTTCGATTTGAGGGTGGTGCGTTGCCCGTTATGAATTGGAAAGGTGCGGTTCGCCACGTGAGCATACGAGGTTCCAGGGCCTCTGAGATACAGAATAGCACGAATGTTCGGGAAAAGATAGTCTTCCGATGACTAACTTCGATGGTTAATAATGCAGGGGTTACCGAATCGCTGCTCAACAGCGACGCACCATCAAGGCTCACGCGCGTAAACCAGAGGTCAGCCGCCGATCTCCGGCCCGCAGGGGTAGTGGACTGAGTATGTTGGTGCGTCCTTAATACCACCTGACGCCCCTCAAAATACCCCTTTAGGCAGATTACATCCCCCCGCTCGGCGGGTATGATTAGGGCATCAATGGAACTGTATTCACCGTTGGAATACAGAAAGGTGGTTCACATGTCTGGTGCAATTAATCCTGAAATCGAGCGCATTCGCGCGCAAGCCATCCTGCGTTCTTTCACCGACTACCAAGAGGCGGTTGAGTTGTTTGCCCCAACGCGTACAGACGACTGCGCAGACGCTAACAACCGTCACACTCGCCGGTCTATCATGCGCGTTTTCCAAGCGCTCAAACTGAATCGCCGTCCTGTGGTTGAAGAACCCGTTCAGCAACCCGCTTATTCCTCTCAACCAGTTACGACATCGGGCTGCTCGTAGTGAGCATGCATCTCCGCAAGATGTAAAGCTGTGCTCCCCTTCCCTCAAGGAAGGGGAGTCAAACCGGAAGAATGGGAGCATTATTTTCTTGGATCGGCCTAAGATAATTCACATGCGGATCGCGGTTGACAAAGGCCCACAGTCTGCTGCTCTGTGGGCCTTGGATATAGAATGCGGCTTATAAATTGGCCTGGGTATCTTTACCCCGTGCGCTGCGCAGTGTCCAGCGCCACAAGCTGCCAATCAACACCTCGCGCAGCAGGAGTGTCCCAACTATAAATAAGGCGGCATGGCTTAAGCTCATCCTGGAAGTATAGCTTGCCATAGGACCTAAAGTCGCCACCGACAAAATGCTTGTGAAGTTCAGCCGCCAGGCATCTCCCTGTTCAAGAGTCAAAAACGCTTGTGCAGCCGCAATCTCAACCAGCCAAATAAGCAGGACTCCAGCGGTCGCCGTTAACAGCGCCGCACGCATCGAACGGGCGGCTGTGCCCGATGCCATCGCTGTCACGGCCATCAAAGCATACTGCTGCATCCGATCAAAAATAAATAAGAGGCTACCCAAAATTGGCGTGATAAGCAGAACCCCACATAGCCCAAGCTCATACCAACCATGAGTTCGCGTTATACTGTCTGGGATCAGGGTCAGACTGGTGGCTCCAACGACTGCCGATGCACACATCAACAGGATGCCCATCGCATAGGTCAGAAACCGGATATGCCATAATGCCCCGCTGGCTTTCCCGAGCAAGATCGCCCTCATATCATAGGGGACAGTTAACAAAAACTCCCAACTCGATTTCGTACGTTCCTCGACTACAATCGGACCCAAGGACAGAGCAAGCGCCAAAGTAAAAATAACCAGAGCTGGCACGAAAAAAAAGAGTATGTTATTGACATACAGAATGCTTATGATCCCCAAAAACAGACCGATCAGCAGCCAAATCGCACGAAAACGCAGAATCCGCTGTACCACGTTTCGCCAGATCGGATCGTGGCCCGCATCGCGTATAAAAATGGCATTATCAGAAGCGCCCGATCCTAAAAATACATAAACGAACAGCATCCAAGTATACATTTTCGTGCTATAACGCAGAATTCCATGCGAACGTGTATGATACATACGCACGCTCCTTATTTTCAAGTTGAGTATACCCCGTATCGGCATCATTCGTCACCCAAGGCGGTACGTGTTCAGCAGTGTGGATCACGGCGTTGGGAAAGAAAAAGGCTTGAGTGCTGGCCTGCCGCCAACGACTGCACGGCGTACCCAGCGTAGCCGCTTGACAAATAGCGCGCAGGACCTATAATTCGATAAAATTATCAACTATAAGATCCCTTTGAAAGAAAGCATTACAAAAAATATTCATTTAGCGCCTAAGCTTACCAGCACGGGGAATCCAATCCATTACGGGGTGAATCCGGTCCGCCCGGTAGGGTCAACTTTTGAGACCCGAATCCATCAGCTAACCTCGTCGGCGTTTCAAAAGCCCTCAAAACCAATCGGTTGTAGGGCTTTTTGCTGTTTTTTCGAACGATCAATGCAGGGATTTTAAAAAGGATCGCCCATGCCTTCATTATTTCAGCTCATCTTTCGAACCGGTATTGTGACCGAATCCCTGGGCACAGACGACACTAAAACAGTCCAATTGGCACAGCGGATCGATGAATCTGCTCGACGGTTGCTAGGGCGTTCACTCGCGATCCGTGAAGTGGACGCCGGATCGTGCAACGGGTGCGAAATTGAGATTACCGGTTTGACCAGCCCAGTATACGACAGCGAACGCCTGGGGATCCACTTTGTCGCCTCGCCGCGACACGCCGATATGCTGCTCGTTACCGGTCCCGTAACCCACAACATGGAAGGTCCGCTGCGAAAAACCTACGACGCGACGCCAGATCCGAAATTGGTTGTTGCCGTAGGCGATTGTGCCCAGACCTGCGGCGTATTTAGAGGCAGTTACGCTATTGCTGGCAGTGTAGACCAGATCATCCCCGTCAATGTGTTTGTGCAGGGATGTCCCCCCGAACCAGCCGATATTTTGCGCGGGATTCTCACTGCACTTGAGCGCGCACCAAGAAAGTAGCCATCTCCCTTTAAAAGGAATGATCGCCAACCCTATGACCTCTTTTCTTTTCTTATTCATGATCCTGGCTTATACCGCTAGCGTCCTGGCTGCGCTGATAGGCGGCCAAGACAAGTTGGGTGCCCTGGGGGCCGCCCTTGGCGCAGGAGCAGGCGTGGCGCTTGGTGTGTCAGTGATTGCTTCGGGCACGCCATTTTCGCGCGTTCTTCCTGACCTGATCCCCCTTACGGGCGGCTTTGTCATCCGGCTCGATGCGTTGGGAGCCTTTTTTTTGATTCTCATCGGACTGATCGCAATTCCAGCGACCATCTTTGGCGTCGGGTACACCGCGACCTATGAAAATGAGCATGTCTCGCTGCGTTTCCTAGGAGTCATGTTTAGCCTGTTCCTGCTCAGCATGAGTCTGGTGACGATGGCTGGAAATGTGCTCACCTTCCTGCTGATGTGGGAGGGAATGTCGCTGACTTCGTACTTTCTCGTGATTACCGAAAACGGTGAAGAAAGCACGCTGCGAGCTGGTCTTTGGTACGCCGCCATGACCCACGCGGGTCTGGCTTTACTCCTGGCGGCTTTTGTCCTCTTAATGAATGGCGGCTCCAGTTCATTCACAGATTTGCGAGCGAATTCGGCTACCTTACCGACTGCCACTCGCGACGCTATTTTCCTGCTGGCTTTCTTTGGTTTCGGGTCAAAGGCGGGCATCGTACCTTTACACGTCTGGCTTCCAAAGGCACACCCCGCGGCCCCCAGCCATGTTTCGGCATTAATGTCGGGTGTGATGATTAAGCTGGGCGTGTACGGCCTGCTGCGTGTCGTGCTCGACTTGTTGGGTGGTGGCCCAGCCTGGTGGGGCAGCTTAATCCTGGGCATTGGGGTGATTTCGGCCTTGCTCGGTATTTTATATGCCTTGATGGAACACGACCTGAAACGGCTACTGGCCTACAGCTCTGTCGAGAACATCGGGATCATTCTCATCGGCGTTGGCGCTGGGTTGATCTTTCACAGCTACGGGTTAATGAGCCTCGCCGCGCTGAGTTTGATCGGCGGTCTTTACCACGCCATCAACCATGCCAGTTTTAAAGGATTGCTCTTTCTGGGCGCGGGATCGGTGCTGTATGCAACCCACACCCGCAATATGGAAAAAATGGGTGGACTTATCAAGCCCATGCCGTGGACCGCGCTCTTCTTCTTAATAGGATCGGTGGCAATCTCTGCATTGCCGCCGCTCAACGGATTTGTCTCAGAATGGTTGGTTTTTCAATCGCTGTTGGCGGGGTTCAATATTCCCAAGCCCGAATTGGCTATTCTAATGCCGGTCGCAGTGGGCATACTGGCGCTAACCAGCGGTTTGGCCGCGGCGTGTTTTGTTAAAGCATTTGGCATTTCGTTTCTTGCCATTCCCCGTTCAGCCGAAGCTAAGAATGCGCAGGAAGCCCCACTTTCGATGCGCATTGGCATGGCAATTCTGGCTGTGATCTGTCTCGGCTTGGGAGTTGGTCCGGTGGTTGTCGTACCGTTCCTGGGTAAAACAATTAGCGGATTAGGGCATCTTCCAGAAGCAACACCGAGATTTACTTCCGATTTATCCCTGCGAACTCCCGATGCTTTGGGGAAAATATCGCCTGCCCTCGCCGCCGTGGGTTTACTTCTGCTCCTGACCTTGATTCCAATCATGTTCAGTGTCTTCCGGGTTAACCGCCGCCTTCGCCTAGGCGAGACATGGGGATGCGGTCACACCGGGCAGACGCCTAGAATGGAATATACCGCTACTGCCTTTGCCGAACCGCTCCGGCGTGTGTTTGCTGAGATGTATCGTCCGACAAAAGAACTGTCGATTGATTTTCACCCTGACTCAAAATACTTTGTGGAGTCAATTGAGTATAAGAGTGAAATATCGCCTTTGTTTGACCGCTGGCTCTATGATCCTTTCTTGAAGTCCGTCCGTTTTTTCTCTCGGCAGGTACAACACCTGCAAAGCGGGTCATTGCATCTCTATCTCGTATACCTCATCGGTCTCCTGATCATTTTACTGCTGGCTGCCAGGTGGTTGTAATGTTACGTTATGGGGTTGAACCCTGCTCTAAGGAGAATCTTCGATGATGGGGTATATCTTGGAAATTGCTCAGGCTTTGCTTGCGCTGCTGCTGGCACCAGGATTGGTTGGGTTGGTGCGATGGTTAAAAGCGCGCCTTCAAAACCGGCGCGGCGCACCCCCGTGGTTACCCTATTTTGAACTCAGGAAATTATTCGGGAAGGAAATGATCGTTTCGACCAATGCGTCGTGGCTGTTTCATGCTGCACCTTATCTTGTGTTTGCCAGCACAGTGGCTGTCACGCTGATCATCCCGCTCATTGCGGTTCCCTTACCGTTTGATTCTGTCGGTGACCTGCTCCTGGTGGTTTACTTGCTGCTCGTCGGCACGTTCTTCTTGTCGCTGGCAGGGCTTGATCCAGGCACGGCTTTCGGTGGAATGGGTGCCAGCCGGGAGATGACGGTGGCCGCCATTGCTGAACCCACCATTGCGGTCGCTATTTTCAGCCTGGCGATTGGCGCCGGTTCTACCAACCTGGGCCAGATTGTGACGGAAACCCTATCCAATTCAGACGTTAGCATCGGCCCAGGTCATATGCTGGCATTTGCCGCCCTATTCATTGTTATGCTGGCCGAGACCAGCCGTTTGCCGGTAGATAACCCATCCACGCATCTCGAACTAACGATGATCCATGAAGCCATGATCCTGGAATATTCCGGGCGTTACCTAGCCCTGGTGGAGTGGGCATCCTGGCTCAAGCTCTTGATCTTCTTCTCTTTATTATCTAATTTATTCGTGCCATGGGGACTGGCTACCGTCTTCACCCCTGCGGCGCTAGGCTTTGCCCTTGTGACTCTGATCCTCAAACTGGTGTTTTTTGCCATCATAGTAGCCCTCCTCGAAACCCGCATTGCCAAGCTGCGTTTGTTCCGGGTTCCCGAACTGCTGGGTGTATCTTTTGTTCTGGCTTTGCTAGCGGTTACATCCTCTTTCCTATTGAAATAGGATGGGCAGGAAGAAAATTCATCCAAACGGAGCAGTTTCATGAGTGATCCAGTTTTCTCACAACTTACCACCTTGGGTTCGAGTATCGTGCTGATTTTCGGCATCCTGTTATTATGGCGGCGCAGCTTAAGCGCCTATATCAGCTCCTTTCGGTGGCAATCGATAGTCCTATCCGGCATTTTAGTGATGATTGGCTACTTTGGTCACGATAACGAACTGTACTTTGTTGCTGGTATTTTGTTTATTCTCAAGGGGCTAATCCTGCCACACTATCTGGACCGCATGAGGATAAGGCTGGGAGTAGTCCGGGAAATTGACCCCTATGTGAACAATGCAACGTCGGTAATCCTGGCGGGACTGTTGGTTATATTGGCTTATGCGCTGACACGGCCCTTGACGTTGGTCAGTTCACTGCCTACTCGCGGCGGGATTCCGCTGTCCATAGGACTGATCTTTGTCGGCTTATTTGTTATCCTGAGTCGCAAAAAAGCACTCACCCAAATTATCGGTTTCCTGGTCCTTGAGAATGGCGTCGTGCTGTTAGCAGCGCTTGGAACCTACGGAATCCCCCTTATGGTGGAGATTGGTGTGTTTTTGGATGTGCTGATGGGATTTCTTGTCATGCAGGTATTGGTTTACCATATTCAAGGCACATTTGAATCCATTGATGTGGATCAATTGAACCAGTTGAAGTATTGAGAGCATTTCTATGACATTCCTTTTGCTGCTGCTTCCTCCCCTTCTGGCTGCCTTGTTGGCCTTCGTCATACGTCCATACCGGCTCTTTGTCGGGTGGGTTAATGCCACGCTTGGACTCGTTTCACTAGGAGCCGCCCTCACGTTTGCGGCCCACGATGTGGCAATGGGATTGCCTGTCGAGGGTGCGACACAAAACGCGCCCACCTGGGGCGTCGTCATTGACTCCTTGGGCCTGGTGGAAGTGCTACGGGCCGACAGCCTCTCTGCGCTGCTGATGGTCTGTGTGTCCGGAGTAGGCGCACTGACCTTGTTTCTCAGTCCTGGCCTCTGGCGCGAGACTCATTATACGCTACCGCAATTGCGCCGCTATCATATATTCATTAACCTGTTTATTGGCTCGATGCTGCTGGCGGTTTCGGCAAACAATGTTGGGCTGATGTGGATTGCTATCGAAGCTACCACCATTTTTTCGGCGTTTATTATCCCGCTAAAAGTGAGCAAAGCATCCGTAGAAGCGTCCTGGAAATACATTCTGATCTGCTCGGTCGGGATTGCTCTGGCTTTTGCCGGAACTGTATTGGCCTACTTTGATTTTGTAACCCTTTCAGGCCGAGCGGAAAATGCGCTCAACTGGACCGTGCTGCTGCAAACCGCCCCCCATTTGCATCCTGAAGTCATGCGCCTGGCGTTTGTCTTCCTGCTGGTGGGGTATGGAACAAAAGCCGGCCTTGCGCCTATGCACACCTGGCTACCCGATGCTCATTCGGAAGCCCCGGCTCCCCTTTCGGCTACTATGTCAGGGGTGCTGCTGGCCGTCGCTTTGTATGCAATTCTACGCTGGAAAGTGGTCGCCGATGGAGCCTTGGGAACGGGTTACACCAATAATTTACTCTTAGGACTCGGCCTGCTATCCCTGATCATTGCCTCATTTAGCATGGTGCTTTCGCAAAACTATAAGAGGCTGCTGGCGTATTCGAGCATCGAGCACACTGGACTGACCTGCCTAGGATTAGCGCTGGGTCCCTTGGGGACGTTTGCCGCGCTACTGCACCTGATCAATCACAGCCTTGCCAAATCGATGCTGTTCCTGCTCGCAGGGCGCATCCTGCATCGTTACAAGACCACCGAGATTTCCAAAGTCTCAGACCTCCTCACGGCAATGCCATGGACGGCGGGTTTCTTCGCTGTCGGGATTCTTGCTATCATTGGGCTGCCTCCGTTTGGGATCTTCGTCTCCGAATTCGCTCTCATCCGCGCCGGTTTTGAGGCCGGTCATTCCTGGCTGATGGGTATTGTTTTAGCTCTGCTGGCGCTCGCTTTTGTGGCTCTGCTCAATGTTCTGCATCGAATGATGTACGGCAGTCCAGCGGATGGCGTGGTCGTAGGCGGGGAAGGCGGCTGGCAGACGGGCGGCTTGTTTTTCCTGAGTGCCGCCGGGCTGGTCATTTTGGGACTTACTCTGCCAGGTCCGTTGATGACGCTGCTTAATCAAAGCGTCGAAATTGTTTCAAAATAAGGTGATGTGATGATTAATCTTTCCCAGCTTCAATCCACACTGGCCGCTCATTTACAAGCTAGTATGACTCATGCCCGCATCCAGCGTGGGAATGAACTGCATTTTCAGGTCGCTCGCGGGGATGTGCTTCGCCTTGCCGAAATTCTTCGCCGCGATTTTAAGACCGAGTTGGTTTTAATGGTGGCGAATGACCGACGCGCTGACAAGGGCGTTTTTGAGGTGCATTATCTGTTTGCCAATGATGCTGAGAACTGGTTTGTTCACGCAACAAAAGAACTGCCTGCGGACGATCCACGGCTGCACTCAATGGCTACATTTTATTTTCCGGCTGCACGGTTGGAACGCGAACTAGACTATACATTCGGTATCGAAGCTATTGGATATCCCTCTCCTACGCGGCTGGTACGGCGTTCATCCTGGCCTGAAGCCTTTTATCCTCTGCGTAAAGATGCGGTAACACCGGAGGGGTTTCAGGGAAAAGAAACGACCTTCGACTTTATACCGATTGAGGAAGAGAACACTCTCTATCCCTTTTTACCGGTCGAGGAGGAGGAAACACCCTATCCCTTTTTACCGGTCGAGGGCGAAGGCGTATACGAAATTCCGGTTGGCCCGGTGCATGCGGGTATCATCGAGCCGGGGCACTTCCGATTCAGTGTGGTGGGCGAAACCGTAATCAATTTACAGATGCGGCTGTTTTTTACTCACAAAGGGGTTGAAAAACTCTTTGAAGGCCGTACACCCGATGAAGGACTTGAACTGGCCGAGCGTATCTCAGGCGATACGACCATCGGTCACGCGTTAGCATACTGCCAGGCGCTAGAGTCACTGGTGGGCTGTGAGATACCGGATCGAGCCAAATACCTGCGTGTAGTCCTGCTCGAAATGGAACGGCTCTATAATCATATTGCCGATTTTGGAGCGATTTGTAATGATACCGGTTTTGCCGTCGCTCACTCGCATTGTTTCCGTATTCGCGAACGCCTGCTCCGTTTAAACAAACGATTAACCGGAAATCGGTTGCTGCGCGGCGGTATTCTACCCGGCGGCGTCGGCCACGATTTGCCACTGGACCTGAATCTGGCAATCGAGCTTGATTCGATCCTGGCCGACTTTAACGAGATAGTGGAAATCAGTCTGGGGAACAGTATGCTCATGGACCGTCTGGAAGGAACAGGACGGTTAACTTTAAAAACTGCCACCGATCATGGTGTGGTAGGTTATGTGGCGCGCGCCTCTGGAATAGATGTCGATGTGCGCCGTGACCATCCTTTCGCGGCTTATCCAGAGCTGAATTTTAGAGTACCCGTATTTGAAACCGGGGATGTGATCGCGCGAACGATGGCACGGGTGGAAGAGGCGCGAGAGTCGGTAAACCTCATCTTGCAGGCACTGGCCCGGCTACCCAACGGCCCAATCAGCCAGTCGATTGGGCAACTGCCCGCCTGGGAACCGGCGTTTGGGATGGTCGAAGGCTGGCGTGGAGCTATCATCCATTGGATTATGGCGGACAATCAGGGAAAACTCTACCGTGTGAAGGTCAAAGATCCGTCGTTTGTTAACTGGCCTGCGCTCCCATTTGCCATGCTGAAAAACATCGTCCCCGATTTTCCGCTGTGCAATAAATCTTTCAATCAATCCTATTCGGGGAACGATTTGTAGTTGAGGGCTATACTTATCATCGTTATCACAAATGTGATCCTACCCCGAGGGGTGCTGCGCAATTACTTAAGCGCGGAAAATCCCGGTTATTCGCCCTGATTCTGCCTTGCATAGAATCTTCATATGTTATGGAGTTATTTAGGCTGCGCCACTATTTTCTTGACCCCCAGCCCCCTTGTCCCTACCCTCATCAAACCGGATAGAGACAGGGGAATTATTTTCCTGGATCGGCCTTAGCTGTATTTTGTCGGATGCTCGACCGCACCGTTACTTGGTGCTCGTGCCTGAAAATCATCCTGACAAACCGCTGGCTGATATTGAAGGATATGCTCCCCCTGAATACAACCCTGCTACTCAACTCCCGAAACCCTTTTTTCAACCGATTGGTTTAATGATATACGTACAAATCTTTATTTTAATTTAATTTTGAAAAGATACGATATATATAGAATAAAGGAAGTGCTAATTTTTAGGGGGAGGATAGATGGAGTGAAATTAACTCTATCTATTTTATATCGTATAAGCCATGGTCAGGAGATACCTAAATGAAGCGTAGTGTCGTTCTTATTATGCTTATCATTGTTCTCAGTCTGATTCCTTTGGGCACCACTCGTGCCCAGGGTGATGGCAAACAGTATGTAATTGCCAATATGATTCTGGTGGGTAATGATGGGTTCCGGGATGAAATGAATCAATTGGGATACGTTGAGGGTGAGAACACGACGTACCTGTATGTTGACTACAGTAGCTATACCCAAGAAACAACACCGGAAGAGTGGCAAGCAGAATACCAACGGCAGATACAGGCCATGTTGGACGCTGGTACGGACGTTTTTGTGACCAATACCGACACAGACGCCGTTGCTCTACAAGCGCTAGTTGGTAATATTCCTATCATTTTTGCCCGTTCTGATGATCCGGTATCTACCAAAGCCGTGGCAAGTCTCATTAATCCCGGTGGGACGATGACAGGCATCATGACCAATAAACCGCATGAGCGCCGTCTTCAAATTCTGACCGAAATCAACCCTGAAACGGATCTTGTGTACTACCTGTATACCTCCTATTCGCTCGAAGCAGATGTTGTTTTGCAGCAAGTACAGACCCTAGCTGATGAATTAGGCGTTGAAGTAGTCGTTGCCAAAATGGATCCGATGGATGAAGCATCGACATTGGAAGTGGTTCAGGGCATTCCTGATGGTACCGACTGGATCTTTATGACGCCGTACTCCTACTTTTATTACCCCGAACCCGCCGCCGCATTACTCGAAAAAGTATTTGCTCTGGGCGCGGGCGTCGCCGGTGTGACAGATGTGCCTACACAAGGTTATGTGGTCGGTTATGGGCCGAATATGGATGCAACGGGGCGGCAAGCGGCCCACATCATTGACCGCATTTTGCGTGGAGCAAGCCCTGCCGACCTGCCCGTTGAAACTGCCGAAAACTACCTAGAGATCAATCTTGAAGCAGCAGCGTCATCTGGCATGGACATTCCGGAAAGTATCTTGCGTCAGGCCAATACGATCATTCGTCCCGGTTATTTCGAGAGTTTGACAGAAGACACGCCTGAAAGCTAAGCAGGTGCCTGCAATCCTCGACCAAGTAAAGAAATAGGGGATAATACCCATGTTCAACAGCATGCGTGCCCGCTTAACCATCATGTTCGTCATCTTGACTCTCACACCGCTTGTGATCGTTAGTGTTTTGATCGCGCGTGAGGGACGTTCCAATCTTCAGCAGCAGTCGATTGATCTGCAAGAGCAAGTCGTGCAGCAAACCTCAATCAGCCTGGAAAGTTTTTTCGCGGAACGTGAGAATGAATTATCGGTACTGATCAATGTCTATGGGTTGACTTCTCTTGACCCCCAAGTTCAGCGAGATGCTTTGTTAACGCTCCTCACCAAGCAACCGGCCTACTATGAACTGACATTAGTAAATAGCAATGGTCAGGAAGCGATCCGCCTCACACGCGGTAGTGTAGTCACGACCAACGATCTCAGATCCCGAAAGGGTGAGCCATCTTTCCAATCTGCCATCGAAACGGCGAGTATCAACTATAGCCCGGTTTATTTCAATGAAGATGCGCGTGACCGTCTGATCACGATTTCGATTCCCATTGAAGACCTTTTTACGGGTGAGATCAGTCACGTCCTGATTGCAGAGGTGCGTTTCCAGAACGTGGAAGAGTCGCTGCTGCGCAAGCTGGACCTGACCGAAGGTGAGGACGTATATATTGTTGACAATATGGGCGTTGTAATCGCTCACCGCAATCCCAATCTGGTCCTCAAACAAACCATCTTCCGCTTGCCCAAATCTCAAGGACGGTATACAGGGTTGACGGGCGGTGATGTGCTCATGGCAATGGACACCGTTCAACTCGAGAACCTGAAACTTACCGTTGTGGCAGAAAAAACGTTTGCCACCGCGACCTCGCTCGCGTCTGACTTGACTCAATTGGCGACAATAGTGACCTTGGTTAGCCTTGCCATTTCGGGTCTGGTTGTTATCTTTGTTGTAAGCCGCTCAGTCAAGCCCATCACCAAAATTTCGCGGGTCGCTCAGGCCATTCAAGCTGGCGATCTTTCGGCACGAGCTGATGAACAGGGCAGCCGTGAAATGAGCACCTTGGGCCGCACTTTCAACGGAATGACGGCTCAATTGCAGCAAACCCTACTGGGGTTACAAGACAACGTTCGTAAGCTCGAAGAGGCCAACGAACAGCGCGAAAAACTGATCAAGGATCTACAGGCTGCTAAACGTTTGGCAGAAGAAAACTCTCGGCTGAAATCAGAGTTTCTCTCAACGATGTCCCATGAACTTCGTACGCCCATGAATGCGATTGAGGGCTTTACGGGCATTATGCTCAAGCACATGGCGGGGGTCGAGTATAATGAAAAAGCAGAACGGTATCTGAAAAAAGTGCAGTCGAACAGCCAGCGGCTGTTGCATCTGATTAACGATTTTCTGGACCTGTCCCGTATTGAGTCTGGACGGCTGGAACTGGCTAATCTTCCGGTGTCACCTGTTGAAATGGTGAAGCGGTGGGAGTATGAGCTGGGCGTTCTGGCCGAAGGCAAGGATATAACCTTCAAGGTCTCGGTTGCTCCGAATTTGCCGGAAACCATCTATGGGGATGAAGAGGCTCTGACCAAAATTGCAAGGAACTTACTTAGTAATGCCTTCAAGTTCACATCAGAGGGGCAGGTTACCTTAAATGTGGAATGTCATGATCACCAAATGTCAATCCAGGTCGCTGATACAGGCATCGGTATTCCCCCTCATGCACGCGAATACATCTTTGACGAGTTTCGCCAGGTGGATCAAACATCCAGACGCAAGTATGGTGGAACGGGCTTAGGATTAGCAATCGTGCAGAAAATTACGCGCGCCATGGGCGGCACTGTAAACCTTGAGAGTGAGCTAGGCAAAGGCAGCACTTTTACAGTAGCAATACCGATCCAGACAGAACAAGCACAGGCATAGGATTAATGATATGATACCAGATAATCTGCTTGAAGGTTGGAACATTGTTGTACTCGATGACGAGGAAGATAGTCTAGAGGTTGCAGAGATCATCCTCACTGAATATGGCGCGACGGTCCATACGGCAGCAGATGGGCAAGAAGGTCTGGATATTGTTCGTCGTATTAAGCCCCGTTTTGTTATCTCGGATTTGTCCATGCCGACGATGGATGGATGGGGCTTCATTCATGCGATGAAGGACGATCCCGGATTGGCCGAAATTCCCGCGATTGCACTCACCGCGCATGCTATGGTGGGTGATCGGGAACGAGCTGTTGCCGCCGGATTCCATAATTACCTAACCAAACCACTAACGGTTGATACTTTTATGGCAGACTTAGTGAAGCTGCTTATCGATATTCCGGTACTTGCCGAAGCTCTAAACATATAACTGGAGAATGATCATGGCTCAGAAACGCCTCCTAGTGGTTGAAGATGATCCCGACGGGCAAGAAATGATAGGAACGATACTGCAACATTTGCGCTATTCCGTCGATACGGCAAATGATGCTGAAGATGCCGCACAACTACTGTTTAGTCCGGCAAGCACTCTCTACAATGCCATCATCATTGATTTAGCTCTGCCGGGCAAAGATGGGTGGGAACTATTGGCTGAGATTCTCAATAATCCCCGTACCAGTCAAATTCCGTGCATAGCTGTTACAGCTCACCATACCTCTAAACTTCGGGAAGAAACTATTCGAGCGGGCTTCACCGCGTATTTTCCCAAACCAATTGATGCAACCGCATTAGGTCGGCAGTTGGAGTCTCTCTTTTGATGCAGAGCTGCGAGGTGCATTGATGGCATATGAACTGAAGTGGTATTCTTCGGGTGAAGTGTTACGCGTAGACATGCGAGATACGGTATCGCTGGATGAATTGAAAGCCGTTAATCAAGAGGTTATGAATATTCTAAACGCATCTGATCGCAGGCTCATTCTTTTACTCGATGTATCCTCACTGAAAGCGGGTTATGCCACCGTCGAAAACTTGGGCATGACTCAGCACTATCGCGATCACGGAAAGCTTGAGGCAATCATCGCAGTAGCCAATAATAAACTGAACCGGCTTGTGACCATGTTGGCTTTCCATTTGTCCCGTGCTCGTTTTGTTCAGTTTGATAACCTTGAACAGGCACAACCTTACCTGTCCATGTTGCGGCTTATACGAAACAGCGATTCGGGACATCAAACGCAAGAACCGAAACAAGTCTAATACACCTGGATTAGGATTGAAGACTTGCGTTGCTCGCCACGCAACGCGGAGTTGTGTCGATGGGAAGGAACAACCAAGCGCCTGTATAACAGATCAAGAGTTCATGGAAGCTGTGAAGTGGAAGACCTGGTAGTTCCCAGTGGAAGTGTGGGCACTTCCGGATTCTCCATAAAAAACCTTCCGCACACATACACCATACCACCAGTGTCGTGAAAGTTCCAGCTTCCAGACGGTGTACGCGCGCGTTTTTTTGTCTGAATTCCGGACCTTGTCAGACTATTTTGAATTGCACACGCTTTATTCGGGATGTACCTTCTTTTTTCGTCATGGTCCACGCAAAACGTTTCCAACGCTTATCCTTCGTTTTTTCTGCTTTCCGGTGTACTGCCTTTTTTGGGGATAAAGTATAGGCTGAGCACACCCAACTTGGGCAGGCCGAAACCATTCATGAACCATGAAACACAATTCGATTTCTTCGGATACCCGACGTAAAAACCGTACCTCCAAATAGCCCCTTGCAAAAACTAGACACTCGGTGTATAGTTTAATAGAAAACTAGACACTCGGTGGATAGATTATTGGATGGCAGTCAAACACGCTCTACTGGCGCTGCTCTACCAAAAACCAATGTACGGTTATGAGCTGGGAAAACAGCTT
Source organism: Aggregatilineaceae bacterium (assembly GCA_036260665.1). Lineage (GTDB taxonomy): Bacteria > Chloroflexota > Anaerolineae > Aggregatilineales > Aggregatilineaceae > DATAMF01. The sequence continues at coordinate 1,492 of DATAMF010000096.1, read as the reverse complement.
TCGCTGGCCTTCAAAGTGGACTGGGATGTCAAACCCGGCCAGATCGCCAGCACGCTGACGCGTCTCTATGAGGCGGGTTGGGTTGATTATCAAGTCATGGAGTCGGGCGAAGGGCCGGACCGTAAAGTTTACCAGTTGACGGAAAGCGGGCTGACCGAACTCTGCCGATGGTATCTGACCCCCGATGTGCGGGAATACCAACTTGGTGATGCGTTTTATGCCAAATTGGTCCTCAGCCTGCTCGGTAGCCCGGTGGAAGCCGAACAAGTCTTGGTAACCCAGCGGCGCGAATTATACCAGCAGCTTCATCAGGTGAACGAACTGCGACGTGAAGCCAATCCACCTACTGATCTGCCCTGGATGCTGTTATTAGAAAGCGCCATGATGCATCTCGAAGCCGATTTACGCTGGATCGAGATGTGCGAAGCGCGGTTGTCCGAATTAAAAGCTTACACCCCTCCTCCTCCCACCCCCAAACCGCGTGGAAGGCCACGTAAAGATGGGAGATAACCGCCCAAATAGGCGAAATTGGGAAGGAAGTGCCGGCGTTGAGAACTGCTGTTGCAGTCATGAAAGGAAATACCATGTCGATTGTACGCACCGAATCATTGACGAAGATCTACGGTGATTCTGATCACCAGATCCACGCCGTAAACCAGGTGAACCTGGAAATCGAAGAGGGTGAACTGCTAGCCATCATGGGACCCAGCGGTTCTGGCAAAAGCACACTGCTTTATTTGCTCGGTGGGCTGGAACGCCCGACCAGCGGTTGTGTTCGCTTGAAAAATCAGGATCTGAGTTCGCTAAATGATGATGCTCTATCCCTGCTACGACGGACAACCCTCGGCTTTATTTTCCAGTTCTATAACCTTATCCCGGTGCTGACCGCGCAGGAAAATGTCGCCATGCCGCTGACTCTGGACGGCGTGCCGCGCACGGAAGCTTTAAGACGAGCCGATGAAGCGCTGGAGCGCGTCGGCCTGAGTGATCGCCGCACGCACCGTCCTTCTGAACTCTCTGGTGGGCAACAACAGCGGGTAGCCCTGGCGCGCGCCCTGGTTAACCATCCGGCTTTGATTCTGGGCGATGAGCCAACCGGCAACCTCGATTCGCGAGCCAGCGATGAAGTGGTGCAGCTTTTGCGCCGTGCTGCTGATGATTGGAATCAGACGATTGTTCTGGTGACACACGATCCCCGCATTGCTGCCCATGCGGACCGGATCATTTTTCTCAAAGACGGCGCGATCGTGGACGAAAACCGGCTGAAGGGCATCGGCAATGCCGACCTGATCCGCGAACAACTCAGCCGCGTCACCATGTAGAAGCGTGGAGGATAATATGAACACACATCGTTTGGGGACAATTTCCCCTGGGTGGCAGTCGATCTTAATGGCGCTGCGTTATCTCAGCGGGCGCAAACTGCGTACGACTTTAACCACATTGGCGGTGGTGCTTGGTGTGGCACTCATTTTCGCGTTCAACCTGCTGATGC
>DATAMF010000068.1:0-15329 GCA_036260665.1 Aggregatilineaceae bacterium | reverse complement strand
CCCAGACACTGGGGAATGTGTTCGCGTCGGCCAGTTTCTTTTTCAGCGGGCGGCTGATCAGGCGTTTTTCCGAATTCCGGCTGCTGCTGTGGGGCGGCGCGGTGGGCCAGGCCATAAATACCGCCGCCGTGCTAGCGCCGACAGTCGGTTCCCCCGCGCTGCTGTCGTCTACCGGGCTGATCTACGGCGTGAACATGGTGGCAAAAGACGGGCTGATGCAACGCGAATTCACCTCGGAACAGCGCGCCACCATGGGATCGCTCGTCTCGCTGGCGGGCAGTATCGCTTTTGCGCTTTTTTCGCTGTTACAGGGCCTGCTGGCCGATCATATCGGCGTGATCGGGGCGCTTCTGGCCGCCCAGGGGCTGGCCTGTGTGCCATTCGTGTTATATTGGCGGGTGTTTCGCCGCGCCTGAAAAGACGGATTTCCGATCTCGTCGGGATGCGAGTCCGGTTACCGAACGGTGGGGCAATTCATGAATTGCCCCTACCCCCAAAGATGGGGAAATAATTTTCGCGATAAGTTTGACAAAAATAAACGTTAATCTGTTGACTTCCCATAAATCCCATATTACAATTTTGATTGTTGTGGAGCAGGTTGTTTGCACACCCTCGCGTAGCGCCACACAATTTTGATCTCTCAACACGAAGGAGCACGAAACAATATGTCTCAACGTTTGACCGGCGTGGTTAAATGGTTCAACGCGCAAAAAGGCTTTGGCTTTATCCAGCCTGAAACCGGGTCGAATGCGAACGATGTATTCGTTCACTACAGCGCCATCAGCGGCAATGGCTATCGTAATCTCGAACAGGGCGAACGGGTCGAGTTTTCGATCAGCGATGGCCCCAAAGGACCGCAGGCCAGCGAGGTTACCCGGTTAAACAACTAACAACCCTTCCCCAGACAACAAAAAACGCCCGGTGATGACGCCGGGCGTTTCAGTTCAGACCCCTACTTGAGCGCTTGGTGCGGTTTGCGCCCATACACTTTTTCATAGGCTTTGCAGGCCGGGCACACGCCGCCTTCGACGTTTTTCACGAACCAAAAGGCGATCCCACGCTGCTTTTTCCGGGCGCGTGTACATACAGGACACGCCACGCACTTCTTCGCCAGTTCGCGGTCCTTCTCGGTGATCTCCATTTTTCTCCTCGTCAGTCTGATACGCGCCGATACAACTATTCGACTTCGACTTTCACTTTATCGCCGGATTCATCTTTCGACGACTTGCGCAGCTTATCCACGCCGCCCTGTACGCCGTCGAGAATACCATCGAACAGCGCCTCGAACCCGGCCTTGCCCTCCTCCAGTGCGCGACCCGTGTGCGTGCGGAAATCCTTCGGCAGCAGCGACACCACCGCTTTACCGGTTTCCTCAATCATATTGATCTGGTGCTCGACAAACGCGCCCAAAGGATTGGTTTTCTTGTCCTGTTTATCCATCTCGATCTCCTTTAACACTGGCTTTCTCATACTATACTACGTATTCGGACTCGCGCAGTTGCGGCTTAATAACCCCATGAGCGATTCACCACGTTGAGTAATTCTTTGCGTTGAATATAGCGCTGCAAATTTTCGATAAAAAGCGTGGCCGCTTTTTCATTATAATCGCCCGTCATGCCTGAGATATGCGGGCTGATGATCAGGCGCGGCTGCTTCCACAAGGAGCTGTCAGCGGCCAAGGGTTCAGCCTCAAACACATCCATCGCCGCCCCCGCGATCTGCTTGTTTTGCAGCGCCTGGATCAGCGCGTCCTCATCCACGATTCCGCCGCGACTCACATTGATCAGAAAGGCGGTTTGTTTCATGGCGGCGAACGCGTCTGCCCCAAACATCCCGCGCGTTGCCTCGACCAGCGGCACGGTCAGCACCACAAAATCGCTCTCGCGCACCAGCGAATGCAGCGCTTCGGGCGGATATAAGCGGTGAAAATACTGACCGTCGGGATCGCCCGTTCCCGGCAGGTTATATTCATCCAGTTCGGCAGGGTGCCGCACATCCCGTTTAATCGCCAGCACCTCCATGCCCAGCGCCGACGCGATCCGCGCCACTTCACGCCCGATGCTGCCATACCCGACAATGCCGATGGTGCTCCCCCGTAATTCCAGCGGCATCAGGCGCAGCATGCGCTGTTCGTCCGGCCAGGTGGCTGCCGCTTGATATTCGATCAGGGTGGGCAGGCGGTGTCCAAAGGCGAGCATCATCGTGAACACATATTCCGCGATATTGGTCGAGTGAATCCCACTGGCGTTGGTCAGCACCACGTTTTCAGACTGGAAAACGGGCTGGTCGATCAGGTGATCGACTCCCGCCGAATGCACGTGGACCCAGCGCAACTGCGGCGTTTGGGCAAGCTCTGGCACCACCGAAGACGTATATAAAACCTGGGTTTTGGCCCAAATATCGTCAGGCACTTCGCGCGCCTGCCGCGCCGGATAGTACAGAATGTCGAGGCGGTTGGAGACATCTCGGAACGATGCCAGCGATTCGGCATCAAATTTCACCGTAATCAGGACATTGATCGGATCCGCTGTGTCCGCCATGCTCTCTCCTCATCCATTAACGCGAACGCCGGAAAAACGAAAGGCCCACCAACCCCACCAGAATCGCCTGCCCCAACAGCGCGAACGGAATCAGATCGCGCACTTCAAAATCATCGGTGGGTTCTGCTTCCACTGCTTCAACCGGAGCTAGTGTTGGCGTCATAGTGGGTGTGATCGTCTCAGTCGGGGTAACTGGCGTTTCGGTTGCCGTCGGCGGCGGGGTCTGGGTCGGCGGTTCAGTGGTTACGGTCGGAGATGCCAGCGCCGCCACTTCATACGCCAGCGCAGTCTGCTGTGCAATCGCAACGGCGGTTGCCGCATCGGCCTGCCCCGCGTCGATTGTCAGCGATGGATGATGCGTCGGTGTTAGTGTCCAGGTGGGCGACGGTGTAAAGGTCGGAATCGTCGCAGTGGGGGTGCGGCTGGGTGGCGGTGGAACATACGGCTTTTGGGTGGGCTGGACGGCGGGCTGTCCACCAGAGGCCGCAGCGGGGGCAGGCGGCGCGTTCACATCCGCCCGGTGTCCGAACAGCAGTGTGTAGTAGTGTCCACAGGGGCCATGCGCAATCCCAACCCCAACCTCATTCAGCAGTCCATGCACCAACCCGGCATAATGCACAGGCGAGTTAATCCAAAAGTTCCAGGCATCCGTGGCTTTGGCATTGCTTCCGCCGTAGATATTTTCGCTCACATGATCGCCCACGTAACCATTGGCCGCCGCGCGGCTGGCAGGAGTCGATCCATTGGACTCATTGTGGGCAATATCGCAGGTGGTCGCCATGTACTCGCTGTGTTGCGTGGCGGCGGACGTGAGCTGTGCATTCAGGGCATACCCACCTAAGCCCAGCCCGCCGCGCAGAGTGTTGATTTGTTGGACGAGCCAGGTGGTATCATCCTGCGCAAGCGCCGGATTGGTCGCAGACAGCACTAAAATCAATAGCAGTAAAATGACAAATAGGCGTCCCATCGTTCCCTCGCTTATCAGTCTTAGTGTACCAGCGATGCGGCCCTCCTTCAACCTGCGTAGCCGAGACGGTGGTTATATCGCGGGCGCTTGTCTTCTCACCTCGTTCCTCGCATAATTACGGTGGTGTGTTTTTGAAGGATTTTTTACCCATGCCTTATATTTGTTTACTTTATGCATCCCAGGATGCGCTTTTTGCCGAACAGCTCGGCATCCAGCTTCAGCAACGCGGGCTGGTTATGGAAACAATTCCCGATCCCACTGTTCCGGCGGATCTGCTCCTGCCCGATCATCACCAGACGGCTGCCGCCGCCACCCATGCCATCGTACTGCTCTCTCCATCCAGTCTGGCTGACGAAAGCTTTCAGTCTGACTGGCAGGCCGCGCTCGATACCCAAAAGCGGATCGTGGTTGTGATGCACGAAACCGTTCCCATTCCCGAACCGCTGCGTGATCTGCCACTGGTTGATTTTCGAGAGCGTTTTTTGCTGGCCGTCGAAGAGTTGGTCAAACTGCTGCGCAAGCTGCACGCGCCCACTCGCCAGCTTACCATCGAATATCCGCCGCCTGTCGTGAAACCGCAGTTGATGCCCGTGCGCCTGCCCTCCGAACGCTGTTGGCGTGAAGATCGGCTGCGCATCAATTACCGTCTGCCCATTCTGCTGCCCATGGAAGAACTCGAACTCCGTCTGCCCGCTTTTTTTGATCGGGCCGGGTTCGATGTCACCCGCATCACCCACAAAAGTATCACCGCCCGCCGCCGCCGCCTTTATCCCTGGTTCGATCCACGCCGCGCCGATCACACCATCACCGTCAAACGCCGCACCGGATCGCTGCGCGTGTACTACCGGATGACCCGCACCCAGGTGTATCACTGGCTCCCATCCCACTACCGTACTCTGGACCGCGAAGCCGCTGCCCTGTACCGTTATCTGGCGGGGGCCGAAATCGATACCGCCCTGGATCATGTCCAGATTCAGGCCCGCACCGCCCGCGTGATGTCGTGGGCATCGCTGCTGATGATGCTGCTCTTTCTGGTTGCCGTCATCTATTTGGGCGTAAGATAAGATCGTGGTCAAATCACATCGCAGCTTCTAAAATTTATTGATCAGGAGAGACTCGTTTGCGATACCGCCTCTATTTTTCCGTTTTCCTGTTCTTCCTATTACTGACGCTGGCAGCCTGTGGCGGAACAGAGTCCGACGATAAAACCCTGCCGCCCACCCTCAGCCTGGACCAACTCGTTACGCAAAACGCGCTGACCGCCCAATCGCAACTCCCTACCAGCGCGATTGAGCCGACAGTTGCAGCGGCTTTAGCGTCACCCACAACGGCAGCCACTGAAGCGGCGGCAACATCAACCGCCCCGGCGGAGTTATCCGAAGCGCAGATCGAAGCCACAGGCATCATGCAGACATATACCGCCGAAGCGCAAACCGGAACCGCCGTTGCGCAGGCCGTTGATCTGACTGCAACAGGGGATGCACTGGTGATCCCCTTCACCCAGACCTATGCTGCCATCCAGCAGGGCATCCAGACCGCCCAGGCAAATGCATCCCTGACGCCGGCAGTGATGACTCTCACACCCAGCCCGGAATCGCCCGACTTTGTGCCCACTGCGTCCGGTGAAGAAGAGTCCTATCAGGTCGTTTTTTACGGCAACCGCTACAACAACGACGATATTTTCCTGATGACCCTTGACGGTCAAACGCGCTTGCTCACCGGGAGTCCGGCCAACGAGCGCGAGCCATCGTGTTCGCCTGACGCCAGCGCCGTCGTGTATGCCTCCGACGCGACGGGCAGTTATCAGCTTTATCTCCAACGTCTGGACCTCAACGAACCCGTGCAGTTGACCGATTCGGAAGGCATGAATTTTGCGCCCATCTTCAGTATCGACGGCAGCCAAATTGCTTTTGTTTCGACCCGCAACCAGGGCATTCCCACCATCTGGATCATGGATGCCGATGGAGCCAATCAGCGCCAGCTCACGACTGAACTGGGGCGCGATACGTCCCCCTCGTGGGGACCGGATGGCCGTCAAATCCTGTTTTCGTCGGAACAAACCGGTGATTGGGATGTTTTTCTGACTATTCTGGATGAGATCGAAGGCGAATTTCCGCTGCTGCCCACCGAATTCAGCGCCGATAATCAAATCTGGCCGTTCTTCGATCCAACCGGCGAGCGTATCGTGTACACGGTCCAGCGTGATCTGGAAGACCCGCAAACCGCTGACATCTACCTGCTCGACTTCGAGTTGGAAGAACCGGCCCCACTGCTTGCCAGCGCTGTTGCTGAGATAGCCTGGGCGTTTGCCAGTGATAACCAACTCTTAGCCTCCGTCGGCGGCCCCGGCGATGTTCAAATCGCGCTGGTGAATACGGATACGGGCGAAACGGTCATGTTAACCGATGCCGGTACATTCAACGGCGGCGCGCGGATGTGTGTGGTGCCGCTCTCGCATCTGGCCCCGGAACCCACCCCGGCCCCCAGCCCCACGCCGTCACCGCCGCCCACCGATACACCCAACCCGACAGACACGCCTCAGCCAACCGATACACCCGCCGTCACCCCCACGCTGGGTACGCCTACCGTCACCCCCACAACAGAAACCAGCAGTCTCATGCTGGCAACTTACGCCATGCCGCCGGAACTGGCCGCTGTTCAGGGCCGCCAGCATATCGTGCAGCGCGGCGAAAATCTGAGCGCCATTGCGTCACGCTACGGCATCTCGATGGATACGCTCATCGACATTAACGGGCTGGCCGATCCGAACCGGCTGTCGGTTGGGCAGCACCTCACTATTCCGGTTACGCATATTGCTTATCGTCAGGGCGGCTACCAGTCGCCCGACTCGGACCTGACCGGGATCAATCTCGTCCGCAAGCAGATCGTGGTTCACCTGAAATCCCAGCGTGTCTACGCTTACGAAAACGGGCGCATCGTGCGTAATGTTCTGGTATCCACCGGCCTCGATCCGAATCCCACCGTCAAAGGCGAGTTCCAGATCTATCAAAAATTACCTTCTCAAACCATGAGCGGGCCGGGCTATTATTTGCCCGGTGTCCCGTTCGTGATGTATTTTTACCAGGGCTACGGCCTGCACGGTACTTATTGGCACGATAATTTTGGACAGCCGATGAGTCACGGCTGCGTCAATCTCCCCACCCCGGAAGCCAAGTGGTTTTACGATTGGGCGGAAATCGGCACCCCGGTTATTGTCGAAGAGTAGTCTCCCCGCAACAAATCCGCCCGCATTGTGTTGTATTACCCGTACACAGCACATCAGGAGGAATCATTCATGGGAATTCTTGAAGGGAAAAAAGCGCTCATTTTTGGCGTCGCGAATAAACGCTCGATCGCGTGGGGCATCACCGAGGCTTTTTTGCGCGAAGGAGCCACCGTCGGCCTGAGTTACGCGGGCGAGATGCTGGAAAAGCGCGTCTTTCCGCTGGCCCAGGAAGCCGGAATTACGTTTGTCGAAAAGTGTGATGTCGGCAGCGATACCGACATTGCACAGGTCTTTGTGAAGGCCAAAGAACACTTTGGCTCGCTGGACATTCTGGTACATGCTGTGGCGTTTGCGCCGGGCGAAGACCTCGGCGGGCGCTTCCGCGATGTCAGCCGGGCGGGATTCCAATTGGCGCTCGATATTTCCGCCTACAGCCTGATCCCGATGGCGAAATATGCCGCCGATCTGATGCCCAACGGCGGCAGCATCATGGCGCTGTCTTACTATGCCGCCGAAAAAGTGATGCCCCGCTACAATGTCATGGCGATTGCCAAGGCCGCGCTCGAAAATATCGTGCGTTATCTCGCCGTCGATCTGGGGCCGCAGGGCGTGCGTGTCAATACGCTCAGCCCCGGCCCGATCAAAACGCTGGCGGCAGCAGGCGTGCCCGGCTTCCGTATGATGCTGAACTACAGCGAGAAAGTTACCCCGCTGCGTGAACTCGTCTCCCAGGAAGACGTGGGCAATGTGGCGACGTTCCTGGCAAGCGACTGGGGCAAGCAGATCACGGGCGAAACGATTCATATCGATGGCGGCTACCACATACTCGGTCTCACCGCCACCGAAGACGACCTGGACAGCCAGGAATAACCAGCGTGAAACAGTAGGGGCGATTCACGAATCGCCCCATTGGTTCAAAAAATCGCCCTTCTTAACATGTACCGGGTCCGTTCGTAGGGGCGTGGGCTTGCCCCACCCGATCTTCCCCCTCGTCCAACTCGGTTGGAGAGGGGGTGAGGTTAGTGCGTTTCCACCAGATAATCGATCACCGCTTGCCGCTCTTCATCATTCAACTGTGCGCCCTTGCCGATCATGCGATCCACCGTTTCGGTCCACCCGGCTTCGTCCTTATCCTTCGAATCGATGCGTCCGCGATCATGGCATACCGTGCAGCGCTCATCGACCAGCGCATTACCATCGAGTCCGCTCGTATCGCTGCCAGAGCTATCGCCGCTGTCTTCCGACATCGCGGGAACCAAATCTTCGGCAGTGCCCGTGAATTGGAAGCTTTCCACAATCGCCAGGGCTGTCGCGCGCAGATCATCGGTAAATTCACCAGGGGCCGTCGCCAGATACATCACGCCTACGACATTTTCGGCGGGCAGGAAGACAACAACCGCGCCTTCAGCATCGTCTTCGGTGTACGTCGCAATCGCCGCCATACCGCCGTTCTCAAATTCGACGGTTTCCACTTCACCCAACATATCCTCACCCGCTTCAGGGGTGGCTTCCATCTCGCTGTCGTCCGTTTCCATATCGTCTTCACTGTCGCCCATCATAAAGTCCAGCAGCGAAGCGCTCAGATCCTCAAACGTCATGTCTTCATCCATCTCAAAGCCAAATGAAGTCAGAAAGTCGGTCGAAAAAAGGGCAATGTTAGCTCCCACCTGACCGGGATCAGCTTCTGTAGTATCATCTTCACTGAGAACTTCTTCCAGCGTCGCTTCCGAATCAGCAATACTCGCCCCATACGGAAATTCTTCTGTCTCCTGCACCACCCAGTCTTTTGGATAAGCAAAGGAAAACAGTCCGTTTTCAGAGGTAAAGGTCGCTGTACCCTCATCATCCTGGGCAAACACAGCAACAGGGGAGATCACCAGCGTCAACAATACGGCCAGACTTAACAAACGATTACGATGCATGACAGCTTTCTCCTTATGCGGTACACGGTATGTACTAACAGCTTATAGGAGGAAATAATTTTTTTCAATACTATAAAAAATATAGTTAATATCTTTTTTGTTAAGAGATTGTCATGGTTATATGTGGAACCATCTTACTAACAGTGGCGCAAGCGGCGTATCCCCACTACTATAGTCACACGCTTCTACACGAAGAAAGGGGTTGCCATGTCTTCTACCATCCATCGTCCCGGCGATAATGAGTACGCTCCATTTTACGCGGGATACATTCAGCAGGTGCCAGAGGGTGATATTTTTGAGATTCTCGCTCGACAGAGTGACGCCTTGCGCCGGCTGCTGGCTGCGCTTCCGGCGCACCAGGCGGACTTTCGCCCTGGTCCCGCTGAATGGAGTATCAAAGAAGTCGTGGGGCATATCAACGATGTCGAGCGCGTTTTTGCCTACCGCGCCCTCCGCATCTCGCGCGGCGACCAGACGCCGCTGCCCGGCTTTGAGCAGGATGATTATGTGCGAACCGCCCATTTTGGCGACCGTACGCTGCTGGATCTGCTGGAGGAATTTGATCTGCTGCGCCGCGCGAATCTGCTGACTTTTCGTGGACTCTCCGAGGAGGCCAGCCTGCGCCAGGGCACCGTGAGCGGTTCGACGGTGAGTGCCCGCGCCTTGCTCTATATGCTGGCCGGGCACGTGGAACATCATCGGGCAAGTTTGCAGCAGGATTATCTGGCTCAGTTAGCCTAGCGCTTGCCCCACGTGGAATGATACAAAAAGAGGCACCCTGGGGGTGCCTCACGTGTTGCTGCGGATGGGCGTTTAGTGGGTCGCCACCAGATAATCGATCACTGCCTGCCGCTCGGCTTCATTCAACTGCGCGCCGTAGCTGATCATGCGGTCAACGATGGCGGTCCAGCCCGCTTCGTCCTCATCCTCTGAATCGATGCGTCCGCGATCATGGCACACCGTGCAGCGCTCATCCACCAGCGCGTTACCATCCAGCGTGCTGGGATCAACATTGCTGGGTTCCACAGACACGGGTTCCATCGCCAGATCATCGGCGGTGCCGGTAAACTGGATACTTTCCGCCACCGCAGCACCCGTCTGCACCAGTTCATCGGTCAGTTCGCCGGGCGCGGTGAAGACATCAACCACCGCAAACACACCCTCGCTGACTTCAAACATCAGGTAGGCATCGTCCCCATAGGACGAATTAACCTCGGCCAAAAACGCCTGACGGCCATCTTCAAAGTCAACCGCTTCAATTTCGCTAACCGTCACATCGCTGGGTTCAGCGGTTCCTTCGGCCATTGGCTCTTCGGTGGCATCCATGCCTGGCTCGGCGGTTCCCTGCATTTCAGCCTCTTCATCGCCTTCGGGGGCGGAAATAAACTCAAGGAAAGCCGTCAGCATTTCTTCCCCGGTCATATCCTCTTCCATCTGCATACCAAACATCTGGAATTGTTCCAACGTCACCAGGGTAACGTTAATCACAACCATGCCCGTGCCCGGCCCCATCGATTGAGGGTCTTCTAATGCCGTAAACACGTCTTCTGAGTTAGCAAGCTCTGCCCCATACAGAAAACTGCTTTCTCGCGCAAACCACTCGGCGGGATACGAGACCGTTAATAGCCCGTCTTCCGAGGTGTAGGTTGCCATTTCATCATCGCCGCCATCCTGGGCAAACACCGCCCACGGCATAGCGAGCAGGGCGCAAAGCATCAGCAGACTGAACAAACGAGTACGTGACATTTAGTTTCTCCTTCGTACTATTTGGGAAGTAAGGAGAAGGTACAAGAAATTTCACTAAATGCCAAACAAATGCAAAAAGGCAGGCCGTGATGCCTGCCGATAAATTAGAACAGAGATAGCTACTTGCCGGTGCCGTTACCAAGCGGGCGATTCAGCGCGTCAACCCGCGCTTCCACATAGTAGAAGCTGGCGCGGTCTTTTTTAAGTTTGCCCCCCCGGACTGGCGGCCACCCCGGTGGTCATCGCGTCCCGGTCTTCTTTTTCAACCAGCGTCACACTGACTCCAAGCTGGGGCAGCAAATACAATGAATGGAATTCATCCCAGATGGAATTGCGGTAGTACTTCAACTTTAAGGAGCGATCCAGCTTCATCAGTTCTTTGCGCGCGTCCTTCAGCGACAGCGCGCTCAAGCGTTGAGCGAATTGCTGACGTTCGGCTTCATCCATGTGTTTTTACTCCCGGTGGAAACGTAGTCCCTTGACTGCGATTCTAGCATAAATCCAATGGCCCTACATAGCCTAACCGCGCGCGCTGCGGTACAATTCTAACCGATCACATAGTTAGGCGGCGCAATTACCCATGACACAAACTTACACCGTTTACGAGCTAACGGCGACCATCCGCGATCTCATCGACTCTGAGCCGAGCCTGCAAGACATTTGGATCACGGGTGAGGTCAGTAATTTTAAGCGCCACACCTCCGGCCACATCTACTTCACCCTCAAGGATGAAGAGAGTGAATTAACGTGCGTCATGTGGCGCTCAGATGCGGACCGCCTGCTGTTCGAACCCCGTCATGGGGACGCGGTGCTGGCCCATGGTCGCATCGGCGTATACGAAAAACGCGGCCAATACCAGCTTTATTGTGATGCGCTCCAGCCGACTGGCGTTGGTGAACTGAACCGCCAGTTTGAACTGCTCAAAGCCAGGCTGGAAGCCGAAGGACTGTTCGACTCTGAACACAAGCGACCTCTGCCTCGTTACCCCCGCAGTATCGGGATCGTCACCTCGCCCACGACGGCGGCCTTTCAGGATATGCAAAATGTGCTGCGGCGGCGCTATACCGCCTGCGACATCATTCTGAGTCCCACCCCGGTCCAGGGAGTCGATGCACCGCCCCAGATTGTCGAGGCGCTGCGCATGTTGAACGATTACACCGATGTGGATGTGATTATCGTCGCGCGCGGCGGCGGCAGTTTAGAAGATTTGTGGTGTTTTAATGATGAACGGGTGGTCCGCGCGGTGGCGGCGTCCCGCATTCCGGTTGTCACCGGGGTAGGACACGAGATCGATTTTACGCTGGTCGACTTCGCCGCCGATTTCCGCGCCCCGACTCCCTCGGCGGCGGCGGAACTGGTGACACCCGATGGCGTCATCCTGCGTAATGATCTTCAGCTTTTTACGGCCAAGCTGGACCGCGCCTTTCAGGATGCCCTGGATCGCCGCCGCCAGGTGATCAGCGCCCATACGCGCTTGCTCACGCGATTATCGCCCCAACTTCGTGTGCAAAATGCCCGCCAGCGCATTGATGAACTGGTCAGCCGGATGGATGTGCAGGTGCAGCACCGCCTGGCCCGCCACCGGGATCGGCTGAGCGCCCAGCACCGCGCCCTGGAAGCAGCCAGCCCACTGGCGCTGCTGAAGCGTGGATATGCGATTGTGACCCGCACCGGTGACGCCAAACGGCTCAGCAGTGTGCAGCAGGCCGCCGAAGGCACATCCATCCAAGTCACACTTCACGATGGCCGTTTAACCGCCACCGTGCGCAGTCGAGAAACACAAAACTGAGGATACCTGATGAGCGAAAAGAAGTTGATCGCCGGGCGATTTGAACTTATTGATTTGCTGGGGCGCGGCGGTATGGGGGATGTCTATCGAGGCCGCGATACCCAGACCGACGATTTCGTGGCGGTCAAAATCTTGCACACCCAGATCGTGCAGGAAAATCCCCAGTTAGTTGACCGCTTCGAACGTGAAGGCGAAGCGCTGCGCAAGTTGAATCATCCGAATATCGTCAAGGTTTTGGCGACGATTCAGGAAGAAAACCGCCACTATCTGATCATGGAATTTGTGGGCGGTGGTTCGCTGCGTGATCAGTTGGATGCCCAGGAAAGTCTGCCGGTCGAGCAGGTGCTTAACGTGGCGCTCGATCTGTGCGACGCCTTGACTCGCGCCCACCGGATGAACATCATCCATCGCGACATCAAGCCCGACAATGTGCTGCTGGCTGAAGATGGCACCCCGCGCCTGACCGATTTTGGCGTGGCGCATCTAGGAGATCGTACCCGCCTCACACAGACCGGCTCCGTGATCGGCACCTATGCATATCTCAGCCCGGAAGCCTGCAACGGCCTGGACCTAGACGAGCGCGCCGATATTTGGTCCTTCGGCGTGATGCTCTTTGAAATGCTGGCCGGACGGCTGCCGTTTGACGAAACCAGCACCGCCGCCATGCTTACCGCCATTCTGACCAAACCCACGCCCGATATCGCGCGCCTGCGGCCTGACATTCCTTCGGAACTGGCGCATCTGATTTCGAGCATGCTCGAAAAAGACCGGGATCGCCGGATTTCGAGTGTGCGTGTAGTGGGGGCGGAAATTGAAGCGCTGATTCGGGGATCGGATACCCCGCTGCGGGCGCTGCTGGCAGACGAACCGCGTTTTGCTTCGACCCCCATTGATCGCTTGTCACGCGGGCTGGAACGGTTGACGCATGGGCTGGATGATATTTTTCCCACGCCCACCGGCAGCACGCCGCTGCCCACCCCGCTCACCCCTGGCACGATTACGCCAGCAGGTGTCGTCACGGCGTCCGGTGAAATCATCCCCATCCACCGCAGTAAATGGCCCTGGATCGCGTTGATGGTCTCAGTGTTGGCGGTAGCCTGTGTCGCCATTTTTGCGCTGGGCCTTATTTTTGATCGAAGCAGCGATGACAAATCACCTTCGCATCCAACCAGCGTCGCGGTAGTGAGCAGCCCTACCCCCATCCCCTATCCAGAGGGTAATTATCTGGTGCTGGTGGCCGGTTTTGAGCAGAACAGCCCCACCGAGCGCCCGATCAGCCGCCTGCTGCAAAATGACCTGGATCAGCAGTTGGTGCTGGATGCGCCCTATTCGCGCGTGTCCGTCGAGTCCTATCCCGGCATTATCACCTCGAATGAAGAGGCGCGGGCGGCGACTGCCGCATCCGGGGCGACGGTGATTGTGTGGGGCAGTTATACCCGCGACAGCATCGATGTTCATATTGAAGTCGGCCAGACGAATGCCTTCCCGCGTATGCAGATGGAATACAGTGTAGTCGAACGCACCACCGGCATCCAGGTATCCCTGCGCGATCCCCAGGGGGAATCGGTGGCGCGGCAGGTGCTCGCCACTCTCGCCGGGCTGCATCTCGCCAATGGGGATTTGTACGACTACATGCGCACCCTGGCCGTGATGGCCGACCTGACCAAACCCAGCCCGGCCATTGAAGGGGAAACGGTCGCCGCCCATTATCACCGTTATTTCGTCAGCATCTTCACCGATCCGGCGCTTGCTCAGCAGGAAATGACCAATGCCCAGGCCACCGAAGCGTCTAATCCGCTGATTTACGGCTTGCGGATTATCGCGCTGCTCCGCCAGGGGGATTTTGATGCAGCCCGCCGTGATGCGGAAACCGCCGCCCGCCTCACGCTCAACTGGCCCATTCCCAGTTATTTGTTGGGCTTTGTATTGCCCGACGAGAGCATCGACTATTTCACCAACGTGATCAAGATGCAGCCCGACGACTGGTATGCCTACGCCCTGCGCGGCGCGAGTTATTACCATCAGGGCCGTTACGATCAGGCGATGAGCGACTTTGCCACTTCCATCGAATTGAACCCGGATTCCAGCCTGCCCTATGCCTATGCTGGCTTAACGGCCATTGTCCAGGGCCAGATGGATACCGCCAGCACCATGATCGAGGGCCTGCTGAGTCGCTTCCCCGAACCCGATCTGTACTACCGCGTGATCTCAGCCGCTTTTGGCGACCAGTTCCTCGGTCAGCCTGCTGTCGTCTCCATTTTCACCAATGTGAGTCTGGCCCGTTACAACGAAGCGCTCAAAGCCACCGAAATCGGCCTGGCCGCGCTGGGACCGCAGGCCGATCTGTATACGCTGCAAGGTTATGCCTACTGCAATTTGGGCGATTATGCCGCTGCGGATCAGGCCTATACACGCGCCATTGAATTAGAAAACGCGCAGCCTATGCTCTTCACCTACCTGCTGCGCGCCGATTCCCGCTTACAGATGGGCGACACGGCGGGCGCAGACGAGGACCTCGCCGCGTTCACCGCAGCCCTCCCCGATGAAGGGCCGCTGATGGCCGAATCCTTCCGTTCGGGTCAGGCAAACTGCGCCAATATTTTCGGCAGCGCGACAGCCGTAGACAACCAGCCCGGCATCGCAGCCACCGCCGCCGCCACACCGGAACCGATCCCCACCGCCGTTACCGCTGCGGTGCAGCCGGTTAATCCCGACGAGTATATGATCCTCGTGGCGAACCTGGAACCCGTCGGCGGTGCAGCCGAGCGGGATGTAACCCGCTTCATCGTGGATGAACTCACCCAAACGCTGGAGGTCGGGGTGCCTTTTTCGAATATCCGCCTCCGCACCTTCCCCGCGATCATCCGCTCGGATGCGGAAGCGCATGCAGCAGCCGAAGCGACGGGGGCCACCGTCGTCGTCTGGGGTAACTATTCTCCCACCCTGATCGAGTTAGACATCCAGATCGGCGTCACCACGCAGTTTACCTATCTCACCATGGATCGCGGCCTGTTGGAGCGCACGGCGAATGTCCGCGTACAGCTTACCGACGAGCGCCAGCAGTCGATTGCGCCCTTTGTCATTGGCGTGGTGGGCATTCTGGAAATTGCCGACGGCAACGGCTACGAGTCCATGCGCA
>DATAMF010000061.1:0-35233 GCA_036260665.1 Aggregatilineaceae bacterium | reverse complement strand
AGGCATGGAACAGTCGATCCCACCAAAAGGTGCGCGCCGGTTGATCAGGAAATGCAGTGGGATGCACTGCGCCAATTGGCTCAGGAGGGCGTCACGCTGGGAGCACACACGCAAACCCATTTTCTGATGAATCGCGTTTCACCGGAACGTGCGATGGCTGAGGCGGTTGGTTCGCTGCATGATCTTGAGCGCGAGATTGGCAAAGCCCTCCCCATTTTCGCCTATCCGAGCGGTGGTTTTAATGATGAAGTTGTCGCCGGATTGAAACGCGAAGGTTTTGCGCTGGCCTTTACGACCAATCGCGGCCTCAACGATTTGCGCTCAGCGGACCCACTGCGATTACGCCGGATTAACGTCGGGCGGTTAGCCCCACTGGCTGCCGTCCGTGCCCAACTGCTGCCATCAATGAGATATCTTAATCGCTTGCACTCCCCGTAATCGTAGGCGGCATATACTTTATCCTGCTAGGGAGTCGCTTTGGGAACAGTGGGCGGTAACCCAGGGGTTTCACCTGGGGCAAAGCCATGGGTAAGCGTTCCAAAACATATATCCTGGCTACAACCGCTCGGTCGGTCAAGTTGTGCCGCCCACTGGTCTACACCCTCAAACTGATGATAGACCGCATAGTAACGATAAGCTACTTCAAGGGCCGCATCATGCCGCCATTCCGTGTGCGAGTCAACAATGATGCTGTTAATCGCACGTTCGAGAGATCCGCGTCCTGGATATAGATAAGTGACCTTTCGATCTCCATTTTCATCGGTGAAGGTGTAATTGGGAATCTCAGTATAGTCGATGTTATCGTAACAAGAACGATCTCCACGTCTCAACATGAGTTCGCATTGCTGAATATTGTTACCGATATGAACCTGGGGGTAATTCTGGTAGTCCCCATTGTAGTTGGGAATGTTGCAGTATTCTTCTCGCCGTGCATCTTCTGTGATAATACCTCGTTCGGTAATTTGGGATTTAACGGGCGGCCAAGCATCACTTTGCTGCGGACCAGCGAGGTTGTCACAGGTACTGCTACCGTAATCAACACGATATCCATTCATCCGGTCAAGCGCGAGTTGGTTAGCATGGTCGTAAGCTCCAGCCGGGCTGTAAGTCACATCTGTCCAAGTGCTGTTGTTCTCGTCAGGATTGCGATGTTCCAGTCGTACGTCTGGTCGATCCCACAGGTAGTCGGCGATATAAGCTAACGTGGTTGTGGCTGCCGCCCCCCAATTGCTTTGGCTGGCTTCAGCCGAATAGGAAATCACATAATACGGGTTTTTGACCAACCAGTTTTGGAAAAGCTCCTTACACTTGCCGGTGCCAATCGTCGTATCTCCATACAGAAGGCTAAGCGGACCAGTGCAGGTTTCGTTATACCAATAATCTTCAATGAGATCTGCTGATGCGACTAGTTCCGGCGTTCCCCACCCGAAGTTCAAGCGGCACTGCTGCTCATCGAGCGAGATAACCAGGACATTCGTCATAATCTGCTCTAGGATGAGACGCACCTCTTCTGCATAATTGCTGTTGCCAGTAAGATGGTAAGCCAACGCTCTGGCATATAATCGTTTGATCCCTCTTTCGTTGTCTATCCATGCCGGGCTGTTCGCGCTTTTGCAAGTTTCGTTCGCATCCAGCTTGTAGTCCCATTTTTTAGCAGCCGAATTCAGAACCTCGTCCACGGCACCTTTATAGGGTTCCACGCCGAGGTTAGCTTTTTGTGCGATAGACCTTAGCTCCTCTGGTGTAGTGAGATATCCCCGCGAACCAGCCGAACTGGTCAGGGTGGGAAAAGCGCTTGGCGTTCTGTTCAGGGAAGCCGTTGTAGGTTGCAAAGTGAAAAGTAAAATAAGGCTCGTAAAACTTATGACCACCGCACGTAAAATCACCCGTTTGGACTGCGTCGCTTCTGAGAGCCACATAGTTTATATCCTAAACGCTAAAGGAGTTTGATGGGTTATTTGATGCATGAAACGCTAACACGTTGTGATCAACGTGTTTTTTCAACCACCGACCTAATGAAATTGGCATGATGTCCCTAAGCTGGGTGCCCCCTGTTAGATTTGTGGTTGGAATCAATTCTATACGTGTTAGAGCCGATCAATCAACTTCAAATTGATATTACTTTTTTAGACAATTTGTATAGGTATCATACACTCCACGCGTGTTTTTATGATATACTCAATTTTAATATTCTCTATTTCCCAGCAAGACCCACAACCGATGCCATTTAACGAAGGACGGATACGTCATGCAAAACAATCGCCTATTCATGATTTTGGTTGGCGTTATCGCTTTGTTGCTCCTGGTAGGTGTGGGATATGTACTGGGTAATCAATCAGCGTCGTCTGATGAGGTTCAAGCTACAGCAACGCCAGCGTCGAATCCGTCAATTGCCACCGGAGAGAGTGGCGAAGCAACGCATAAAGCTGCTGTGCAGCGCCTGATCGAGGAAGGGTTTAACCAGGGGAATGTTGATGTTGTTGATGAAGTTTACAACCCAGGCTACGTGGGGCATCTCCCCTCCAGCGAGGTAAATCGGGATAGTCTAACGTTTGACGATTACCGGGAATTAATCACCTTGCTTCGTACTGCGATTCCAGATCTACACATGAGCAGCGAAATGATCATCGAAGAGGGCAATCTGGTCACCGTCTATGCGGTTTTACAGGGCACATTTGCGAGTGAATTCTACGATATGCCGCCAACAGGTCAGGCCATCAATCTGGCATTTACAGTTATCCAGCGGTTTGATGAACAGGGCAAAATCGTGGAAGAGTGGATTGCCTATGATACCAGTGCCTTAGCCGCGCAATTTGGGACAGCAATAGAGGGGCAAAATTAGTTTTTTATTTTGTCCCTCTCATTCCCAATGAAATAGGTCTTAGGATCGTATTTAATTCCCTTACGAAATTTTTTGCCATATCAACTGTCAGGCAACGTGGCTCCTGCCGTGCTGCACATTGTCATAATCAATCTCGTCTCAACTTATTCAGGAGCGTTGAATATGTTTCGTACTTCCCTCCACCTTGGAATTAGCCGCCGACGATTGGCTTTATTTTCCGCCATGATTGTGGCTATATTTGTTTCCTTCTATGGCATCGATCTGAAACCTGATAAAACAACCTATGCTCAATCGGGGGGGATAGGTTATGCCGATTTTGCTTACGGAAGTTCATCCACTTCGTCCCCTACTGGCGAAAAGCCTGAGAGTAAGCTCTGGTGGAACGATGGGTATTGGTGGGGAGATCTGTTTAGCGCCTCAGCCAATCAGTATCATATTTATCGTCTGAATCTGGCAACCCAAACCTGGTCAGATACCGGCACAGCCTTGGATAATCGGCCCGGAACTAAAGCTGACACACTTTGGGATGGGGCTAGCCAAAAGCTCTACGTGGTGTCGCATACCTTCACGACCAGCGGTGCTTCTACAACCACTAGCAGCCAATGGGGACGTCTCTACCGTTATAGCTACAATAGTGCAACGGATGTTTACAGCCTTGATGCGGGTTTTCCTGTTACCGTAACCCAGGGCAAGTCTGAGACGCTGACCGTTGCCAAAGATTCCACTGGACGGCTGTGGGTGAGTTACGTTGAGGGCCGGAAGGTCATGGTCAACCACAGCACAAGCGATGACCTGACCTGGGGAACGCCTTATGTGCTGCCAACCAGCGGGGTCAACGTCTCAAGCGATGATATTTCTGCTGTTAGCGCTTTTCAGGGGAATAAGATTGGTATTGTCTGGAGCAACCAAAGCTCATCGACCATGTATTTTGCGTATCACAACGATGGCAATGTGGATACCTCCTGGCAGCAGGAAATCATGATTCAGGGCAGCTCCCAGGCCGATGACCACATTAACATCAAGACCGACAGCTCCGGTCGCCTTTTTGTGGCAGGCAAAACATCTCTGACGGGCAGTAACCCAATGATTGTCTTATATGTGCGCAGTACGAATGGGACGTGGACGCGTTATACCTTTGGAACAGGGGATGATAGCCACACCCGACCGATTGTGCTGCTCGACGAAGAGCATAACCGCCTCTATTTATTTGCGGCGGCAGGCCAGAGTGGTGGAGCGATTTATTATAAATCGACGGATATGAACAACATTTCTTTTGCTCCTGGCATGGGAGATGTTATCCTCAGCAGCAACACAGCTACTCCAAGGATGAATAACGTCACCTCCACCAAGCAGAATCTCAACAGCACGACTGGCCTGGTAATTGCGGCGGTTGAGGATCCCATGGAGACCTATTTTCACAATTACCTCACGTTGTCTGGTGGTGGAGGTCCAACGAGTACGCCGACCAATACACCGACCTCAACAGCAACCTTTACGCCATCCAACACACCATCGAACACGCCGACTCCGACAGTGACGTACACGCCGTCGAACACGCCGACTCCGACAGTGACGTATACGCCATCCGACACGCCGACTCCGACAGTAACGTATACGCCATCCGACACACCGACCTCAACAGCAACCTATACGCCATCCGACACGCCGACCTCAACGGCAACCTATACACCATCCAACACGCCGACCAACACGCCGATCCCGCCGCCAGTGCGGAGTTTCGCGGCGATTGGCGACACTCAGGTGAAGTTAATCAATCCAAACTCGAATTATGGCGCGTTGGATACACTTCGGGCGCGCCTGACCTCCAGCGAAGATATTGACAGTTACCTGAAATTTGATGTGACAGGTGTCGATGGTCCAATCCTGAGCGCGAAACTGCGGCTATTCGTGTCCGACGGGAGTGACAGTGGGGGATCGCTGTATCTGGTTTCGAATAATTACCGCGACACCAGCACGCCCTGGCTTGAATTAGGACTGACCTGGAATAATGCCCCGCTCATGAGCGGCACACCGCTGGGCATCTTACCAGCCGTCGTTACCGGAACATGGGTCGAGTTGGATGTAAGCGCTGTGGTCACGGGTAACGGCACCTATAGCTTTGGCTTGACCACTGACTCGTCCAATAGCGTGCTCTACAACAGCAAAGAAGCGCTGCAAGATCGCCCCGAACTCGTGCTTGAAGTGAATTCGGGATCCGTGTCAACCCCAACAAACACACCGACTCCCACGGTGACCTATACACCATCAAATACGCCGACCCCGACTGTAACATACACACCCTCAAACACGCCGATCCCGCTGCCGGTACAGAGCTTTGCGGCGATTGGCGACGCCCAGGTGAAGTTAGTCAGTCCGACCTCGAATTATGGCTCGTTGGATACGCTCCGGGCGCGCCTAACCTCCAGTGAAGATATCGACAGCTACCTGAAGTTCGATGTGACAGGTATCGACGGTCCAGTCCTGAGCGCGAAACTGCGTTTGTTCGTGTCCGATGAAAGCAACAGTGGGGGGGCGCTGTATCTGGTTTCGAATGATTATCGTGATACGACTACTCCCTGGCTGGAAGGGGCGCTGACCTGGAACAATGCCCCATTGATAAGCGGCACGCCTCTAAGTACCTTATCAGCAGTAGCCCTGAATACATGGGCAGAATTTGATGTGAGCGCTGCGGTCACAGGCAATGGCACCTATAGCTTTGGCTTGACCAGCACCTCGACCAACAGCGTGCTCTACAACAGCAAAGAAGCCCTCCAAAATCAGCCCGAACTTGTGCTGGAAATTGGCACGGGGGATGCTTCTCCCTCATCAATGACGACTTCGTTGAGCCTTCCGTTGCCCGAAGTCATTACCGTCATCTCAACACCAATTCCTACAATAGGCTCTCTACAGGTAGTTGAGTCCGACAGTCCAATCGTGCTGCGAACCGGGGAATGGACATCTCACGATACCGATCTGGCGAGTGCTGGGCGATACATTTTCAGCAGTGGCACCCTGTCCGACTCTCTGTCCATACTTTTCCAGGGAACCAGCGCCGATGTAGTCTACGTTCAGCATCCGGCCTTGGGAACCTTCGCTATTGAAATCGATGGTGCGCTGGTACAGATAGTGGACGCTGTAGCAACGGATAGCGTGTTCGGTGCGCGTCAGGTTATAGCCGGATTGGCATCTGGGCAGCACACGTTACGCATCTATCCATTGAGCGGGACCATCGCCATTGACGCTTTTGCCGTCGAAACGCCGCTAACCTTCCCGCCCACCGCGACGCCAGTGCCGCCAACAGCAGCTCCCACAAGTACTCCGCTGTCTCCTGTGCTCTCGCTGCCATTCAGCGATTCCTTTGACAGCACCTTACCCTGGACGCCGAGCGGAAGTTGGCAACTGGATACCCAATCCGCCTACAGCGGCACGGGCTGGTTTGTCGAAGCGCTCACCCGGAACCAAATCAGCATACTTACCGCAGGTTATCAGATGGATCTGCGTAGCGCAGTCAACCCACAAGTTACCTTCTGGCAGCAGATGACTCTGACCAGCGGCGATACCTCGGCGCTTGAGATAAGTCTCGATGGCGGCCAGACTTGGTTCTCGCTCGATTTGCAAATAGGTACCACAAGTCCCTGGGCATCACGGACAGTCGATCTCACGCCATACCGTGGAAACGTTATCCAACTCCGCTTCAGTCTCGATACGCAGGGGAGTGTACCGGAGGGTCAGACCGGGTTCGGCTGGTGGATTGATGAACTGGCGGTGACAGATGCATCGATCATACCTCCGACTGTGACACCCGATACCTGGATATTGCCTACATCTGTCCCAACTGAGGTCGTTCCTGGCGATCTACCGGTGGAGACCTCAACACCAGTTTCTGATGGGGATACATGGGTGCTCCCGACGCCGGCAGGAGAATGATATAAATGAGCAACTTGTCAGCGTTCAGGAGTAAAGATGCGGCTTGGAGTACCCGACTCTGCAAGCTGTGTGTGAGATAACAACGAGAGGGTAGGTTACAACTTGAAAAACGCGTGCAGTGGAATATGCTGCACGCGTTTTTTTGCTGCACTGATCTGGGGGTGATCCCATGCTAAAGTGCGGTTAATTCAAAATGGTCTGAAAAGACCTGACACTTCGGCGAAAAACCGTTCCAGTGGGTTAGAATTTCAGGTTACTGATATCGCGGGGAGAGTGTTCAGGATGCCCATAGACAAGGGAATATTTAGAATGGCCCACACCTCCGCCGGAGACTACCTTTAATGCAGTTATCCATATTTTGTTAAATGACGCTCAAATTTCTTTAAATATTACGTAGGACAAACGACTATTGTCAGGGAATGTTACCTGATGATAAAATTGATCCAAGATGAGAACCTACGCAATACCTCTGCCTGTTGTCCGTTGGTTTACAGCGGACTTAGCTCCCACACAGGTATTCCTTCTGCCTGACGTGTTTGAAATGATGCGCTCAGTTGGTAGAGAGTGAATATGAACAGGTCTGAACCCCGGTTAATGACCCCTTTGGACCTGGCGTTGGTGCGGCGGGTGGTAGGACAAAGTATGCTGCCGCTGGACATGGTCACGGAGCTAACACGCGGAATTCGTGGGCTGGAAGACGCGCTGCTGTCAGCGGTGCCGCTGGCGGATCTCGGTGCGCCGACACTGGTTTACCGAAATGACCATGCATTTGTCGGGCAGTTTCGTCACCGCATGGGCGAGAGTGTAGCCCAGTTGACTTTTTTGTCACCGGAGCCACATGACAGCGGAAGCATTCACAGTTGGATGCGCTTGCTCGAAGGAATTGTGCAAGAGGCCGGAAAACGGGGTGCTCATTCGGTTAATGCCGAGGTTGATGAGAATCATCCGGCGTTTGTAGCTTTTCGCATGTCGGGTTTTGCGGTGTATTCGCGGCAGGTTATTTTGCGCCGCGAACCGGGGCCACTTCCCAAAGGGGATCCAACTCTCGTGCGGCCTGAACATCCGCATGATAGCATTGCGATCAATACGTTGTATGCCAACACTGTACCCCGGTTATTGCAGCAGGCCGAGCCTTTGCCCGGCCCAGCGTGTGATGGATTAGTTTATGAACGGGAAGGTCAGATCGCCGGTTATCTGGCCGTAACCGAAGGCAAAAGTGGGGTCGTGATAAAACCCTATTTTCATCCCGAAGTGTACGATCAGGCATCGGCGATTATCTTGTCCGCGCTGACGTATATCCCACGTGCCGAGCGGCTCCCGGTTTATTTGTATGCGCGGGCATACCAAGACTGGCTGCGCGGCATGTTAGAACAAGTGGAGTTTGAGACGTGGGCACATCAGGCATTAATGGTTAAATATACTCTCGTCCGGCTGGAGCGCCCTGAAACGGTTGCGCTGCCCAGCCTGGAAGCCAGCCGTCTGCGGCCTCCGGTTGTGGACGGACCGATTACCGTGCATCATAAACGGACTCATCGAGATAGCCGTTGGTCGCTGTGGCGACGTAACGGCAGATAACCGACAGAAGAACACAAAACATAAATACAAGCACAAACACTATGGAACGTCGAATTACGGATGACCTTGAAAAACTGAAAGCCGTCCTGCCCGACTATCTGGTCAAAGCACTGGAAGCGGTGAATCGCAGCCCAGATGATTTGCTGGAAATAATCGTGGACCTGGGACGAGTGCCAACCGCGCGTTATATCGACGAAGAAGTGGTTCTCGACGAACATGAGATCAATGCTGACACGTTGGCTTATGTCGCGCAGCGCGTCGGCGCGTTTGATGAGGATAATCGCGCCGGAATTGAACGCACGCTGCACCGGATTAGCGCTATTCGCAACCGGAAGGGGAGCATTGTCGGTCTGACATGCCGTGTCGGGCGCGCAGTATATGGAACGATTGACGTCCTTCAAGATATTATCGAGGAAGGCAACAATGTCTTGCTGCTGGGACCACCTGGCGTGGGCAAGACCACTTTGCTGCGTGAAGCAGCGCGCGTACTGGCGGAATCGCGGCGCGTGGTGATCGTGGATACATCAAACGAAATCGGTGGTGACGGCGATGTGCCGCACCCGGCGATTGGCCGCGCCCGGCGGATGCAGGTGGCGAAACCGCTTCTGCAACATGAAGTGATGATCGAAGCGGTTGAAAATCATAATCCTGAAACGATTGTGATTGACGAGATCGGACGCGAGCTTGAAGCGCTCGCGGCGCGTACCATTGCGGAACGCGGCGTGCAGCTCATCGGCACGGCGCACGGTCAGACGCTCGATAATCTGCTGCTTAACCCGACGCTTTCCGATCTGGTGGGTGGGATTGAATCCGTCACCCTCTCGGACGAAGAGGCACGGCGACGTGGAACGCAAAAAACAGTTCTGGAACGGCGCGCACCGCCAACTTTTAATGTGCTGATCGAAATTCAAACGCGTGATCGCCTGGTGGTTCTGGAAGACGTAGCGGCGGCAGTAGACGCTAATTTACGTGGACGCCCGCTACCGGTTGAAATCCGCCACCGGAACGCAGCGGGTGAAATACAGGTCGAGACGGCGCAGCCTGAAGGCCATGCCTTTGGGGATCGTAACGGCGGACGACGGGCCGGTACTCCGGCAACCGGGCGCGAGCGTGATCGGGAACGCGACCATGAGCGAGGTCGCGAGCATGACCGTGGCCACCGCGAGGGTGGTGTGATGCCAGAAGATGCTTATGAGTCACAATCCAGCGGGCGAGGGCTTCGTACCCTGCGAGTTTTCGCCTACGGAGTAGCTCGTAACCGTCTGATTCAGGTTGCCAAGCAGCTTCGTGTGCCTGTCGAAATCGTGGATGAACTCGAATCGGCGCAGGCGTTGGTCACACTGAAGAACTACTATCGCCGCCGCCCGCGCTTGATTGTGGATGCGGAGCGGACGGGCGTGTCGATCTATGTGCTGCGAGCTAATACGGTAGCACAAATGGAAGACTTCATGGTGGATGCATTCCAACTTTCGGGAGATGAGAGCGACGAAAACGACCCTTTTGGCGAGGCGATGCGTGAGGCCGAAGAAGCCATTCGCCGTATCAAAAGCGGCGCGCGTTCCGTTGATCTGGCTCCACAGTCTTCGTATGTGCGGCGCAAGCAACACGAACTGGCCCGGATGGCCCGTTTAGTCTCGCACAGCTATGGCACCGAGCCGAACCGCCGCGTGCGTATTTTCCGCGACGAACCGGTTGGGCCATAATTGCGCTGAAACCGAACCATCGTTATAGTTTACTTATCGCCGGTCAAACAAACTGACCGGCGAACTTTCTATTGGAGGAACGTGTGAGACGCCGAAGTCAAAATTACCCTGATGATCACCACTCGCGCCGCCGAGGAAGAGGCTGTATGCGGCTGTTTGTGGCCCTACTCACTTTCGGGGCCTGTGGCGGCTTTGGAGCCGGGTTTATGAATTATATGGGCGGAGAACCAATTGAGGCGGACGTCCGCAATTTGAGTGTCAACAGCCAGCCTTACGTCGAGAGTAGCATGGTGGTTCCAGCTAACCAAGCCTTTAGCCTGGAATTTGATCTCAAAAACCAGGAGGTCAGCAAGCCGCACATCCAAATAACAGGGATGGGCCTGGATGATAAACTGACTGCGGGAATGGCGATCACCGCTTTATGGATCGATGATGTCCCGGTCAAACTGGTGGAAGAGAAGCGCAATTATCCACTGATGGACGAATGGAAGTTTTACAAGCTGGATCGGGAAATTTCGAAGAATACAGGGGTGCGTGTGCGGATGGAAATTATGCCGCGCGCTGTGGGGACTTATGATGGAGAATTGATGATTTGGGTCGAAGGCGGCTTTTTCGGTATTCCGATTGAGCGAGCAGCGCGGGAATCTTTGCAAATCACGGTACAGTAACCATGTTTATTACTTTTGAAGGACCGGATGGCAGCGGCAAAACCACCCAAATTTGCCTGTTGTATGATTTTTTGAAGGAATTGGGGTACCCAATTTATCGAACGCGCGAACCGGGTGGCACTGCTATTGGGGATCAGATTCGGCAGGTGCTGCATGATCTCAAAAATGAGGGCATGCATCCGCATACCGAAATCCTGTTGTACTGCGCCTCACGCGCCCAACTGGTTGCGCAGGAAATCCGGCCTCGGCTGGCGGCGGGTGAGATTGTGATGTGCGACCGGTATGCCGACAGCACATTAGCTTATCAGGGTTACGGGCGGGGATTGGACCTCGACGCGCTGCGGTATATTCTGGCGTTTGCCACCGGGGGATTACAACCGGACCTGACAATCTATCTGGATATTACCGCCGAAGAGGGATTAGCACGCCGCCAACACGCGGCTGAAGATGGCGCGGAGTGGAACCGGATGGATGCACTCTCCCTGGAGATTCATCGCCGCGTGCGGGAAGGGTATCTCAAAATGATTGAGATGCAGCCGGAGCGCTGGATGCGAATTCCGGCACTTGGTGAGCAGAATGCCATTCAAGAACAAATTCGCTCGGTGGTTTTATCGCATCTCCCGACACTATCCCGCTAAAATGGGATGTCCACATCTGGCAGACTATACCAGATGTGGACCAGAACGAAATCAGAGATCGTCTCCAAGTCCGCCCAGCATGGGGGAACCTCCCATCGCGCCGCCCAAACCACCGCCCGGATCGTCCATGCCTAAATCGGGCATAGCGGCTTCAATATCCTCTGGGCTGTCACCACGCTCTAAACGGGTGACTACTTCATCAAACTCACCGCCCATATCTTCACCGGTTTCGGCGCTCATCTCGCGCAGGAAGCGCCCCAATGTACGGGGATCAGATTCGTCCAGGCCGTCGAGCGCACTCTCATCATCTATCGAACCCGACATCATGCGGGAGACGACTGAACGTTGAATCCCTACACGGGAGATCAAACGAGTGAGGTCCGTGCTACTGCAAAAATTGCAGGTTGGTACGAGCGAATCGTACTCCGCATAAGTTTTGGTGGTGATTTTGACTTTGCGTTTACAGGCATTGCAGCGAAATTCATAAGTGGGCATGAGATAACCTTACCTTTCTAATGTGAATCTTGCTCATTTCCCGCGCCCTTTAAGGTAGAATGTACGTATTCCAGATCATATCGCATCCATTCGAGGTTTACTGTATGTATCGGTACGAACGTCCTCCAGATAATGGTGAAAGCAGCAGTCCGGCTCCGGCTCCTTACCGCGTGGCTGTTCGCATGCCGGTAGCTGAGCCGCGCCTGACGTATGTGCTGCTGGCGGTGATTGCGCTGATTTATCTGTACTTCTTCAGCCTGTCGGCAGTTGACCAGAATACTTTCCTCACTAATTGGGCGAAAGTCAATGAGTTGATTCGAGACGGTGAGTATTATCGACTCTTCACGTCGATGTTCCTGCATCTGAATTTGATGCATATTTTCTTCAATGGGTATGCGCTGTATATCATTGGGCGGGATGTCGAGGCGCTGTTTGGACATGTGCGCTTCGGACTGATTTACTTCCTAGGTGGGCTGTCGGGTTCACTGGCGAGTTTTATCTTTACGTCCGCGCCATCGGTGGGCGCGTCGGGCGCGATCTTCGCAATTTTCGGGGCGGAGATGGTGTATTTCTACCAGAATCGCCGGTTGCATGGTGAGGCAGGAAAACGGCATCTCAACCAGTTGATCATGCTGATGGGGATCAACCTGGCGCTGGGATTCATCACGACGGTGGGCGACAGCAGTTTCCAGATTGACAACGCCGGGCATATTGGCGGGCTGGTGGGCGGCGTCGTGCTGGCGTGGTTTATTGGGCCGTCGTATCAGGTGCAGCGCGATCCAGGAACTGATGTGGGATTAAGTGTGGTGGATCAGAACTCAATCCAGCGGTGGGCGCTGTCGTCGGCGCTGTACGCGCTGGGGCTGGTGGTTCTGACTGTGTACGCGGTTGCTGCCTAGAGTTAGAGAAATCCCTAGGATTTTAGGTACTCCTAAGTTTGATCTTAGGTTCACCTTAGATCAAACTTCTTTCGCTCAGATGGGTTAGTTTGTGGATCTTGGCTCCCCAAGTTACCCCCCCTTGGCCTCTTGTTTGAGGGGAAATGGGGGGTGAAAATGGGCTGTTT
Source organism: Aggregatilineaceae bacterium (assembly GCA_036260665.1). Classification (GTDB taxonomy): domain Bacteria; phylum Chloroflexota; class Anaerolineae; order Aggregatilineales; family Aggregatilineaceae; genus DATAMF01. The sequence continues at coordinate 22,319 of DATAMF010000061.1, read as the reverse complement.
TGTCGAACTTCTGAGTGATCCCCCCCCCCCCGCTTTTTGGATCTCTCTTTGCTGCTGATTGGCAGTAAATCCGTTTCTGTGTACAGATGGGCGTATCCCCCGCCCCCCTTTGCGCCGGTTTGAGGGAAAAATCCGCGTCGTGAATGCCATTTCGCGTCGTGAGTTCCCGTGTTTTGAATTGGAACCGGGGAGAGCGAGCGCAGCATATCCACCGCCTGTAAACAGGATAGCACGGACGTTCGAAAGATAATAGTCTTCCGATGGTGAACTTGGATGGCTAACTCGGATGGTTAATAATGCGAGGGTTACGAAAGGGGCAATTCGTGAATTGCCTCATATGCATGAATTTAAGGGCATTATTCCCCGCTCACGTAGAGCAAGAACCCTACCCCCAGCCCCTTCCCGCAAGCAGGAAGGGGAGAAGCGGGCGACGCAAACATCACCCCTACGAGTCAGGCAGATTGTTCCGCCGGATGTAATTTAGGGGGTCAGAAACGCGGTGGCCTGTTTCACGCTGTCCTGGGGACTAATCTTCACCTGTTCATCCAGAATGGTGCCATCCTCACCGATGATCCAGTGGGAGCGGATGACGCCCATGTAGGTTTTGCCATACATGGATTTTTCGCCCCAAACACCCCATTGTTCCAAGACCTGATGATCGGGATCGGAAAGCAGATCGTAGGGGAGACTTTGCTTCTGCTTCCACTTCAGCAAATCTTCGGGGGAGTCCGGGCTGAGGCCGAGCACAATGGCGTTGGCGGTTTGAAGGCGCGGAAATTCGTCACGCAGACCGCAAGCCTGGGTAGTACAACCGGGCGTATCGGCTTTGGGAAACGCAAAAAGAACGACCTTCTTGCCACGAAAGTCGCTCAACCGAACGGTGACACCGTTCTGGTTTTTAAGTTCAAAATCGGGAGCTGGTTGACCTACAGCAGGCATGGCTATCTTGTCTCCTAACCTGAACGAAGAATACCCAAACAGACTCTAGCACACTTGCCAGCACGGAGCGACACGGTTGGCGCAATGTGCAAGCAGGGAAGAGTTATATTTCGTTCAGTGACAGGCCAGCCCGCTGTTACGGCTGTCTACTGCAAGGTACGCAGAACGGCTAACACGCGACCTTGAACATTCACTTTTTCAGCATCCACATAGATAGGGTCCATCAGCGGATTGGCCGGCTGCAAACGGACACGCTTGCCTTCGAGATAGTACTTCTTAAGGGTGGTTTCGCCGCGCTCGTTGAGCCAGACGGCTACCATATCGCCATTGCGGGCGGTGTCCTGGCGCTTGAGGATGACGACATCCCCATCGGCAACCATCGCATCGACCATTGAATCGCCGTGAACGCGCAGGGCAAAGAGATCTTCGCTGCGGAATTTGCCGATCATGGCCGGTGGCAACTCAACCGAATCGTCGGTGTCCTGGGGGGTAAAACCGTCACCCGGAATCGGGACCGGCGCGCTGGCAACGATACTGCCTAACAACGGCACATGCACCAGATGTGACATTTCGGCAAAACGAACCGGCATTTCGGCAGCCGCATCGCTGACCAGACGCAAGCCGCGCGAGACATCGGGAGAACGCTCAATGAAGCCGCGTTCAACCAATTTGTTGAGGTTGTAGTTGACAACCGAGGTGGAGGCGATGCCGACTTCATTGCCAATCTCACGGATGGTGGGCGGATAGCCGTGGGTGGCAATAAAAGTCTGGATGAAGCTCAAGATTTTCTTTTGTCGGGCAGAAAGGTGATCCATGGTTTGTCGCTCCGTGCGTATTCGCACATCAGTTCGGATTTTGAAAAAATTATATGCCGAACCTATGTTCGGTGTCAAGATTTTGTGCTGACCTATATACTTATTGGGTGACAATTGGAACTCGCGCGAAGGAGTGAGGATCATGGCGGTGCAGGTTACGTGGCTTGGTCATTCGGCGTTTATGTTGAAAATTAATAACTATACTGTTTTGATCGATCCGTTTTTGACGGGCAATCCGCTAGCGACAATTCGCGCTGATGCGATTGAGGCGGATTATATTATTGTCTCACATGGTCATGGTGATCATGTGGGCGATACCGTGAGCATTGCCAAACGGACGGGCGCAACGGTTATAACCAATTTTGAGATTGGGAAATGGTTCCAAAATAAACACGGCCTGCAAGCCGTTCATACATTGAATGCAGGCGGCGGGGTGCAACTGCCCTTTGGCCGGGTGGAACTCACTCTCGCATTCCACAGTTCGTCATTACCGGACGGTACGTATGGCGGACAGCCGAACGGGATTCTCATTTTGACGAATGAGGACCGGCATATTTATCATGCGGGCGATACAAGCGTATTTCTGGATATGCAGTTGATCGGGGAGCGGGGCCTGGATTTAGCGCTGTTACCCATTGGCGATTATTTCACGATGGGGCTTGAGCTTTCGCTGCGCGCCGTTGAACTGCTGCGGCCCAAAGTGGTGATCCCAATGCATTTCAACACGTTTGATCCTATCGCGCAGGATGTGGTGAATTGGGCGCAACTCATCCAACACGAAACCGAGTCGCAGCCGGTGGTGCTGGATCCGGGCGGGACGTACCAACTGTAAGGCTGCGCCACTATTTTCTTTACCCCATCCCCCCTTGCCCCTTCCCTGAGGGAAGGGGAGTCAAACCCACAGAATGTGGGGGATTATTTTCTTGGATCGGCCTTAGCATCTTCTCCAATTTCGCGTCGCGAAAGAGCAGCTTCACGACGCGAAATTTTTTAGCGGCTGGTGTACCAGAGACCGGTGCATTCCGGTACGATACAGGCACCATCCGGTTCAACCTGAGCGGCGAGCATGATCGCATCGGTCTGTTCATCTTTGAAAAAGAAGCGCAGCAGTTCATCCGCCTCGGCGCGCGACGGGAACTTATAATCAGTGCGTAGCCAGGTGGTGGAAAAGCCGTGCATGGCTTCCAGGTAATCATAAAACTCGCGCATCCACGCGGCGGGGGCCTGTGGAGTCGTTCGGCCTGTACCCAGGGTCTCGATCAAGATCGCCGTCCCTTCGGGACGCAGGACACGCCGCATCTCGTGAACAGCCTGATCGGTCTCGATGCGCCAAGTGTCACGATGCCAGGCGACCATCTGCGCGAAGCTCCAGCCTTCTACTACGCAGTCCGCACAACCGCCCGGAAGCGGCAGCGCGCGACTGTCAGCGGCGGCCAGTGTCCAATGCATAGTCTGAGTCTGCTGGAGTTGATCCAGAGCTACCTTGAGCATTCCAGACGATAGATCAAAGGCGCGAATACGCCAGACGTGCGGAAGCAGCAGGCAGGTCACGCGTCCAGTTCCTGCGCCGCATTCGACTACATCCAGGCCAGCCAGCGGCCTGATCGCAGCCAAGGCTGGCAGCAGGTTGCCCTGGTAATCCTCGTACCGGACCATCCGCTGGTAAACGGCTGCGGCGTGGTCATAGAGCGTTTTCAACACAGCCATCGGATCGCGTTCCTTTCTCGGCGGGCACTAACCCGCGAAATGTAAGGCTGCGCCACTATTTTCTTTACCCCATCCCCCCTTGCCCCTTCCCTCAGGGAAGGGGAGTCAAACCGGAAGAATGGGAGCATTATTTTCTTGGATCGGCCTAACTTCAAGGGTGATCCCTGACTGCACCTAATGGAGATCGGGTGGGCGGGCGTGCCAGTCGGTGCGCTGCTGGTAGGCATGGGCGGCACGCAGCACGGTTGATTCGTTGAAGGCCGCCCCCATAATTTGCAGGCCAATGGGCAAACCAGCAGCATCAAAGCCACATGGAATATTGGCCCCGGCAATTCCCCCCAGGCTGGCGGGCAGGGTGAAAACATCGGATAGGTACATTTGCAGCGGATCGTCCGCTTTTTCACCGATACGGAAGGCTGTTGTGGGCGACGTCGGCGACAGGATCACATCAACCTGCTCGAACGCCCGGTCAAAGTCCTGCTTGATCAGGGTGCGGACTTTTTGAGCTTTCAGATAATAGGCATCGTAGTAACCGGCTGACAGGGCATAAGTGCCTAACATGATGCGGCGTTTGACTTCGGGGCCAAAGCCCTGGCCGCGTGTGGTTTTGTAGGTGGGCCACATGGCACCCTGGGAACGGCGCGGGCCATAGCGCACGCCATCAAAGCGGGCAAGATTGGCCGAGGCTTCGGCGGGGGCGATGATGTAGTAGACTGGCAGGCCGTAATCGGTGTGGGGCAGGCTGATCTCGCGGATGTCGGCCCCCAACTGGACAAATTCGGCAATCGCGGCGCGAACAGCCTTTTCAACTTCCGGCTGCATGCCGTCGATGAAGTATTCTTTCGGGACGCCGACCCGCAAACCATGCACATCAGCATTTAATTCGGCGGTGTAGTCGGGCACGGGAACCGGCATACTGGTGCTATCGTGGGGATCGTGGCCCGCGATGACGCTCAACAGCAGGGCCATGTCTGCGGCGGAACGGGCAAACACGCCGATTTGATCCAGAGATGACGCGAACGCGATCAGGCCGTAACGTGAGACACGGCCATAGGAGGGCTTGAGGGCGCAGATTCCGCAAAAAGACGCGGGCTGGCGCACGCTGCCGCCGGTATCCGTCCCTAAACCGCCTAACGCCATGCGAGAAGCAACCGCCGCCGCACTGCCGCCGCTGCTGCCGCCGGGAACACGCGCTAAGTCCCAGGGGTTATGGGTGGTGAAATAGCCGGAATTTTCGGTTGAGGAACCCATGGCAAATTCATCGGTGTTGGTTTTGCCCAACATGATCGCGCCCGCATCGAACAGGCGCTGAACAGCCGTTCCGGTGTAGGGGGGGACAAAACCTTCTAAAATGCGCGATCCGCAGGTGGTTGGCACATCTTTGGTGGACAGCACATCCTTGATCGCCAACGGAATGCCTAACAGGGGCGCAGTATCACCATGCGCCAGACGCACATCCGCCTGCTGCGCCATAGTGAGCGCCAAGTCACCTGTCACCGTCAAAAAGGCCTGAATCCGGGGTTCCAGGGATGTGATGCGATCCAGATGAGCTTGCGTCAGTTCAACCGCTGTTATTTCGCCCGCACGCAGTTTAGCACGGGCTTCCGTAAGCGTAAGATCCGTTAACATGATGGTCCGTCCCTTGGATGATGTTGGGAAAGTATACCACGTTGAGGGGCGAACAGATTTGGTCCATTCGCCCAAGCAAGTTTACTTATGCACCGGATAGGGTGCTTCGACTTCGACGGCTTTCAGCGTCATCAGTGGTTCAGTTCGTTCTTCAGGCGTACCGGGATTCAGCAGAAGGTGGCCGCGTTCGGCATCCGCGAAGTTGTAGATGGTTTTAATGCGCTCAGTAAATGTTTTCTGGAGCGACGCGATAAAACTTTGAAGATCAGAACTGTAGGTGAGGATGACAAAATGACCCTCTTCGGGCGTGCCGATAAAATCGTTGGGCGTGCCGCAAACGCTGACGGTTTCACTTAATACCTGGGCGGTCAGACCAAGCGCCTCGTCGGCAGCAATAAAACTATAAACTTCGCGGAAGGGGCTGAGGCCGATGAGGGAAATATCGAGATAATGCCAGCCTTCCTGCCCAAACAGCCGGTTGATCTCGGCTTGGATCAGGGGGCCAGACGGCAACCCGGTCCGCGTTTCGTGGAGATGATCGCGAGTGGCCCGGCGGATCGATCCCTGGATGCGCAGGCGGAGTTCATCAATATCAAAAGGCTTAGTTACATAATCATCCGCGCCGAGTTCCAAACCGGCGACTTTGTCGGCACGGGCGTCGCGCTGCGTAAGAAATGTAATGGGAATATATTTGGTGCGGGTCGTGGTGCGGAGTACACGGCACACATCAAAGCCATCCATGTCCGGCAACATGACATCTAATAAAATCAAGTTGGGGAATTTGGCCCGGCTGAGTGCGATCCCCTCAGCGCCTTCCTCGGCATGGAACACTTCATAACCTTGGCTCTGGAAATAGGCCATGAGCATTTCAGAAACATCTACGTCGTCTTCAATAATCAGCAGCCGTTTTTGGGACATAATGGCCCTCCACCCACGAAAAATATACCTAAGTGTACCAAAAAACCTACTCTTGTCGAAAGATACCTTTATGCACATTTTGTCCAATAAAAAACGGCACCCATCAAAAATGGATGCCGTTGGCATGAGCAGCGTTGGATATTAGCGTAAAACTTCGCCTTCCGTCAGGGTGGTATGGACATTAAACGCCGGCGGGTTTTCAAGATGTTTTTTCACCGCGCAAAGCTGTGCGGAACGCACGACGGCTTCTCTGTACTGTTCGGGAAAACCCGCCGGAAGCTGGATGTCGAGTTCAATATTATCAACCAAACGGGTCAGCGGATTCACATTGTTGCGCTGAATGATACGCAGTCCGTCGGTGGGAAGACCGCGCTGTTGGCAGAAACCTAAGACATAAATCCCGGCGCAGGTGCCAATCGCAGCTAAAAACGTATTAAACGGCGAGGGATCGGTTCCATCCTGATTCGTGCGGATCACCAGCCCATCAGGCATGATCGCATCGACACGCGCACCACCGGGGAAGACAATTTCCATTTCCATGCTCATCCATCCTGTTGAAGTAGTTGACACTCGCTTAGATGCAACAAAAGCGGGGCGGTTGCATTCGTAGTGCGACATTTGAGCCGATCACGTGTAATGTGGTTTGACAACCAGGCGTGAATCAGCGACAATTTGCTGTCAGTGATTTCCCCTGACGGACATTGCCTGGAGTGGGAATTATGATAAAAGATGTTTTGAAAGATGCTGAAGACCGCATGAAAAATGCCCTGGTGGTACTCGAAGATGATTTAGTCGCGATCCGCACGGGGCGAGCGTCTACGGGGTTGGTTGAAAAGCTGGCGGTAGAATATTACGGATCACCGACGCCGCTTTACCAATTGGCGACGATTTCGGTTCCTGAAGCCCAGATGATCACCATTCGCCCGTTCGATAAAACCACGCTCAAAGCCATTGAGAAAGCTATCCAAGCTTCAGAACTGGGATTAACGCCGAATAGTGACGGCACGATGATCCGTCTGAATATTCCAGCGCTAACTCAGGATCGCCGCAACGAACTGCGCAAAATAGTTCACAAGCGGATCGAAGAAGCGCGGGTCGCGGTACGCAATGTGCGGCGAAGCGCGATTGATGATTTGCGCGAGTTTGAGAAAGAAAAAATGATCTCGGAAGACGACAGCGAAAAAGCACAGGAAGATGTGCAGAAGCTGACAGACAAATATGTACACGAGGTCGAAGAAGCAGGCAAGCGCAAAGAAGCAGAAATAATGGAAGTCTAGGCTAAGGGCGACTTATCCAGTCGCCCTGTTCGCATGGAGCAGTAAGCATTATGGCCGATGAGGCACTTGGGCTGCCAGAGCGTGTCCCCTTTCACCTCGCGATCATTATGGATGGCAACGGACGATGGGCGAAAGCGCGCGGTCTGCCGCGCATCGCCGGACATCGCGCGGGAGTCGAGAATTTGCGGCGCGTTCTGCGGTCATGCAGTGAACTGGGCGTCAAAATTCTGACGATCTACGCTTTTTCGACAGAAAACTGGGGACGCCCCGAAGCCGAAGTACGCGGTCTGATGAATATTCTGGAAGCGGTGATTGACCGTGAGTTGAACCAGCTCCATGCGAACGGGGTCCAACTGCGGCATATTGGCGAACTGGATGGTCTGTCGGATATGCTGCAACGCAAGGTTCAACAGGCGGTTGAACTGACGCGGAACAACGATCAGCTTATTTTGAACATTGCATTTAACTACGGCGGGCGGCATGATCTGGTACAAGCTTTCCGCCGCATCGTAGAAGACGGTGTGCCACCAGCCGAAATCGATGAAAAGCTAATCGATTATTATCTGTACACGGCTGGACAGCCTGATCCTGACCTGGTGGTGCGAACAGCGGGCGAGATGCGGCTGAGCAATTTTTTGCTCTGGCAGGCCTCGTATGCTGAATTTTACGCGACACCAACTTACTGGCCGGATTTTGATCGGAATGAACTGATCAAAGCGATCCAATATTTTAACCGCCGCGAACGGCGTTTCGGCTTGGTGCTGCAACCCTAATATGCTCAAAACACGCGTGCTTGTTGCCGTTGTTGCGCTCCCTATTCTGATAGCGATTATTCTGGTGGGCGACTGGGCGTTCGCCCTGCTCGTGACCGGGGCGCTGCTGCTGGCGGCTGATGAATACTTCCGCCTGTTCAAAAAGGCCGACATGCGTCCGCCGGAATGGTTGACGTTTGTTTTTGTGCTGCTCGCCGTGGGCGCGGTGTGGTTTGACCATGACGACTGGCGCGAACCCGGCATGATGATCTTAATCATCGTTGGCCTGATTTATGCCATCTGGGGGATGGAACATGGCAGCACCCATCCAATCACGGATCTGTCACTGGCCGTGTTTGGCGGCGTGTACCTGGGATGGTTGGGAAGCACGCTGCTGGCCGTGCGGATGCTGGATGACGGTGCCTATCTGACACTTTTTTTGTACGGGTGTGTCATTATGTCGGACAGCGCGGCCTATTTTGTGGGGCGGCAGTGGGGTAAACATCGACTGTCGCCGCATGTCAGCCCGAAAAAGTCGTGGGAAGGATATATCGGAAGTGTGATCGGCGGGCTGGTTTTTGGCGCGCTGGGGGCGCTGGTCAATCCGAATGTGCTGCCGGTTGGTCATGGCGCACTGATCGGGCTGTTGATTGGAATCCTGGGAACCGCAGGGGATCTGGGGGAGTCGGTCATCAAGCGGCAGGTGGGTGCGAAGGACTCCGGGCATCTGATTCCGGGGCATGGCGGCATTTTAGACCGGCTGGATTCGGTTTTGATTAGCGCCGCAATCGGGTATTATTATCTGGTGTGGTTTGTGGTGTAGACAACCACCCGTAAAATTGAGTTTGACCAGGCGTACACAATATGCTATATTGTCTGTAAGTAAATATCTGAAATGACTCACTCCTGTCTGTGCGCCCACCATTCATTAATCATTTAAAAAATCCTGATTTTAAGTTCGCGGTGTGAATCGCTCGTGCGAGATTCCCCCGATCACTCTGTTCTAATATCGTCCATCAACGTGCGCGAAAGGATGCACACATTAGGGGGCAATGCTTGCCCTGACCTCGTTTGGAGACTCCTCAAATGGATATTGTAGAACTTGAAGCACAAACGTTAGAAAACTTACGCAGTTTGGCGCGTGAGGCTGAAATTGCCGGGTTTAGCCGGTTGAAAAAACAAGACCTCATTTTGCGTCTGCTGCGGCATAAAGCCGAACAGCAAGGTCATCAGTTACGCGGGGGGATCCTCGATGTGATTGATGAAGGAATCGGCTTTTTGCGGTCTGATCATTATTTACCTGGGCCAGATGATATTTATGTCAGCCAGACGCAGATTCGGCGATTTGGGCTGCGCACCGGGGATATGGTGATCGGACAGGTACGACCACCGAAGGATTCGGAAAAATACTTCGGACTGTTACGGGTCGAAGCCGTCAATGGACTGGACCCGGAAGCAGCGAAACGCCGTCCTCGGTTTGATGAACTCACCGCTATTTTCCCAGAAGAACGCTACAACCTAGAAACCGACTCCCGAACGCTTTCGACGCGGATGCTGAATCTCATCGCGCCGGTTGGACGCGGGCAGCGCGGTCTGATTGTCAGCCCGCCGAAAGCTGGTAAAACGACGGTGCTGAAGGAAGTAGCGAACGCGATCAGCCATAACTATCCTGAGGTCCATCTGATGGTGGTGCTGATCGGTGAGCGGCCTGAAGAAGTAACCGACATGGATCGCTCGGTGGATGCGGAAGTGATCAGCAGCACCTTCGATGAACCCGTCACTTTCCATGTGCGCGTAGCCGAAATGGCACTGGAACGGGCGAAACGTCTGATCGAGTCGCAGAAGCATGTGGTCATTCTGTTGGACAGCATCACGCGGCTGGCACGGGCGTATAACCTGGTGGTTCCGCCGAGTGGCCGCACGCTGACTGGTGGTTTGGACCCGTCGGCGTTGTATCCGCCCAAACGCTTCTTTGGGGCTGCACGTAACGTGGAAGAAGGCGGGAGCCTGACCATTGTGGCAACGTGTCTGGTCAAAACCGGGTCACGCATGGACGATGTGATTTACGAAGAATTCAAGGGTACGGGTAACATGGAACTGCACCTGTCACGCGAGCTGCAAGAACGCCGCGTGTTCCCGGCCTTCGACATTCTCCAGTCGTCTACACGCCGCGAAGAACTGCTGCTTGGGCCGGATATTCTCCAGCGCGTGTGGACAATGCGCCGGATGCTGGTCCAGATGACGCAGCCGCCCGCTAACTTTGACAATATCAGCGCGACAGAAGCTCTGATCAACCAAATACGGCACACGGAAAATAATGAAGAATTCCTCGAAACGTTGACCAAAGGCGGCTAAACGTTTCCCCGCAGGTGAGGATGTTCTCCATGATGGGGAGCCTATGGCTGCTCCCCTTTTGGTGTTGTTTTGTGAAGATCAGCATTCACTACGCTTCCTGGTACAATTCCCTGCTGATAAGCCCCATCATGGTATAATCACCACAGACAAGTTGGGGGAGTAGGGAATGGGTTCGCTGAATAAGCGTCGAGGCTGTTCAAGCCGCACGATTTTAATGTTGAGTTTGGAATTGTTTGTCTTGGTTTTTGCGTTGTACCGGTTTAAGGATTCGCTGTTCCCGTCCAACGACACACCAACCACCGAGCAACCGACACCCTCAACAGAAACTGGCACCACACCCCAGGGTTTGACCCGGCGTGATGTGCTGCCGACGCCCACTATCGATAACACGATTCCACCGCGTTATATCACTTTTCCGGGTGCGCAGATGAGCGCCCCCATTGTTCCAGCCGGGCGCGTGGGCGGCACCTGGGAAACACGTCATCTGGGAGATTCGGTGGGTTGGTTAGTGGGGACGAGCTGGCTGGATGGACCGGGCGGCAATATTGTGCTGGCTGGACATGTTGAAAGCGCTACGGGAGAACCAGGGCCATTCGCCTATTTATTTGAAGCTAAAGCGGGTGATCTGGTGATCTTGAAGGATGGCACACGGGAAGAACGTTATGTCGTGACTATGATCGAAGAAGCCAGCCCTAACGATGTCGCGTATGTGGCTCAGGATGGCCGCTCCCGCCTCACTCTGATTACCTGTACGGATTGGGATTACGAGCAGAAAACTTATCATGGTCGGCTGATTGTGATTGCCGAACCTTCGCAACCATAAAATATTGAGGCGGACATTTGTCCGCCTCAAGCTGCCGCTATTGTAACGTGTTGTTCACGACAGGCGGCACTAACGTATAATCCATTCCGACGCGGTGTTCACTGCTTGTCGCTGTGACCGACAAGGGCACGGTCAACTGAGCACGTTTCACAAAACAAAGCGTTTCATTCACTGCCTCGCACCAGTAGATCGTTAATTCGACGGTGAGATCCGTTTGCCCCGCACTGAACGTAACCGGGACATCCAGCGGCATCTCAGGATGGACAATCCGAATCGCGCGCGACTCGTCGGGAATCTGGGCAATCGCGTTTTCCAGCCAGATGGCGGTGAAGGGCGCTTGATCGTTGTATTTGTAGCCGTCGGGCATCGTCACATTGATCTGAATGGTCCCCTCACCAGGGGCGACCATTTGCGGGGCCAGCGTCACAGCCTCCGCACCAAATCCACTGCCAACGCCAGGTTCTGCCTGGGGGGCTTCGGATGTCAGAAGTTCCACATTCGGGAAGTTCACTGTTGTTACAGTTTCGGCGGCCAGATCAATGACACGGATCGCATTGTTATTCGTATCGGCAATGTAGAGCTTGCCGTTGGCATAATCCAGCCCTCCCGGTTCATAGAACTGTGCGGACGCTAAGTCGCCATCTGCCGATCCTTCCTCACCGGTTCCTGCGAAAGTGAGACTCTCGCGTGCAGCGGGATCGATACGCTTGATTTTGTTATTATAGGTATCCGCAATGTAGAGATAACCATCATCCGCGACGGTTACACCGAGCGCATGTTGCAGCCGGACTTCATCACCCACACCATCCACGTCGCCAAAATCGAACAGCCCCGTGCCGACAATCGTTTTGACTTCGCCATTGGGATCAAGATCAGCAGTCCGAATCGCGCTGGCTTCCGGGTCAGTGAAATACAGCACGGTACCATCGGTATCGATGCCGCTGGGCTGGGCCATGCCTGCCTCAAGCAGCTTGCCGTCGGTTAACGATTCGCTGCCAGACCCCGCATATGGCCCCACTTCGCCCAATGCCAGATCATAGACCCAGAGCTGGTGTGGCCCAGCCATCGCAATATACAGTTGGCCGTCTACCACGACGACATCCCAGGGCGAGTTCAATTCCATCTCAAGTCCGGGGCCACTTTCTCCCCGGTTGAAGCCTTGGGCACCTGTCCCGGCTACCGTTACAATCGACTGAGCTTCGAGATCGATCTGGCGGATGGCATGGTTTTCGGTGTCGGCTACAAACAGCTTGTTGTTGACTAACGCCATACCCTGGGGACGGAAAAACTGAGCCGTTGCAAAATCACCATCCAGCAAGCCTTCTTCCCCGCTGCCAATCACATCCAACACTTCATACGTGTCCAGGGATGTGACGACAATCCGGTTGTGGTTGCTGTCCGCAATAAAAAGGCGGTTGCCTTCAGGATCGGCCAGAATTTTGCCAGGGAAACGCAGCGGCGTTGATTCCATGGACGCGAGTTCCGGCTTCAACATGGTCAGCGGCGCAGTGTTAATGACTCCCGACGCTGTAAATTCACTCGCCATCACATCAATAATTGGCTGGATGCGATCATAAAGCGGCTCACCCGAAAGTTGACCTACCACCTTACCGAGCGGATCGATCAACATAAAAGTCGGCCATGCCTGTACGCCGTAACTGTTCCAGATTTCAAACTGGTTGTCATTCACAACCGGGTGCGCCACCTCGTAACGACGCACAATACGGCGGATATTTTCGGTTTCACCTTCGTTATCGAACTTGGCGGAATGCACCCCGATCACTACCAGTTCGTTCGAATATTCGGCTTCCAATCGCTTAAGATCGGGGATTACGTGGATGCAGTTGATACAGCCGTAGGTCCAGAAATCGAGCAGCACGATTTTGCCGCGCAGTTCAGCCATTTTGATCGGCTGCGAGACATTAATCCATTCCAGCCCTTGTGGGAAATCCGGCGCGTGTACATCACCCGCCCATGTATAGGTCACAGCATCTCCTTCGCCGGGTTCAGCGGTACCCTCGCCGCCCTGCGCACCGACTTGAGAAAGCCCGACAATCAGCGCTGTCATTGTTCCGACAACTACCAGTAGAGCCAAGGCCGAATAAAATCGTTTCATCGCGTTACCTCCATTACACACCATCATCCTCTATAAATCTTACAAAAAAGTGAAAGCAGCATAAGAAATTTGCTAATTGGGGGAAGATGCCAGAATTTGCTCATAGACGGCCAACGTTTCCTGTGCCGTCTGCTGCCAACTAAAATCACGCGCACGCGCCAGGCCTAAATTCCGCATCTGATCGGCAAACGGCGGCTGGGTTAGCAGCGAGATAATCGCGCCGCCCATGCCCTTCGCATCGTTGATTTCTGTCAGAAAACCCGCCTCGCCGACGACTTCGGGAATGGATGAGGTGTTGCAAGCCACCACCGGAGTCCCGCAGGCCATCGCTTCTAACGGTCCCAACCCAAAACCTTCATAGCGGCTCGGAAAAACAAAGACACTCGCCAGCCGGTACATTGCGGGTTTATCCGCTTCAGCGACAGGGCCGATCCAGCGAACGTAATCGCGCAGGCCCAGTTTTTCGATCTCGGCAGGCAAATCAGGAAAGCGCGATGTGCCCCACTGTTCGGGTGTTTTCCCCGCCAGCACCAACGGTACATCAGTACCCAATGCCTGCGCGACATAGGTATACGCTGCCAGCAGCAGCCGGACATTTTTATGGGCTACATAGGAGCCGAGATAAAGCACAAAATCATCCACATCAGCGAGTTTGTACTTCTGACGGACTTCCTGATCACGTTCGCGGCCCAGTTCAGGATGAAAACACGCATCAGCAGCCAGATGGGTGATCGACACTTTTTCCGCCGGAACCCCTATTCGTTTGATAATATCTTCCTGGCTGTCGGCTGAAATCGTCAGCAGGTGTATCGCGCCCTTAGCAGCCGCCCGCACCAGACTGGTGTAGAGGCGATTTTTGAATCCGGTGCGGTATTCCGGCACAACCAGCGGGATCACATCCAACACGGTGCAAACCAGCGGCGCGGATATGGTGAGGGGTGGTCCCCAATAGGGCACGTGCGCCAGATCAGCGTTGAGACGATGAACGGCGCGGGGAAAGGAACGCTGCTCGAACCACACTTTGCCCATATCCCCATTAAACCGAAAGCTCATCGGCAGCACATCGACATTCGGCGGTAAGCAGTCGAGCGTATGCATGGTGTCAGGCACAACCAACGTGAGGCGGTGTTGGGGCGCGAGGGATTGCAGCGCGGTCAGCAGATGGCGCAAATATTGACCGCTGCCCGTGAACGGTTGATTCCAAAACCAGCCATTAAACGCAATATGCACAGTTTGATTCCATCCAGGGCAGGCGTAGAACCTGCCCCCACTCCCTTAATCTCCGAAACCGGATGGATGAGTCGTATGCCATGTCCAGGCGGAAGCAACAATCGTCTGCAAATCAGGGTAACGCGGTTCCCAGCCCAATTCGCGGCTGATCCGATCCGACGAGGCGATTAACATATCCGCATCCCCCGGACGGCGGTCGGTTTCGACTGCCGGAAAATCGATCCCCGTGACTTCCCGCGCGACATCGACCACCTGTTTGACGCTGTAACCCATGCCGTTGCCGAGGTTGTACGTCATGACCTCGTGCCCTTTGCCCAGCGCTTCCAGGGCTAACACATGCGCCGATGCGAGGTCTTCGATATGGACATAATCGCGGATACAGGAGCCGTCGGGTGTCTGGTAATCTGTCCCGAAGATATAAACCGCGTCGCGTTTGCCGAGCGGAACCTGGAGCGTCAGCGGAATCAGATGGGTTTCGGGGGTGTGCGCCTCGCCGCGAATGGGCCTTCCATTTTCGTCCAGCATCGCACCGCAGGCATTAAAATAGCGCAGCGCCGCAAATTGCAGCCCGCAGACGCTATGATACCAGTGCAGCATCTTTTCGATCATCAGCTTGGTTTCGCCGTAGACATTGGCCGGGCTGACTGGGTCCATCTCGTCCAGCGGCGCATTTTTGCTGGCATATACGCCTGCCGTAGACGAAAAGATCAGCTTTTTGACCCCGTAATGCGTCATCGTCTCGACTAGGTTATTGGTGTAGGCCACATTATTGCGGAAATACTTTCCCGGCAGTTGCATCGATTCGCCCGCCTCGATAAACGCCGCAAAATGGGCAACGGCGTCAAAAGCGTGCGACTGGAATAGCACATGTAATGCACCAAGATCGGCCAAATCGCCCTGAATAAAGGCCGCCCCATCGGGAATCGCTTCGCGGTGGCCTTTGATCAAGCTGTCAAATACGGTAACTCGATGTCCCGCTCGTAAAAAATAGGCCGCTGTTGCCGACCCAACATAGCCCGCCCCACCTGTGACAAGAACATGCATCGACTTTCTCTCCTACCTCTCAGGGTTAAGATAGTGAACCACATCGGCTCGCATCTGGTTATACATCGCGTCTTCGGTTGCTTGCAGCTCGTCCGGCGTGATGAAGGGCCACACGTCCTGCTGCATCCGTTCAGGTGATCGCACCACCGCTTCAAGTTCGGCGGGGGATAGATTGATACGCGCACCGAGAATTTCAAATGACTGGTTACAGCCGTTGGGTGGGCACTGGACCGCGATCAGATCGCGCCATTCTTCCAACGCCTTGTCAGGCATAAACGGCAGCCAATGATCCGGCTGGGTGGCATACAACAGTGTGCCCACCCCATGCGACAGGCGGCTGTAATCGCGCGTGTCCAGCCAGGTGAGCATATAATTCCAGCGGCGGCGCGCCTGGGGATGTTCTGGGGTGTGGCGATAAGCAATCAGATGGGGCCGGATGAGTTGTTCACAAAACACCACATCTACCGCCAGATGGGCAATATACCCGGCGATAAACGCAATCTGTGATGACTGATGAAGCGTGGCGCGGCGCAGTTCAGGAAACTCTGTCAGCATCATGTTACAGGCAGGCGGCATCGCTTCAAGGGTGCAGTCATAAAAGTGAGAGCTGACACGCAATTGGCCGAAAACATGCGCATCCGGCGCGACATTACCCAATAAAAACGCGCCCCGGTTGGCCGATAATAATTCACGATGAGCTGCTTCTAGCGCCGGATCATTTAACAGCCGTTCAGCAGCTACCAGATGGGTAAATGGTGTTGGCATACTGGTTATTGTAGCACTTCCACCCTGCGCACGACATAGTTTACTCGAAACCATTTACCTATTTACACGTATAGAATGAAATAACTTGT
Source organism: Aggregatilineaceae bacterium (assembly GCA_036260665.1). Classification (GTDB taxonomy): domain Bacteria; phylum Chloroflexota; class Anaerolineae; order Aggregatilineales; family Aggregatilineaceae; genus DATAMF01. Next base: position 5,860 of record DATAMF010000061.1, on the reverse strand, counting down.
AAAGATTAATATTAGCTGAAAAAGCGGCCATTCGTGGCAATCCGGGTTTACAATAGAAAATTGAGCCGTTCATATAGGTCAAAGACTATGGATCAGTGGCATAACCAGTACGATGAGTCTTCCAGTTACGAAGACCGCCCCTCAAAGTCGGGCGGATCGTGGTTCAAAGAAGTCATTCAGCTCATCTTGCTGATTGTTTTTCTGCGACTTGGAATCGACACCTTCCTACCCCGCTATGTGGTCGATGGAGCCAGTATGGAACCCAATTTCCATACCAGCGAGCGGGTGATTGTGGATCGTCTGACCATGCTTATCTCTGGTCCTTCGCGTGGGGATGTGATTGTCCTGGACTCGCCGACCACGGAAGACGAATTGTTGATCAAACGGGTGATTGGCCTGCCCAACGAAACGGTTGTGATTCAAGACGGGCGCGTGTATGTGAATGGGCAGTTGTTAGACGAACCCTACGTCAACAATTTCTGCACCTATGCATCCTGTAACGGTACATGGGAACTCGGCCCCGATCAATTTTTTGTGCTGGGAGACAACCGCAGCCACAGCCTCGACAGTCATTCGTTTGGCCCGGTGCCGCGTTCCTCGATCAAAGGCATTGCGCGCGTTCGCTACTGGCCGCCGGATGAGGCGGATGTACTGACTGCACCAGATTATTAGAATCAAAAAAGTGGGGCAACCAACCCCACTTTTTTAGGCCTGCACTACCACGACAACCCCTTCTTCGGCCCAGTTATAGAGCGTCTCGGCATTTTCCAGGCTGAGCAGCACGCAGCCATACGTCGCGGGATGGCCCAGATCATCGGTCCACAGCAAATACCCGCCACTACGCGTCGGGAAGCCGTGAAAACCGTTCCACAAATCCATGTTTGGGCCAGGATGGTAGAAGCCCATGAAGTGCGGCATATACAAATCCCATTGATCGGCGTAGGCGTTTATTTCATGGGATTGTATCTGGAACACGCCAAGCGCCGTCGGGCTGGTCGAAATGCCAGTTGAAATCGCCCAGTCGAAGACCACTTGCCCATTGTCATAGGCCCACAGGTGCTGCTGGCTGCGGCTGACGATAATTCGCTTGCTCGGTAAAATGTCGAGCGGCACCAGCACATCCTGCGAGGGGATTGTGAGGACTTCGCCCGCCGACAGCGCATTGATATTGATACCCGAATTTTCCGCTGCAATATACGGATATGGCATTCCCAGTTTTTCACCAATCGCTGCCAAGGTTTCCCCGGCCTGAACGGTGTACTGGGTGGGATTGTGCCGGATGCGAATCGTCACGGTGGTCTGGTTGTTCGCCAATGCGGTCTGCATGGTGTCAATGGCTGTTTCCACGTCGATATAACGCTCATCGCCAAACACCGCATTCGCTGTCAGAAAGGCTTCCGGTCCGGCAATTTGGAATGCTAAAGCTAATCCATTTGTCGCCTGCGGCGCGGATGTTAACCAGGCGGCCCAGACTTCAGGCGGTGCGCTCCAGTTATGCCACTCGTCGCGGATGGGATCATAGCCCTGGACCGTGAAGGCGCTTGATAGCAGCGCGGACGCCTGTGCCACCAGGGGCTTCGCGTCGGTAATGGTGGGATAGACAGGAAGCATCACCAGATCGAGCGCGCCATCGGACAATTCTTCTACCGGATCGCTGCTCAACTGGCTGACCGTACCCAAAACATCCAATTCGCGCCCATCGACCGCAGGCACAGCGACGACTTGTCCATTTTGCAGCCGCACACCTGCGTTCATCGCCGGGACATCAATCTGTGGCTTCGCGTTTTGCAGATAGGCGGTTAACTGCGTGCTGTTAAAGGTGAAGCCTGGATCGCCGTCCACCAGGGCAAAGCCTGCTTCTCCGAGTTGATCCGGCGGCAGCGCCCAGATGTCACTGCCGTCGCGCAGAATTAACCCATCTCGTGCGAGAATGGCCGATGGCGGTTCGTTAGATTTGGTGTCCAGATCGCCGGAAGCATACAGGATCGCCAACACTCCGCCTACGAACAGAACCACAAGCACAAAAAGGACGCCCACGCCCGCTATAAGCAGCGTCGAGGGTTGGGACTTCAATTTGCGCCGTGCTGGGCGGCGAGGTGCGCGTGATGCGGGCGGGCGGGCCGGTACTGCCGCTTGCCGGGCCGGTACAGGTCTACGTGATGGATGCTGCATCGTATCTCACTGTCATGATTGAACCGATCATGACTATTATAGGGTTAATAGACTGTATATTCTATGCGGGGATGAGGAATCGGAAGGAAGGCGTAGGGTAAGCAGCAGGTTGATAAAAAACTGGGGCGGCTTACCGCCGCCCGCTACCCTAGTCTTGTAACAAAGAACGCACTTCAGCCTGAACTTGCCGGACTTTGTTCGCTGTCGTGATCAGATCGCCGCCCATCTCATTAATTTCTTCGATCAGCAGCTTCATCTGCTCAAACATTTGATCCATCTTGGTATAAAACGACTGCGCCGCTGCACCCTGGAAACTACCTTGCAGATTGTTGACTTGATTCCGCATCCGAGACATCGCGGCTTCGGCTTCCTGGCCTGCGGTGTTAAAATCGTGCCCTGCCTGTTCGACCTGGGCAGCATCCACATTGAGAAGATCTTCATTCGCCATAATATTCCCCCTTTATGGGTTAACCGTCACTAAAAATCACTGTAGTTCAATCTCAGTACCCTGTCAATAGGGCTAAGAGCTTTTTCACACAATTTATAAATTCAGAAAATTAACCATGCTAAAAGGGCCAGTGCGATCACCATAATTACGGCCAGTAATACGATAGTTGTACGGCGATTCAGACCAGAGCGTGGTTCAGCAGGCACAGCGCCAAACATGACCTGCATACCCTTCGCCAAGCTGCGCATATCGGGCTGGCGTCGGGCAGGGCTTTTATCCAGCGCCTGATGCACAATGCCCACCAATGATGGATTGAGTTCGGGGCGGCATTGGTTGAGCGGCGTGGGATATTGGTTGACTACCATGCCTCGCACTTCATCATCCTTCCGCATTTTCGTAGGGTATGCCGGTTGGCCCGCGAGCATTTCATAGATCAGCAGCCCCAGCGAATAAACATCCGTTGCCGGGGTGCATAATTCGCCGCGAATTTGCTCCGGGGCAAGATACGCGGGCACGCCATACGTTTGCGCCCATCGCACATCCACCTGCTGCATCGGGCCGGACAGCATGAGATCGACCAGCATGGGGCGCGGAATGCCGTTTTTATCGGTGCGAAGCAACACATTATCAGGATGCAGATTGAGCAGCAGCCGCTGCTGCGCCACATGCAAATAGGCAAGCGCCTCCGCAAGCTGTACTCCGATCCAGATCGCATGCTGGGGAAACAATTGGGGACTCTGGACCAGCATATCGCGCAGAAACTGGCCTTGCACAGGCTTGTATACAATATAATATTTTGCCTCACCCTGAATCGTATCCCGGCCATAGGCCCGCCGTTCATTGGAATACGCGGAAACAAGCTGCGGATACGCTGAATGCGGGTGGTGTGTCAGGGCGGCCATCAAACGGGCTTCTTCTTTTAAGGGTTCTTCGCATCCCCGATGCGCGACTTTAACCCATACGTGTTGTTTGCCCCGATGCGCGTGGTAGATCACTGACATCCGAAAGACACGCCAGATCTGAGCAATTTGAATTTCGCCACCGAGCATTTCGCCATGTTCAAACACCAGCGACAGCGTATCCGGCGGGCAGTTCGTTTCACGGTTTTGGCACCAGCGCGCCCCTTCGCTGGCAAGTCGCCCACAGTGGGTGCAGATCTGCTTCATAAATGATCCCCTATCCGAAAATAATGTGAAATTCTAGCCTGCTCCGGTTGACAAGCCACAGTGCCTATGCCATGATGGTAAAGAAATAGCTTACTTGTTTACCTTACTTCTGCATTCATTTGGCGTCAAGTAATTTTTAAGCGGGGGGGAATAATGCCCGATTCTTTTAATCGTCCACCACGTATTCAACCGGAACTTCCTACAGGCGAAATCGACATTCCAAATCCACCCTCCGTGAACGTCATGGGCGGGCGGCTTGGTTTGGTGACGATGGTGCTGCCTCTCATCACCGTGCTGACCTATGCGCTGATCGGTGGTCGCACCAGAAACCCGCTCTACTTACTGCCGATGGGTTTATCTGTCATCATGATGAGCTTCGTGGGATTGATGACGTGGCGGCGCAATCAGCGGAATGAAGAAACCAAACAGGCGAATTATAAGCAAATTCTGTTCGGTCTGCGTGACAAGCTGCAAAAATCCCACGACCAGCAGCAGATCTTCTACAATCACAACTACCCCGATATAAACAGGCTGATCCAGATGGCGAACACCCTGGACTCCCGTTTGTGGGAACGGCGTACCGGAGATGCGGATTTTGCAGCGCTGCGCCTGGGGATCGGTCTGCTACCGTCCACCGTCATCGCTAAACCGCCGTCGAATGAAAACACCGATGCACCGCAGCTTCCTGCCGCGCTTAAACTGGCCGATGAATTTTCCAAAGTACGCGACGTTCCGATCCCGCTGCCGCTGCGCCATGCTCACGCCGTCGGGATTGCCGGGCGCGATTATCAGCAAACCGCGGCTTTTACGCGTGCGCTCCTGGTATCCTATGCGGCGCTGCATGCTCCGACCGATGCACGCCTGTATGTTATTGGCAGTCCTGAAACAGAAGCCCAGTGGCAGTGGGCAAGCTGGCTGCCTCACACCAACACCTCGCGGAATGAACAGGGCGCGGGTGATCAACTTAGCTTTAAAGCCTCACGTATTCGCCGCACCTGGGACAGTTTGCAGGCCGAACTCGAACGACGCCAGATTCGTCTGGCCGAAAACGACAAACAAGAGAGTTTCCGCCTCCCCTTTTTGGTGATCGTTATCGACCTCTTCACCTCCCAGCAGAATAACTCGGTTCCCCAGGAAATTGAGTCGGAAGCGGCGGTTTCACTGCTTCTCAAACATGGGCACGAACTCGGTGCGGCGGTGATTTTCATGGTGCCCGATTACCGTCTCATCCCCAGCGAATGTGTGGCTGTGATCGATGTGGAACCATCCGGGGCCAATCTCGTTTTCCGCTATGCTGAGGTGGGCGTGAATACCACGCGGCGCGATGGCTGGGGTGATACCATTGATGTCCAGCGCGCCGAATATGAGTTTGCGCGCAAACTCGCCCCTCTATCCGTGCGCAGCACCTATGGGGCCGATCTGCCGTTGGCGCTCACCCTGCTGGACCTGTTCGGAACTCCTGAAAGTGTAGACAAACTGCCCATCGCAGACAATTGGCGTAAAACGCGTGCGCCCAATTCAAATTGGCCCGAAGTGCCTATCGGTGTGATGCTCGGCGGGCGCGTTCGGAACCTCGTCTTCAGCGCCGCCCAGGACGGTATTCACGGCCTGATCGCAGGCACAACCGGATCAGGCAAAAGTGAACTGCTGATGACGATCATTACTGGGCTGGCGATGCGCTACGATCCCAGCATCGTCAATTTTGTGCTGGTGGACTACAAAGGCGGCACCGCTTTTGATGCATTCCGCAAACTGCCTCACACGGTAGATGTCGTCACTAACTTGCAGGGGCAGGCCGGGGCGCGTATGTTCACCGCCATTCGCGCTGAATTGAACCGCCGCGCCAAAATTCTAGCCGATGCGAACTCAAAAGACATCGCTGCCTATCGGGGCGCAGGGCTGCATCTCAAACAGCCGCTTCCTCACTTGTTTGTGATCATTGATGAGTTTGCGGAAATGATCAAAGAGATGCCGGAATTTAAGTCGCAGCTCGACAGCATTGCCCGCCTGGGACGCGCGCTCGGTGTGCATCTCATCCTGGCGACGCAGCGCCCCAGCGGTGTCGTGAGCGATC
>DATAMF010000040.1:0-4219 GCA_036260665.1 Aggregatilineaceae bacterium | reverse complement strand
CCCAGAGAACGCCGGATAAAACGTTCCTCGTTATAAACGGGCATGATCACCGTGACAAGCGGGATTTCAACATCCACCAGCCCACCAGTCCTAGCGCCATGATCAATCCAAGGCCACTGACCGCTGCACCCCAGGCAAAATGAGTGATGCGATATTCCAGTTCCACATCCGAACTGCCTGCCGGAAGCGCGACTGCCTGAAATGCCAGATTCGCGCGGTAGAGATCGACGGATTTACCGTTCACGGTCGCGGTCCAGCCGGGATACCAGGTCTGGCTGATGACCAGATAGGCAGGCTGATCGGATTCGACGTGATAACGCCGCTGATGTGGCGAAGTGTCGAGTTCGATCACTTGAGCATTATTCATTTCGGATGATTCCAGTGTATTTTCGGAATCTCCTGCCAGGATCACCGTTTGCGCAGGATTCCACATCGGATCGCTGAGTGCGGTTTCGATATCGCTGTCGGAATCTCGCCACATCGCATCCGTCACCAACCAGACACTCAACGTATCCTGAGCTGAAATACACAGCGGGGCTTCACCCTGCCACCCCACTGGGCACTCCTCGTCGCGGTAGACCTGGGTTACGCCAGCAGCCTGCAACAGAGAGGATGAATCAACACCCAGATCCTCGATTAACTCCACATAGTTGCCGTAGTAACGAGGCAGCAGCGGATCGTCGTTGCTGTAGGATTCAATTTCCTCGTACATATTAAAATTCGGCAGGAGCGAAGTTCGCATTCCGTACCAGCGGTCTGCCGCGATCCGGTAATCGGTAGGATCGTCATATTCCTCGTACTTGGTACGATCTTCCGTATCTTCAAACCAGTAGACTCGGCCTGCGGGGCGTTCAATTTGAACGGGATCATAAAATTTATCGGACATACTCGGATTCAAGCCGCTGCCTGCCCAGGCCAGATCCACAGCCACAAAGACCAATACCGCCGCGCGCCACAACTTCTGGAATCGCGGTGCTCCCTCGATGGGCTGCGTCAGGGTAAGCAGTGCCGCCGAGGTAATCCAGCAGCCCAAAACGATCATACCGAGCGCCAGCACATTCAATGTATCGGATTCGAGGTTCAAGAACTGGCGCGATACCAGCGCAACGATGACAATCCCGCCGCCGCCTGCCGCCGCCAAACGTGACCAGAACACGATCCACTTGCCGCGCCCCCAATGCAGCGTACCGATTCCCGCCAAGATGGATAGGCTGAAGACGGGAAGAATCAGCCAGCGCACGGGTTCGCGAAAGGCGTCAAAGGTAGGGATGGTGTCGTATAAAAAGCGAAATATGGGAGTATAACGGCCAAACGCCAGTATCAAAGTGATGAGTGCCAGCAGGGCCCAAAACGGCACGGTGGCAAAGGCCGGATTTTCACGTTTGCGCCGCCGAAAGCCGATGATCGCTGCAAAGGCCGATACCAACGGGATAAAACCAATATAGGCGTGATCCTCAAAAAAAATACCTTTGGCGAGATACGATCCATCCGCCGGATTGCCCATAAAATTCGGGCTGAACAACGTTAGCAGGCGCAGCGGATGGTAGGATAAATTCGCAGCAGTCCGGTAATCGAGGCCGCTGGCGCGGTGAGATTCCAGCAAATATTCGGCAGTCGGCACGAGTTGGATCGCGGCAATCGCCACGCCCAACACCATACCAATACCAGCCATCAAGAGCGCTAACAAACGCGGCTGGAATCGATCATGCTGCCAGAACACGATCCACAGGGTATAACAGCCCAGCCCTACCGCCCCATACCACGTCGTTTGGGCATGTCCGGCGAGAAGCTGCATTCCGAAGGCCAGCCCCAACCAGCCGACATCCGACCAGCGCCGCTGAGTGATGATGCGGTAGACCAGCCAGAACAGCCAGGGAATCCAGACACCTGCATTCAAGGTCGGAAATGAGCCAAACCGCCCGATCAGATAACCAGAAAAGGCAAATGAGAGCGTCGTGATCGAGCGTCCAAAACTGGGCAGATGGAGTGTATCACTGAACAGCCACATACCGAATCCGGCCCAGATGACATGCAGCAGTGCGATGACACCCATCGCCTGTGGATCGGGCAAGAGCAGCATCAGCCAGTTGGGTGGATAAAATACAGCGGTTTGATAATTCGCCAGCAGCGGCGCACCCGCCCCACCATACGGATTCCAGGCAGGGAGATGCCCATCGAGAATTTGCTCAAAGGCGAAATGCCGCCAGGGATAAAATTGAAGGGATGGTAACCCCCAAAACAATACCTCACCGATCAGCAGCCGCCAAAACAGGGCTACCAATACCGAAAAAAACAAAACCAATATCAGTCCGTGTCGCTTAATCACGCGGCACCTCATAAACACGATAAGGACCATCAACAATCAAAATCAGCCCGTCCGCTGAAAGCTGCGGATCGTCGTCCGGGCCATAAATCACATAATCCACCTGAGATAACAACTCAGCGCGCACTTCTGGATCAAGTTCTGCGGCGAAAAACTGCTCCATCTCATCCTTTTTATCGTCAAAACGCAGCGTTTCCGGCCCATGCCCAACATAAGCGATCAAATCAGTGCGGGCAGGAAGATAATTGCCAATATCCTTGGAACTCAACACGACCGAATTGGGCGGCGCAAGCCTATTTAACTCATCTAAGGCGCGCAGTTCGTCGCGCGGTTGAAATAGAGGACGCGCGGGATTCAGAACGGTAAACGTCCCGCCGAGCCATAAAAAGATCGCTGTGGGCAGTGCCAACGCGAGGATCGTATTGCGCGCCAGCTTCCAGCGGGGAGTCAGCAACCGCAAGCCAGCCGCCGCGAGAATCCCTAGCGGAACAATCACACCTTCGGCAAGGCGGCGCTGCACATTGATCGGCAGATAGACAATCAATGGCACCATCACGACCCAGGTGATCAGCAAAACAAAACGCGGATCAGGTTTAGACCACGCCCAGCGGATCGCTGCCGCCGCCGGAATCGCCAGCACGATATATCCAGCAACATAGTGCAGCGGGTGGGGTGATGAAAGTAGATTCTGGGCCGACCAGCGCCCAAAGACATCATTGGTGAGAAACACAACAGCGGTATAGATCAACAGGGGCAGCACTACCACCGACGCGAGAACCGCGCGCCAGAATAATCTCCAAGGGAAACAGCGATCCCGCACCCAGAGGGCCAACCCCCAACAACCCAGCAGCAGATAAACCCCAGGGATATAAAACGGCACACACAGACCCATCACGATCCAACACAGTCCCGCCAGGATCGAGCAGCGCTGCCAGCCGTGATCCAGGTCCTGGGCGCGAAACAGCAGCAGGAATCCGATCAGGGTAGCGCTGCGGGCCAGTGCCAGATGCGGCAAGCCAAACAGGATCAAAAAGCTGTAGCCTTCCGGCACAATAAAATCGACCGGAAGTGAATCCAGCCAGTGGCCCAACCCGATGATACTCAACAGCCAGCCTAAACCGCCGCCCAAAGTCATCAGCACCATTGCCAACATCCGCAAACGCGGCACATGGATAAATTCCGCGATAAAACGGTAGTACACCAGAATCAGCAGCAGGCCGAAGAGAATCCGTGCGGCGTGAAAGACGATCACCATCGCGGAAAACAAGTTTGGGCCGCTGGCAAACCATCCAGCAATTTTGCCGAGCAGGAGATAGGGCAAAAACAGCAGGGCTCCGTCGTGCGGCTCTGAACTGTAACGCAGGGTGAACAACCACTCGCCCTGCACGCCTAAACGCATCTTAGCGAGATAACTGTAACCATCATCCGCGCCGAACAAAAAGCCGCCGAACTGCCAATCCTCATTTTGGGATAAACAACCAACACCATAGGGAATGGTGGTGATCAGCATCACCAGCATGGCAAACACGGTCACGAGCTGCCATTCACGCCGGGTGATTTTCATGGCGAACCCTCCATCCCATGAATCCCGCCAGTGCGCTCAGAATCCCGCCCACCAGCACACTGATCCAAACTTCGGAGGCGGAATAGGTATACTGCTGACCGTTTACTGTACCAGAAAGCCCCGGTTTTTCGTTGTGATCCAACCAGCGCCCCGCCGCCACAGCATACACAGGGCTTGCCAGCGTTTCGTTGGTGTGCACGGTGACACGATTCGGACCATCCCAGGCCAAGGTGACCTCTGGAACGCGCGTATTGCGATAGACATACACATCCCCGATACGAGTCGCCAGGGATAATCCATTGATGTTGATTTCATAGGCTGAGACCACATGG
>DATAMF010000023.1:0-1555 GCA_036260665.1 Aggregatilineaceae bacterium | reverse complement strand
GGGCGATTCTGGCCTCGCCGCTGCTGGCTGGAACCGATGTGCGTAACATGGACGACTACACCCGGCAAACCCTCACCAACACCGAAGTCATCGCGTTGAATCAGGACAGTCTCGGCATCCAGGCGTCCCGCGTGCGCAATGATGGCGACTATCAGATTTTCGCCAAGCCCTTAGCCGACGGAAGCTGGGGCATCGCCCTGCTTAATCGCAGCACCGCCGACCATCTCATGACCGTGAACTGGCAAGCCGATCTGCAAGTGGATTGGACTGCCGCGCAGGTGCGCAATCTATGGGAACATGCCGATCAAGGGCTGTTCGAAAAAAGTTATTCGGTCAACGTTCTGGCCCACGAAGCCGTGATGCTGCGCGTTTATCCACAATAATAGGAGATAGTTTTTAAGATGAACACCCCTCTCACTCCCGGACGTTGGCGCGGACTGGTCACGACCAGCACCAGCCAGCAGGTTTTCACGGTGATGGCTTTTGATCAACGCGGCAACTACCGCCAACTGCTGCCCGCCGGGTCCACCTATGACGATGCCGTTCAGATCAAATATGAAGTCGTCAAAGTGCTGGCCCCGCATACCAGCGCGGTTCTGCTCGATCCTGAATATGGCTTCAAGGCGGCCCTGCTTGGTGTCAAACACAGCGGGCTGTTGATGTGCATTGAAGAAACCGGCTACAGCGGCGACGCCACCTACCGCCGGACCGCCTTCATCCCCGGTTGGACCGTGAGCAAAATCCGGCAGATGGGCGCGTCAGCGGGCAAGCTGTTGATCTACTACCATCCCGATTCCGGCCCCTTAGCCGAAGAGATCGAAGCGCTGATCGCGCAGGTGGCCGACGAATGCCACCGCCACGATTTGCCGCTTTTTGTTGAGCCGTTGGCTTACAGCCTGGATGCCTCCATTAACCGGAAAAGCGAAGCCTTCGCCGCCACAACGCTCACCGTTGTACGCGAAACAGCACGCCGCTTGAGCCGTACCGGGGCCGATGTCCTCAAACTGGAATTCCCCATCGATGCCGCCTATAACGCGGATCAGGGGGGCATGGCGCGCGGCCTGCGAAGAAGTGAGCGCTGTTTCCGCCGTTCCCTGGGTAATCCTGAGCGCAGGTGTTGACTTTGCGACCTTTGAACAGCAGGTGCAGATCGCCTGTCAGTCGGGTGCCAGCGGCTTTTTGGGCGGACGAGCGATCTGGAAAGAGTCGGTGAGCATGAACGCTGCCGAACGACAGGCTTTTCTCACCACCACCGGAACCGAGCGCTTGCAGCGGCTCACCGCGATAGCCGATCAGTACGCGCGCCCCTGGACTGATTTTTACACCCCACCGGCTGCGGTGGAAAAATGGTTCGAGTCTTATGCGGAGCAATGATTTTTTATGGCTGCGATCCGATCCATCATCGAGCGTATCATCTATCTCCACCAGCAGGGCATCCACCTGACCCTGCTGGCAGTCTGCCCCAATTCGGATACCGTTTTGGAAGCGGCAGTCCAGGCGGCGGCGCGCAATAATGCCTATATGTTATTCGCGGCCACGCTGAATCAGGTCGACC
>DATAMF010000020.1:0-2444 GCA_036260665.1 Aggregatilineaceae bacterium | reverse complement strand
AATCGGCTCCATCACCCTCAGTGCGGATGGTCAGGTCGCTGCCACCACCGCCAACGACGACAATAATATACGCCTCTGGAATATGGCAACGGGCGAAATGCTCTTCGAACTGACCCACACCGATTACGTCTATAACATCAGTTTCAGCCCCGATGGCAAACTGCTGCGAACCGGTGGTTTTGCGAATATCGTTCATGTCTGGGATGTGGCAACCGGCGAAGAAATCTACCAGTTCGCGGGCTTGTGGAGCCAGTTCAGTGACGACAGCCAATTTTTATTTGCCACCGATCAGGATCAGGTGGTCCTCCGCAATGCAGCGACGGGCGAAGAGGTTCATTCCTTCACCACCGACGATTACGTCTCGTCTGTCCGGCTCACCCCTGATCATACCCTGCTCCTGGTCTGGCTCGAAGACGCCACGATCCGGCTGTGGGGTATCCCCAAAGAGGGCGAAACCATTCCCGAAATCACACCCGAACCGATCCCCGGTGGAGAGCCGAAAGCAGGCCGCTGGGAAGGCGACTACATCTCCTTCACGCTCAACGTGGATGGCGAGATCACCCAGTTAGATATGTCGGTACCGTTTGGCGGCTCCTACTGTGATGCCAGTTTTGATAACCCCGATGGTCATGTAACGGCCAGCGGGTCACTGCGGGTGAGCATCACGGCAACCGATGGCGCGCAGATCTTCATCGGCGGGTTTGATGGCCGCTTCGACAGCAGCGAAAGTATCTCTGGCACCTATAGCGTGAGCTTCTGCGGAAACACCATGTCATTTGGTGGCGATTCGTCGTGGAGTTCAACCTGGGCCGGTGAATAAAGCCAGCCGTTTGAAATAAAACAGCGGTGGGCAAATAAACTGCCCACTGCTGTTATTTGATTGCTTTATTTACTGCTGTTATTGTTGCTGCCGCATCGATCTCAACCAACAGATCGTCGTTCGGAACTTCTTCCGCTTCCTCTACAAACTCAGGCACAAGATAATTTTCGATCACCTGTGCCACATAAAACGCCGCATCGCGGTGCAGCGTCGCCAGCGACACAGCGCGCCCATCCCGGCATTCTGCTTTGACGTTGTAATACGCCATCTCGCTTCCCCTCTCCACATTCCGGTGATTATTCCCTACATCACAGTGAATGTGTATCACTTCTTCCCGCGCCACTTGACGGTTAATCCCCAGCGGCAGAGGTCCATGTTTCACGCGGATCGTTTCGTCATCCACCGTCACCCGCACCTGATTCAGCAGCGTGCTCACAATCAAATAGAGACATCCCAGCGCCCCCAACAGAAACATCCCGCCGAATAGTCCCTGCATAAACGACTGGACATCCGCCAAAGCCGACCCAGCGACAGCCCCAAACACAACACCGAGCAAGACGAAAATACCGAGAATCCAATATTCCGCTGGTTTGAGCATATGCCGCCACAGCAGGATCATCTCTGCGCCGCTGTCCCCCTCATGGATAGTCACTTCAGGCGGCTTTTTCACTTTGCGTTGTTTGGCTTTGCGTTGCAGGCTAAACGAAAACACCGTATTACAACTCGGACACACCGCGATTTTGTCTTGAATATTGATATTCGCGGCGGGAATCGGCGTATTGCAGTTTTCACAGTGGATGTGCATAAGGCAACCTTCAATGACACAAAAATCACCCTGCCAACGCTACCGCAGGCAGTTCAGTTCTGCAACAAACGCCCGTCACAACTGCGCATGGCGCGCCACTTCCTCAAGCACTTCGAACGGTTCCTCTTCGCTGGATTCAGCTTCGAGTGGTTCGGCTGGCACCATATCCAGATAATTCTCCACCATCTGCGCGACGTATATCGCGGCGGCGCGGCGCAGCGTCGTGAGCGTCACCTCGTGCCCATCACGACACTCCACCTTGACATTATAATCGACAAATTCGCTGCTGGGATCGTCCTTATTATAGCCCGCGACCTCACAACTCACGCGCACAATCTCATCCCGATCAATCTGGTGCGTCCCGATAGGCAGCGGCTTATTTTCAACCGATACGCCGCTCTCATCCACCACAATCCGCACCTGATTGATCAATACCAGCAGCGTCATGAACAACCCAGCCAATGCACCCACCAACAGCGCGATTCCCACCACCCCCTGCATCACAGAATCAACGTCACTCAGCGTCGAGATGGCTGGTGTTCCCAACAGCACCGTCAGCGCGATCATCAGGCCTGTAAACCAGTGTTCGCCCCATTTCAAAATTTTGCGCCAGAAAAAGCGAATCTCCAGCCGGTCATCCTGCTCATCAACGCTCATACCGCTGGGCCGTTTCATTTTGCGCAGCTTCGCCCGCCGTTGCACCGTCTCGCTGAACGAAAACACCGTGTTACACGCCGGACACACCGCCAGTTTGTCCTGAATATTGATATTCGAGGCCGGAATCAAGGTGTCGCAGTTTTCGCAGTGGATTTGCATATC
>DATAMF010000019.1:0-6016 GCA_036260665.1 Aggregatilineaceae bacterium | reverse complement strand
TTAATTTTACCAGATACGCCCGGCGAAACACTGGTTGAGCGCCTGAAAAACGATGAAACCACACGCCAGATTCCCATTGTCGTGCTAACGGCCAAAGATATTCGTGCTGCCGAGCGCGAGCGGTTGTTGGGTAAAATCATCTCGCTGTTCGAAAAAGCGAATCTGGATCGACAGGCGCTGGTGGATTACGTCAATGAAACGCTGAGTGAAGATTAATGCATGTCTGGCTTTTGTGCCGCTGTCAAATGATCTGGAGCACCTGATTATGGCAAAACGAATCCTGTATGTTGAGGATAATTTTCAAAACAAACGGCTGGTCCGCAAAATTTTGACAGCTAAAGGCTATGATGTATTGGAAGCGGACGACGGACTGACCGGGGTTGAGGTGGCGAGTAAAGAGGTGCCCGATCTGATTCTAATGGATATCAGCTTGCCCGGTATTGACGGCGTAGAAGCAACCCAACGGATCAAAGCCCAAACCGCAACCGCTCACATTCCCATTATCGCGCTGACCGCCAATGCGATGCGCGGGGACCGTGAACGATTTATTGCGGCTGGCTGCGATGACTATCTGCCCAAGCCGATCAGCACCAGTGACCTGATCACCATGCTGCATAAGTACGAATAAGGTTAACGTTCAGCCTGTTTATCCTGGGTAACAACAAGCGCTACCCAGGATTTTTTTGCCTCTGCAATTATCTGCAACAGTACTCTTGGCACACAGCATCTTTCAATAATTCGTGTTAAGATAAAGACAAAATCATACTCCTATTAGTTACTTGGTCAGGTATGAGATAATCATCAGCATTGAATGAAGCGCGTTCAGCGAGGTATTATTCCATGAAAACTCTATTTCGCAGCTTCATAGTCGCCGCCCTGGTGGTGGCCTTGCTTGGGGGACTATGGATCGCGTCGCCCACCCGGGGCGAGTACGAAGCGCAAACCGCATCGTGGACGGTACAGGTTTTTAACAGCATCACTTACCCGCCCAGCGGCGCAGCCGTTTGTTCGGGGGCTTATTCGGGTGCGATTGCTTTTTCCTGGGCCAATGCACCGGATACAATTTCGGGGGTATCCTGTTCCGGTGGGCCTGCCGATAATTTCGCTATCCGGTTTACCACATCCGTCTTTTTTCCAACCGGCAATTATACTTTCACCGCGTCGGTGGATGATGGCATCGTGGTGCAGATCGATAATTCGATTGCCGTGATCAACGACTGGGGCGGCGGCGGCCTGCACACGGTGAATGGGAGCATCAGTTTTTCGTCGGATGCCAATCATGCCGTCACCGTCGATTTTAAAGAAGTGACGGGCGCTGCTCAGATCAATCTGACCTGGGCCTTGACGGGCGGTGGGGGCGCGGCTACCACCACCACCGGCGTGCCCTGGTATGCTGAATTTTTCAACAACCTGGATCTAACGGGGACGGCGGTTTTTACCACCACCTATCCGGCCAGCGGCTTGAATCAGAACTGGGGGCAGGGCAGCCCCGGCGGATCGGTGCCGGTCGATAATTTCTCGGCCCGGTTTACTCGTTCGCTCAATGTGCCGACGGATCTGCCCAAAGGGGTCTACCAGTTTTATATGAAGGCGGACGATAACTTCCGCTTTTATGTCGACTCGACGCTGCTTTTGGATAAGTGGGGCGATTATGGCGCATCCCAAACGCATCAGGTCGAAGTGACGCTGCTGGAAGGGCCGCATACGCTCAAACTGGAATACCGCGAGCAGTCGGTGGATGCGTTCGTCTTTCTCACCTGGACGCCGCCTAACGCCCAAAATCCGGTGTTGAATCCCGATGGGTCGGGCGGCACAACCAGCGGGACACCCGTGCCCGGCGTCACCGGAACTCCGGCTCAAACCGGCGTGATCGCGACGGTCACGGCGAATGTGCTGAATTTCCGCTCAGCGCCGGATACCACCGCCAGCGTGATCACCCAACTGAAAAAAGGCCAGAGCTACCCGGTTACGGGCAAGACATCCGATGATAAATGGCTGCAACTGTTGGTGAACGGCCAATTAGGATGGGTGATGGCGCAGTATGTCAGCCTGTCGGGTGATCTCAGCCGGGTGCCTGTTGTGGGCGGTGGCACGGGGACTGCGGTCCCATCCGGGCCAACCGCTGTGCCTGCGCCGACGAATGTTCGCGGCAAGGTGTTAGGCAATCTGATCATTCGGAATGCGCCCAGTCGCGGCGGCACCCGGATCGGGTTGATGCCGTGGGGCACGGTGGTGCCGATTCTGGGACGTGATCAGGGGCATGCCTGGTATAACGTGAACTATAACGGGCTGCTCGGCTGGGCCTATGCGCCCTGGATTCAGATCGTGGAAGGGACGTTCGATTCACTGCCTTATACCGACGGATCGGGTATGGTCACGGCACCAGACCCCACGACGGGCGTGATCGTCCAGGCGTATGGCAATATGCGGGTGCGCAGTGGCCCTGGCTTCCAATATCCTAAAATCAACAAAGTGGTGTGGGGCACACGGGTTCAGGTGCTCGCGCGCAGTACGGATGGCCGCTGGTACAAAATTCAGTATGGGCCGTTGGTCGGCTGGTCCTATGCGACGTGGTTCCGCCCGGTGCAGGGCGACGTGACCACCGTTCCGGCCAGTGACCAATAGGCGGCTGAACGGAGTGAAGTCCCAAAATGCCCCGGCACAGGTCGGGGCGTTTTTCAATTCAGGACTGCGGTGTCATCGCCGTTGGACTGGGAGAGCGTTATAGTGGGAGGCATCAACAAGTAGAATGAGCAGGCCATGACTGCATCAGAGAACATACGAGTAACACAGCAGCTTGCGAATGCCGCTGAAGCGTTTGTCAGCGCATTGGCGGCGCTTTTCCCTGGTGACACCTTCGATCAGCTTTTTCATGGCGATACCGTGCGGCGCGCCTATTGGGCCGCCCTTCAACAGGCGATAGACAGTTACACCTCGCCGGATACGCTGCCGTTGGCTTCCGGTTTGATGAATGGGCAGGTGTTAGCCGACTCGCGCGTGGTGAGTGAACTGCTCAAGCTCTTTTTGCCCAACCAATCGCCCGACTATCGCATTGTGATCGAACATTGGGCTGCGTCGATTCCGGGCGCGGCGCGCACGCTGTTAGCCCGCGAAGCCCCACGTTTTTTTATGCTGCTGAGTCATGAACTCCGCCAGTCTGCCGATTTGCGCCTGGTTTTAAACCAGATTGCCGAAGCTCGATTTATGGCAAGTGAAGAGGAGCACGCAGCGGATCAGGCCGATTTGATGCGCTTGCTGGAATCGGCGCTGCTGGCTGGCCCCACGATGCTCAGCCGTCAGGTCAAACATCTGTTGGCGTTGGCTGAAACGGGCGAACCGCTGCCCAGCGATCCGTTATCGCTGCTGGCGCTGGCGAATCTGGCGAGTTATCTGCCCACTGCCATCTTGCAGCAGCTTTGGGAGCGCAGCCATACCCTGACGGATCGGGCGCTGCGGCTGCAAATTCTGGTGCGGATGGCTCCGCGCCTCGGCCAGCTCGGTCTAGCCACCGACCCGCTGTCGATGGTGCAGCGCGTCTTAGACAGTGGTCCGGTAGACCCGCTGATCGTGGTCGATACGCTGTTGACACTGGCCCCGCACCTGGAAGTCCCGTCCAAAGAGGGATCCCTGCCGTCCTTTCAGCAGCGCGTCTTAGCGGGTGCCCAGTCGATTACCGATCCTGCTTCGCGGGTGCGCGCCCTGGGAGCCTTGATCGAAAAACTGCCGCCTGAATTACAATATGAGGCGGTATCGGCGGCGTTTGAAACGGCCTCCTGCTGCATCCCTAGTGATCATGCGCGCGCGGCGGCGCTGGGTGTGCTGCCGCCGCATTTGCCGCCCGACTTCCATACCCGGCTGATGACTGTTGCCGCAGAGATCGAAACGCCCGAAGCTCGTACGATGCTGTTTGGGCGCATGATCCCCTATCTTTCGCCTTCACTCCAGCGGCAGGCGCTCACCGGAGCGCTCCAGGCGATTGAAGAACTCAGCGGGGACGAGGCCCGGACGCGGGCGCTGATCGCCTTAGCGCCTCATATTGATGCATTGGGGCCGTTACATCATATCCCCGAAGGCTTACAGCAAGCGATTAAAGTCATTTTTTCGATTGAAGACGATGATGATCGGGCGCGCGCTTTCGCGGCGTTAGCCCCGTATCTTTCGCCGGAACTGTTAGCCGAAGCGCTGCAAGCCATCAAAAATATTCAAAACGACGAAGATCGCGCCCTGGCATTGATCAAACTCTCGTCGAATCTGTCCGATGAACTCAATGTAGCTGCATTTGGCATTGCGCAGGAAATTCAAACATCGGAGGCGCGCGCCGCCGCTTTATCAGCGCTGGCACCTTATCTTTCACCCACCGCCCGCGCCCAGGCCCTGGCGGATGCGCTGGCGGCGGCTCTGTCCATTGGCGGACGGTATGAGCGCGTCGTGGCGCTGGTCGATCTGGCTCCCCATTTGCCGGATGATCTCAAACAGCGGGCGCTGCACGAAGCGCTGACCGCAACCCGTTCGATTCGGGTTGAGGATGAACGCGGGCGGGCGCTGGTTTTTCTCGCGCCGCATGTGACCACCGCGCAACTGCCCGATGCGCTGGCTGATGTGTATACCATCCTCGATCCGATGGCGCAGATTCCGGCCTTAAGCGCGCTGCTGCCGTATCTGCCGGAACAACCCCGTCACCGGGCGACTCAAGACGTGATCGCAATGGCGGCGCAGGCATCCCCGGCGTATATCAAAGCCAGCATTCTGGCGGCGGTTGCGCCCGTCATGCCGGATGAACTGGTAGACGAGGCGGCAGAAGTGGCGCTGCAAATCGGCACGCCCTATGACAAGTTGCACGTTCTGACGGCGCTGCTGCCCCGCCACCCGGAGCGCTTACGGAATGCGGCCCTGGATGCGGCGCGCGCTGTGCCGGATCGTTACCAGCGGGTAAGCGCGCTGCTGGAACTGATCCCGCACACCTCGCAGCGTTATGAAATTCTGGATGAGGCTTTAAATACAGCGCTCACCGTTGAAGATGACTATGACCGGGCCAGCGCGATTGCGCACCTGGCCCCGTATGTCGATTGGCAAAGTGATGCACAAAACCGCCAGCAGGACGCGCTGCGTTTGGCGCTCAAGGCCTGTTTAGGGATTGTCGATATGCAGCAGCGAGCCGGGGCATTGCGGCGTTTGGCGGTGGAAGTGGTACGTTTGCTGCCTCCCGCCCAGGCTTATCCACTGTGGCGCGAGATGGTGAGCTTCTTACGCAGTCAACCCTATGCCGCGATTCTGTCTGATCTGGCCGCGCTGGCTCCGCTGTTGGATTACATCACACTCCCCGGCGCGTCGGATGCGACGGATGAACTGGTGACAGCGCTGGCGGCGGCGGTGTTGGAATCATAAAGTCAGTTTATAGCTCCAAAAGATAGCGACTTCGCCGCGCTCGATGTCCCGGTTGGTGTAGTACATATCGCGGATGCCTTCGATCTCACAGCCCAGCGCCGCGTAAAATTTGCACGCCGGGACGTTGTTGGTTTGCGTTTCCAGCACGAGCGCCCGGTAGCCGAGTTTGCGCGCCCATTTCACCCCGCGCTGAAAGAGTGCCCGGCCTACGCCCTGCCCGCGAATAGCTTCATCCAGCATGATATTCCACAGCCAGACGGTGTGATTCCATTCCTGCGGGACTATATCCAGAATCCCGGCGATGCGCCCTTCGGCTTCCACGACCAGATGCAGCCCATCGCCGCGCCGGAAGCGCTCGCGGATTTGTTCGCGCTCTTGGGGATCGAAGTCGTAGCCGTGCCCCTTGTCGTAGGGCTGCGGCAGGAGACGCTCCACCAGCCGCCACGTGACCTCGATACCGCTGCCTGTTTTTTCGACAACAAGCGTGGTGGGGCTGGTAAAACCGGGCCGAATTTCGACTAGACGGGCAATATCATCTTCGGTCATGGGGCGGATTAAAAAGAGTGGACCGGCCAAATTACACTTCCTTTAATCAGTGGATCATCTCATTGTACGGCTGGGCGGCGTTTTT
>DATAMF010000007.1:0-10663 GCA_036260665.1 Aggregatilineaceae bacterium | reverse complement strand
ATTCGGGGCGCTGGTACAGGCTCTGATCGTGGGTGACATCGATGCCCTGCCCGCCGATGCATCCGCCGCCGCCGGATTCAAGAGCGCCAGTGGTGAGCAGGTGAAGACCGTGGGCGAACCGATCTCCGACGACCCCTATGGCATCATCTTCACCAAGGACAGCGATCTCGTCGCCCCCTTCAATGCAGCCATCGCCAGTATGAAGGAAGATGGTTTCCTTGATTTCCTCTACTACAAGTGGTTTATCGACTTCCAACTGTCTGACCAGTAAACCTCTCAAGAGGGAGCGCAGGCTCCCTCTTATTTTTTGCCCCAAAAGCGCTACAATTCACCACCATGTTTATCCAGCTTTTTGAAGCAAAGGTAGTTGTATGACGGTAACGAGCCGCCCTAATCCTCAAAAACGCAATGATCTGATTCGTAAACTTTCCCGCGCACCCTGGTGGCTGCTCATTTTGGGTGTTTTGATTCTTCTGTTCGTCCACAATGTTCAGAATACACATCCCTATCCGATTGTGTGGAGAGCGGTCAAACAAGGAATTGAAGTCTCTATCAAAGTATCGGTAATGGCCTATGCGCTGGCGTTGGTGCTGGGGCTGATTCTCGCGCTGCTGCGGCGTTCATCGAATTTCATCGTCTACCAGATCTCAACTTTATTTATCGAAGCTGTGCGCGGTATTCCCACGTTGGTGCTGGTATATTATCTGGCGCTGGCCCTGATTCCCCAACTGATCGGCGTGGGTAATGACTTCGGTGAGTGGCTGATCAAGAACCCGATACAGGTGCCCGTGATTGACATCGAAGTCAGCTTGCGCGGATTAGGTGAGCGATTAGCCACGTACCGCACGCGCGACTTTGACAACCTGTACCGGGCTATGATTGCCCTGGCAATCTCGTATAGTGCCTTTCTCTCCGAAATTTTCCGCGCGGGGATTGATAGTGTGGGCATTGGGCAGATCGAAGCGGCACGCAGTCTCGGTATGACGCGCTGGCAGACGATGCGCCTGATCGTGCTACCCCAAGCGATCCGGGTGGTGCTGCCGCCGCTGGGCAACGATTTTATTGCCATGCTGAAGGAAAGTTCGCTGGTATCAGTGTTAGGGGTACAGGATATAACTCGCCGAGGACAAACGTATGCGGCCAATACCTTCACGTTTTTCCAGGTGTATAACGTGGTGGCACTGACCTATCTGGTGTTGACTCTCTCGCTTTCGATTCTGGTCAAACTTCTCGAAATGTATCTCGATCACGGCAAAGCGCGTTCATCTCATTAATGAAAAACAGGGGCGAACACACGCCCCTGTCACTTTCATTTCATTACCAGCCGCGTTTTTTCGCCGCCGCCGTTTTAATAGCGTCCAGCACGCGCTCCAGCCCTGCCGAAACGCTGCCTTCGGGCAGATGGAAGCGTACCACCCGCCGGTTCTTCGATTGCAGCGCTTCCAGGTCGCCCTGGGCCTGCGCGCGCTTCAGCGTCATGAAGTCATACGGCTCACCGGGGATCAGGATTTCCTCGTTATTTTCAACGGTGATCTGGATAAACACGCCGTTGTTCGCTCCACCTTTGTGAAGCTGCCCGGTGGAATGCAGAAAACGCGGGCCGTAGCCCAATGTGACAGCGCGCATCGTCGCATGGCGCAGTTCATCGCGGACTGCTTCGAGCAGACGATCATGGTTCTCAGTCGGCGCGAGATAGGCCATCAGCGCGATATAGTCGCCTGAACTTGCCAGACAGATATGGGCCAACAGCAGATTAATCAGCGCGCCGTCATTAAACCCGCGCTGTTCACCAACACGCCGCAGGGTATCGGCAGTTTTCGCATCGGCATAAAGTTTCAGGCCCTCTTCTTCCAACACGGGTTGGTCTTCAGGCAAGCTGCCGCGCTCTTTGAGCACTTTGAGCAGCCGTTTCGTGTTGTCTTTGCTCTCGCCCACATTCGGCTGATCGAACGGGTTGATTTGTTGCAGGTGCCCGGCGATAGCGGTTGCCAGCTCCCAACGGAAGAATTCGCCGCCCAGATCATAGGCGTCCGTCAGATGCAGTGTCATCACGGGATGTCCCGCCAATTTCAGGTTGTCAACCTTGCGATCCAGATCATTTTCCGGCCCATCCAGGCGCAGATACACAAAGACCTGATCATCATCGAAGTTGCGCGGATCGTCGGGAACCACACCCGCTACCGGCACGATCCCGCGTCCTTCTTTGCCGGAACTTTCGGCAATCAACTGTTCGGCCCACAGCCCGAAGCTGTCAATCTGCGCCGACGCGATCAGGGATACTTTATCGCGCCCATGCTGGGCCAGATAGCCCATCAGCACGCCCAGCCAGGCTGCCGGGTTGCTGCTTGGCGCGACGTTATGATCGCAGGCGGTTGCCATCTGCTGCGCACTCAATAGCAGTGCGTCGAGGTCCAGGCCCATGATGGCCGCCGGGACCAGTCCGAAGTAGCTCAACACACTGTAGCGCCCGCCAATATCTGCCGGATTGAGGAAGATATACTTAAAGTTCTTTTCACGGGCGCTGGTTTCAAGCGCTGATCCTGCATCCGTGATGGCGCAGAACTGATCGCCTGCTTGGGTGCCATGCATTTCTTCTACGAGGCTGTAGTAATACTTATAAAGCGAGAAAGTTTCAATCGTCCCGCCAGATTTCGTAGACACGATAAACAGCGTCTTATCGAGATCCACCGTTTCTGTTGCCAGCCGGATGGCCTGGGGATCAGTAGTATCGAGCACCATCAAATCGGGGAAGCCGGGCAGCACGCCAAACGTCTGGCGCATCACTTCGGCAGCCAGACTGCTCCCACCCATACCGAGTAGCAGGGCATGGGTATACCCCTGGGTCTCGATTTCCTGACGCAGCGCGTACAGCGGCTCGTAGAAACTTGGATCGGGACGTGCTACATCCAGCCAGCCCAACCGATCAGCGATCAACTGCTGGTGAGCGGCTTCCTGTTTCCATACGGAGGGGTCTTTACTCCAGATCCGCGCGACAATCTGATCTTTTTCCAAGCGTGCCAGCGTCTCACGAATTCCATATTCGTAAGCGGCAATCACCGTATCCTGCTTCGCCATGACACCTGTCAGCAGCACCTGCCGCTTGCCCTCGACCGCATCAATCAGGCGGCGGTAGTCGTTTGCAAAGGCTTCCACGCCATCACTTTGAAGCTGCTGCGTGACCTTATCCATCCGAACGCCAACTTCGGCCAATTTCTTTAAGACGGTGCGCGAGTCATCCAATGCTTGCGTGATAGTTTCCGCGACAGTGCCATGATCCTTAAAGGCATCAACGGTCTGCGGCGGCAGTGTATTGACGGTATACGGACCGATCAGGTTATCCACATAATACGTGTCGGGCAGATTGGGATTCTTGGTACTGGTACTGGCCCACAACGGACGCTGGACGCGTGCGCCAGCTTCACGCAGCCGGGCAAACCGTTCGCTGTTGAAGAGTTCCTGAAAATGGAAATAGGCCAGTTTAGCGTTTGCAATTGCGGCTTTGCCCATCAAACTCCGCTGCGTCTGGGTAAACTCGCCACGCATCCGCCCACTGCGCATATTGCTTTCCAGAATATTATCTACCACCGTATCGATCCGGCTCAGGAAAAAGCTGGCGACGGATGCGATCTGCGAGACATCCAGCCCAGCATCCAGGCGGCGTTCAAGCGCGCGAACATAACGTTCCGCGACTTCAATGTAATTCTCAACTGCGAACAGCAGCGTGACATTAATATTGATTCCCTCCGCCAGCGCTTCCTCAATGGCGGGAAGGCCTTCGGGTGTGCCGGGGATTTTGATCATCACGTTAGGGCGGTTCACTGTCGCAAAAAGCCGCCGGGCTTCGTTCAACGTGGTTTCCGTGTCATACGCCAGCAGCGGCGACACTTCCAGGCTGACATACCCGTCTTCGCCCTGCGTTCCCTCATACACCGCATACAACACATCGGCAGCCGCCTGAATATCTTCTATCGCCAGCGCTTCGTAAATCTGCGTGGCATCAAGGTCCAGCATCTCGCCAATGGTGCTGTCATATTCGTTCGACTCGCCAATTGCCTTACCAAAGATGGTTGGGTTCGATGTCATGCCCATCACACCATCCCGGACCAGTTTCTGCAATTTACCCGACGTCATCAGGCTGCGCCGGATAAAATCCATCCAGATACTTTGCCCACATTTGCGGACTTCAATTAAACGATTCTCCGCCATTCAAACCTCTCCCAAAGAACCATTAGTGACGAGCGATCCCCGCCCGTTCTATCGCCAATACTTTTTGGTGCCGCCGCATATGCCGCTCTTGCTCCGACTCGAAGCGCGCTCCGATGAAAGCATCTACAATTTCCTGCGCCAGCGCGGCACCCACAATCCGGCTTCCCAGGCAAATAACATTCATGTTGTCGTGCTCCACGCCTTGGTGAGCTGAATAGGTGTCATGACACAGGCTCGCGTAGATACCAGGGATTTTGTTCGCCGTGATACAGGCCCCAACTCCGCTTCCGCAGACCACAATGCCGCGCTCTGCCTCGCCATTCAGCACTTTACGGCAGACCGCTTCGGCAAAATCGGGGTAATCTACCGCCGTATCGGCTGTGTTCACGCCGACGTCAATCAATTCATGCCCTTGAAGGTATTCCACTAGAATTTTTTTAAGAGGAAATCCCGCATGATCGGAACCGATAGCTAATTTCATTGCAATGAGTCCTTAATTGCAGCCTTGCCTGTCGGCAAATTATAGCGCAAGGAAGCCTAAAATAAAGTGAGGCCCTGCGTCGATAACAGGGCCTCATGGAACTTTATTCGGCAGCAAGTGTAGGAGTAGGGCCGCTCGGTGTATTCGTTGGTGCCGGTAAATTCGTCGGTGCAGCAGGGAGTGTTGGTGCGCCACCCGGCAGCGGTGTCGCGCCACCCGATCCGCCTGTGGGCGTATTCGATAGGATAGGCGTAGTGGTCGAGGCATCGGCGGCACAGCGGAAGCCATAGGATGCTGTCGGATTCGATGGCAGAGCGCTCATCCGATGGACTGAGCGCAAAAACAGCGGAATCGTGTCCCAACTGCCCCCACGCAGCACTTTTTCAGTACCACCCAGCGGGCCAGTCGGATTCGTCTGCGGGGCTTGCGCTAATTCGCTGTAATAATTGGACTGATACCAGTCATTGACCCACTCTGCCACATTACCAGCCATGTTATAAACACCATACGGGCTGATTCCCGTGGGGAAGCTGTCCACAGCTACCGCGCCTTTGGGATCGGTGATGGATGAACTGGCGAGTGTCGGATCAAATGCGAACCCCCAAGGATAGGTGAAATTCTGAGGACCACGCGCGGCGCGTTCCCATTCAGCCTCGGTGGGCAGGCGGCGGTTCAATGCAGTGCAATATTCTGCCGCACCGTACCATGTCACAAACGTGATGGGAAAATCGTTAAAGAAGGTGGGGTTAGCGACCGCATAGGTAGTGCCATCGAACGAAATATAGCTTCCTTCCTGCTCGGTGGTCGTCGTCACACAGGGGTTCCCCTGGC
Source organism: Aggregatilineaceae bacterium (assembly GCA_036260665.1). Lineage (GTDB taxonomy): Bacteria > Chloroflexota > Anaerolineae > Aggregatilineales > Aggregatilineaceae > DATAMF01. Next base: position 5,145 of record DATAMF010000007.1, on the reverse strand, counting down.
AGCCGGTTTTGTGGCTGTTTGGCCCCATCCAATTTAAGAAAGCGACATATTGGGCAACCGTTACTTCGTACAATTCGATCTGGAAAGGATTCACGGTGATCTGGTGAGTCGGTGTGGAATCTTGCACCCAGCTTAAGTCGTCGCAGGTTTTGCCATACAGCGCGCATTCATCCATAGCCTGAAGCGCCTCGTCTTGGGTCGTGCCCATCATAAAAGTTCCGCCGTCCACATTCACCATCGTGGTAACTACGTCTTTCAGTTCGGCGGGAATTTCAGCCGCCTGGGGAAGTCCTAACGGCTCCATTGGTGTGCCAATGTCAGCAATCGGTGTTTCCTCAGTTAACGGGGCTGTCATCTGCGCTCCCGTATCGGTGCCCGGTGTGGGCGTGACCTGGGGCGCACTCACGGCTGCTGAAGTCGGGTTAGGTGTCGTTTGCGGCACTTGGTTGACATCGGGCAGACTGGTCGGTGTCAGAGTCGGCTCGGCGGCGACTGGGGCCGGGGTGGTCACCGCAGGAACAACCGCAATTTGCGTTCCCGCGTTCAGCGTTGCAAGCGCATCCACCGTCGCCTGGACCTGCTGTGCTACCGCAGTCTGCTGCTGCATCCCTGCCGCTGCGATTTCAGTATCATTGGGCACAATCTGAACCTCAGCGCCTTCGTCAGACTTATCAGCATCTTCCAACGATGGAAAACGGATTTCTTCCATCGCATAGAGTCCTACACACACCACCAGCGCAGACATCACGCCTATGACCAGGCCAACCATCATCCACTGCCAGCCTGAGTCGCGTGTCTTGCGGCGCAGGCTTCCATAGTTATCTTTCATATTGCGGCACTCCTCACTCTTTTTTCGGCCCTGAGCCGTTCCTATAATACCGTTCTCCCCGGCGAAGACCAAACGCTTGCCCTACGATTCCTCGCCGCTCCCCTCGTCCTGCCCGGAATCGACCAGGCGGCGATAGGTAGCTTGTAAGGTCAATGCATCCGCCACATGGAATGGATTCGGCGCTTCCACCGCAATCGACCCTCGCACGCCATAATCCACCAGCGCTTGCAGCAGTTCCCGGTAACGCAGATCCGCCTCATTCAGCGGCAGATGGTGGCGCTCCCCTTTGGCGCTGTACGCAATGCCCGACAGGTGAATATGGATTTTTTCCAGCGCTTCCTGTCCAAGCTGTGTTTTGACCGCCTCGAATACTGCCGCGAATTCCTCATAGCTGTTCATCGTGCCATCTCCGGCGCGGGCATGCAGGTGCGCAAAATCGATGCAGGGCAGCACGCCTGGAATATCGCGGCTTAACTGGATCACCTCATCCAGCGCGCCAAACATGGCCGATTTGCCCATCGTTTCCGGGCGCAGTGTGACACCATTACCTTCAGCCTTCAGAATCTCCCGGATTTCGAGCAACTTCTCTTTCGCTCGTTCGTACACATGTTCAGGCGGTTGATTGTGGTATGATCCTGGATGAAACACAATATCGCGCGCTCCAGCAGCCCAACCTTTACGCGCAGCAGCCAGCAGCCGTTCGTCGCTTTTTTGCATCAAGTCACTGGTCTGGCTGTTCAGATTAATATAATAAGGTGCATGAACGCTGAGCGTCACGCGATGTTTAAGCGCGGTAGTCGCGATCTGGCTGCACGATTCATCCGACACGCGCACGCTTTGCACCCAGGCGATTTCCAGATGATCCATGCCCAACAGCCGGATATACTCAATAGCGGCAGGCGTAGAGGGCTTAGGAGTGGTTTGGGGTGCGCCCACCGTTCCAAACCGGATTGCTTCGCTTGCAGGAGTAGTCATCGGTTATCCTTTCGCTGGTTAAGAGCGGCGCATTATTGTAGCGTCTGTTACGAGGTGTAGCTATGGCTGATCAAGTGGACACGAGTCCCCGCCGCGATTTGACGCTGGCGGTCATCGCATTTGTGATTGCGTTGGTCCTGTGGCAGATGCACGGATTAGCTTTCCTGACTTATCCCTTGCGTCTGTTTGTCACGATGATTCACGAATTGGGGCACGGCACCACAGCCGTGCTTACCGGCGGCGATTTTGGCGGATTCCGCGTCGAGAGCAGCGGCGCAGGGCTGGCCCTTACGTCCGGCGGCTGGCGCTTTTTGATCATCCCGGCGGGCTATCTTGGTACAGCCATCTTTGGCGCGGTGCTGCTGTTCCTTGCTAACCGCTCGCGTAAACCGGGCACGATTGCGATCGGGCTGGGTTTTCTGATTGGCATCCTGACGCTGCTGTATTCGGGAGTTCGCCTCTCGAATCTGGGCTTGTTCGAAATGATCATCCTGGCCGTTGTGATCATGGGCGCGCTCTATCTAATCCTTACACAACAGACCGATAATGGGCGTTATGCCGGGTTTGGCGTGCTGGCGCTAAGTGGACTGCTGCTGATGGTCTTTACGGGAGAAAACAACGCGCTTACGGTGATTGTGGGCCTTGCCAGCGCCCTGTTGCTTGTCTATCTCGGTTTCCGGGCGCGGCGGGATATGGTGCTGGTCACACTGTATTTTCTGGCGTTTATAACCGGCCTGCACGCCATTACCGACTCATGGGTTTTGCTGCGGATTGTGACGATGCCCCGCTCGATGATGCCGCACAACGATGCGGCCTCGATGGCGAATGAATACGGTGGCGTAGCGGCGTTCTGGGCGCTGTTGTGGATTGTGTTGGACGTGATCATCTTTGGCAGTGCCGTGTTCTACACCCTGATCAAGCCCTGGCAGCAAGGAAAAACGATCTCGGCACAGCAGACTTAATCTGGCGCGACATCAAGCGGCTGATCATCTGAGGGAAGCGGCGTTTCGCCTGGTTCCCCCCTTTTTCCTTCCTTGGCGGAAGGACCGAGCAGCGCGAACACCACGATTCCAGCCGACGCAAGCACCAGCCCGCCGATCAACACCACCGCCTGCAAGTTACCGAGCAAAGGCCGTTCAGTGGCGGTCGGTGGGTGGCTTCCAAAGCCGAGCACATCCGCTAATCCCGCCGCTGCTGCGATCAACAGCCCGGTCAGTGTCAGGCGAATGCCAATATCCTGTGCTAAGGTATTCGGCTGGCCGGGGTAAAAAGCCTGCCGTGCAAAAATATACGCGCCGCTGAACAGTAGCGTGAAGCCCAACAGCAGGACCAACACCTGCAAGACACCCACCCCTTCGGTAGTGTTCAGCCCAACAATGCCGGGGAACAACCCAATCAGCGCAATGACAATGCCCAACACACTGATGGTAATACTAACCTGTACGTAGCGTTCCATAGGCTCACTTGTCGGGCAGTCCCGCCCGCAGTACGCGCAGAAAATTCCCGCTCAGTATAGCCGATACATCGTCCGGCGCATATCCCTTCGCCGCCAACGCCCGCCCAATCTGGAGCAGATCGGCTGATGTTTCAAACCCCATCGGCACCGATTCGCTGCCAAATCCGCCGTCAAAGTCGCTCCCAATCCCCACATGCCGGGCGCTGCCCGTCACCTGACAGACATGATCAATCGCCGCGATCACCGTCTCCATCGAGGTCACGTCGCGGCGATCCCCTCTAGTCCAACCCTGCACCAAAAATAAGTTGAAGGGGACAATGCCGATCACCCCATCCCGTTCTGCAATGCCGCGCATGAGATCATCCGACAGATTACGATCCGGGCGATCTTTGCGGAAGCGAAGCGGGTTGGCGTGGCTGGCAACCAGCGGCCCTTCATACCGATCCAGCGCCTCAAACGCCGCTTCGGGGGCCATATGCGCCAGATCGAGAATCATCCCGAAGGACATCATCACCTCAAGCAGTTCGCGTCCCAGGTCGGTCAGCGGCCCTACTGCCAGTGTCCCGCCGCTGTAGCGCGTCTGGCTCCACGCCGGGCCGATGATACGCAGTCCCGCCGCGTACCATTCTTCGACTTGCGCGGGTTCCAGAATCGGATCAGCCCCTTCGAGCAGCAGCATCATTCCGACCCGGTGATCGGACAACTGGGTACCCTCTGCCCAGGTGGCTAACACTGCATCCAGATCAGCTTTCGATTGGATCAGTCGGATATGTTCGTTTTCGTCGGCCAGTTGATGGTAATAATCCATCTGCCGCTTACCCTGACGATACGCTTCATCCGGCGTTTTATAAAAAATACGCTCGTCAGGATACATCACATGCGCAGCGGGCGAGGTGAAGATCGCCGCCCCAAACACCGCAACCCGCCCCAGCAGCAGTTCGGGCAGGCCCACCATCGAATAGCCATAGTGCGCCAACAGGACCGGGTCGGTCTCGCGGCGGCGTTTATCCCACGCGCTGCGTGTGAATTCGCGCCCATGATTCAAATAATTCCAGGCTACATCGAGGTGCGCATCCACAACAATATCGGTCATTATTCCTCTTTACGCAGTTGGTCTGCCAGGTTGCTCAAATTCTCTAATTGGGCAAAATTGGCTAATTCTGAGCCATTAATAAAAAATGTCGGGGTGCCCTTCAATCCCCGCTGGCGGAACGTCGTCAACGCGCGCTCCAGTACTGGATTTTGCTGTTCCATACATTCCGCGAAGGCCGTGATGTCTAATCCTAAATTTTCTGCGCCTTTTTCCAGCCGCCGCCCATCAAAGGCCCGCAGGGTATAGCGCTCCTGCCAGTCGAATAGGGCATCACTCATTTCCCAGAACATCTCTTGTTCTCCCGCACACATCGCTGCTTCCGCCGCGTTTTCTGCGCCAGGGCCAATGGTGGTAATCGGGATCAACACAAACTGGACATCTCCCGCCGCGATTTCATCCAACAGATCATCCAACCGCTCTTCATGAAAATTACGGCAGTGGGGGCAGGCGTAACTTGAAAAATCCTCAATTAGAACAGGCGCATCAGCCGATCCCAGCCGGGGAAAGCCTTCTTCCGTTGTGCCTCTTTCCAGGTTGGCATAATGTGTCTTGACACCCTCTGGAACAGGCGCATCCAGCGGCCAGAAAAAGTACCACAGCACACCCGCCGCCCCAAACACAACCAGGACGACAGTCAATATCAACCAGACTGGAATCCGGCGCGGAAGCACGACTTCCGAGGGGCGTTTGGGCATACCGGGCAAATGGTCGAGCGGATCATCTGTTTTTGTCATTGCCAGCCATCCAACACATCAATCAATTCCGGCAGCCGTTTGATACTGGCATCGGGCA
>DATAMF010000001.1:0-4962 GCA_036260665.1 Aggregatilineaceae bacterium | reverse complement strand
ATCATCCCGCGCATCCGTCATTCGGCCTGGGCGGGGAGTTTTTTAGATGGGGTTAATGTTGCCGCGCTGGGCTTAATCGCAGCGGTAACTTGGGACTTAGCCCGCGCCGCGTATATCGATTGGTTCACAATTCTGATCGGTCTCATCGCTGCGGGAATGTTGTTTCGCTTTAAACTGAGTTCGGTGTGGTTAGTCCTGTTCGGCGGGGGAATGGGCTTTCTAAGTGCGCTTTGGCGCTAATTTGTGGGGAAGGTGCGTATGAGCGATCAGTATTTTACCGATTTGTATAGTGGGGCTGCCAGCAAGCCAACGCGAGTTTGGTTAGGTGGAATGGAAGTTCAGTTCGTAAAGTGGACAGCTAACGCCATCATTTATACCCGTTTTGGTTCACAGGAGACACTCGCCCATCTGCCGCGCAGCACCGTGCAGCGGCTCCTGCGCGAAGGGATGCTCCGCATCGAAGGTGAGTATCCCGACTGGGCCGCCCCCGACTGGGTTGCTCCCGACTCCGCCGCCGAATAAATTCGTTTTTCGTGCTTTGGCGGGTTAACAAACCCGCCGATTCGCGTCAACTTAAGCGCCGAGACATGCATTTCCCCTTCCCTCCGCTTGCAAACCGAACTTGTTCGGGCGGGGGACAGGGTGGCTGAACGTATGCTTTTCCGCGTTCAGCCGGGATGAGGAGCCGCCCGCTTTCTCTTCCCTCCGTTTGCAACCGAACTTGTTCGGACGGAGGAAGGGTGGCTGAACACACGCTTTTTTGCGTTCAGCCGGGATGAGGTGTGGCTCGATGATCCTCAACTTCTGATCCTCTTCGCCTGCTTTTTGCACGACACCGGGGAAGATTCCTGGTTGGCTCAAATCCCCTTGCCCCAGTACAATAACCCGGCATATTTTTACCGCTTAGAGTGCGTCCTTCTGGGAAAAAATAAATGGTCTTTCATCCGATCCGCCGTCGTGATTGTGTCGTCGCCGCCCTGATCATGCTCATTGCTGCTGTGATGCGCCTGAGCGATTTAGGCCGCGATGTTCATTTTGCCTATGACCAGGGATCGCAGTCAGTCCAGGCCCTGGATATGCTGGCGGGCAAAGGGATTCCCACCATTGGCCCCGAATCCTCGGCAGGCGTCCACCATTCGCCCTGGGCCGTTTATCTGCTGGCTCCCCCCTATGCCATCTCCGATAATCCCATCGTGGCGACCTGGTTTAATGTCTTTCTGAATGTGATCGGCGTCGGCCTGCTGTGGCTGATCGGTCATCGTTACTTCAGCCCGCTGGTGGGAGTGATGGCAGGGCTAGCCTATGCCCTGCATCCCTACGCCATCAATTACAGCCGCCACATTTGGGTTCCGACGGTTGCCTCACCCTTTCTCATCGGCGGCATCCTTCTGGAACTGATCGGATTTGTCGAGGGCAAACGCTGGGCGCAGATCGCCTGTCCTCCGGTGCTGATCATCGGAATGCAGACGCATCATGCCGGGTGGCTCATGGCTCCGGCGATCCTCTGGGTGCTGTGGTTAGGTCGGCGCAATTTAACTCGGCGCACCCTTGCGGCGGGGACACTCGGCGTAGCTGTTGCCGCACTCCTGCTGCTTCCCTATGCGATTGGCCTTGCCACACAGCAGACATCCGAAGCCAACAATCGGCTTGAAACGATGCGCGCCGGTATCAAATACGGGGTGCATCTGCGGCATAAAACCCTGGTCGTCTTTTCCCGCGTCGCCACCGGACAAAATGTGGTGGATTGGAGCGAAGTTGCCAACCCATCCGCTGTCTACAACCAGATCCCGGAACCGACCCGCGTCTGGCAAGCCCTGGCGGGACTCATGGGGATCGGTTTTGTCGCCATATGGCTCAAACGGGCCTATCGTCCTTATGCGCTGCTGCTGGCCTTCTGGATTCTTGTCCCGCTGGCCTTTTTTCTCCCCGACTGGACAGGCGTCGGCATCTTCCCGCATCATTTCATCCCGATCATTGCGCCGCTCTGCCTGCTGTGCGGCATCGGCATTGCGTGGCTGGCCTCCTGGCTGCCTAACCGGGCGCTCAAAGGCGTCTTGATCGCGGCCTGTGGCGTGGCGATGCTCACGTGGGGCGCGTGGTATCAAGCGCTGCTGAACTACGTGGACGATCACTATCAGGCCAATGGCTATATGACTCCCGTTCATTATTTGCTGGATGTGCGCGACAAAATAGAGCCGTACCGCGATGTGTTGATCGTCGGCGGCAACAGCAACGACAGCGGGCAGGCTGTCTGGAAAGCCTTGCTCTACCGCCGCACCGAGTGTGTCCGTGAGGTCGTCGCCACTGCCGGGGGGATTCTCGTCTTGCCCGATCATCCTTTCGCGGTTATCAGTCCACCCAGCGCCCCCTCCAACCCGGAAGCCGCTAACCAGTATGCTGCCGATCCGGTTCAGGTTCCGCTCCGCCCCGGCGAAGGCAGTTACACCATCCGCAAATTTGATCAGCCGCTGGCCTGGAATGGCGCACCAATCATTCCGCTGGCCCAGCCTGCGCGTTTTAAGAACGAAATCACTTTGACCGGGTATGCCCTGACGGAGAGCCGCATCGTTTTTGAATGGACGTTGCCCGGCCCCCGCCCGGACCTGAAACTACAGCGTTATTCCGCCCGGCTCCTGAATGCGGCGGGTGACACGCTGGCCCAGCAGGATATCGACTTCTGGCCCGGTTTTTACTGGTGCGCCGGAGATCGTGTTTACACCTGGATCGATCTCACCATTCCGGCGGATGTGACCACCCTCCGCGTGAGCATGTATCACATGGACGATAAGGGGTTCCACACCAGCGATATCATCGATCAAAACGGCGGCAGCATTGGCTCCTGGCTGGATATCCCGTTCCAAACCGACTAGAATCTATGGGTATAGGGGCGCTTCGCAAAACCGCTGCGCCCCCTGATTTATTTACTGAGGATATTATGGGCGAAAACCGCAGCATTTTTTCCAACGAATGGCGAGATTGTCTCCGCGCCCACTATCGCTATGTGATCCGTTCCCAGGATACCCTCACCGAACAAACCCTGCGCCATGTGCTGCTGCAAACAGGCATGGGCGAAGATGAACTGTTGGAACTGCGCCGCGAAGCACTGGGTTATATCCCCGAACCCGAACCCGATCTCGCGCCCGCCGAAGAATCCGCCGAATCTGCCGAACCCGCCCACGCCGTGGTTGTCGATCAGGCTGTCCCACCCGCCGCCGCGCCCCAATCAGAACCGCAGCCGCCCGCCGACACAACATTCACCGATGCATCACCCATAGACGCTGTGCCCGCCGAGGATGATCAACCCACTGATCCGCCGCCGCCCCCTTCCAGTAGTCAATTGTCAATGTTTTGATAATGTTTCCCCTCAAAGTCAAAAATCCTTCCCTCAAAATTCACCCTTAAGGTTCAGAGGGTGTTTAAAAACTCCTGTTAAGCTAAGCGATAAGCGAGCCGATGGAGCGAAGCGAGATAAAGAAAGGCCTCTGTCGTGAGAGGCGAAGCCTCATAATCTTTGGACAGACGGCGAAAACGACCAAACCAAGCGAAGGAGCGTTCGACAACCCAGCGTAAGGGCTGGACTTGAAACCCAGAACCCGTCAAGTGAGGAACCACAACATACTCGATATCGAAGAGATCGTGACAACGCGCCGTCATAACGGGAGTTTCATAGCCGGAATCGACAATGACGCGCGCCCAGCGGGCAGTATAGGGAATCCGCGCCAACAACCATTCAATGGCAATCTTGTCGCTCTGGTTCGCGGGATGGACTAGGGCACGGACGAGCGAACCGCGACTGTCCACGGCAATCTGGCGCTTGCGTCCTTTGACCCGTTTGTAGCCGTCGTAGCCACGAGGCCCCCCTTTTCCGTCGTCTTGACCGATTGGCTGTCCACGATAATCGTACTCGGGTCGGCTTCACGCCCTTCTTTCACTCGCGCCTGCTCCCGCAGGCGATCATTGATCTGCACCCACACACCGCTCGCGCTGAGCTTCCGAAAGTAGGCGTAGACCGCTTCCCAGGGCGGGAGGTCATGCGGCAGACTGCGCCAACTGCATCCCGTCCGTAGCAGGTAAAAGATCGCATTCAGCATTTCGCGCTGCGGGTAGAGACGAGGGCGTCCTGTTTTCTGCACGGGCAGCAAGGGTTCAAGCCGTGCCCATGCACCGTCACTCAAGTCACTTGGATAGGCTTTTCTGTCGCTCATTCTTCTATTTTAGCAGTTCAATATAGTTTTTAAACACCCTCTCAACTTTAAGGGAGTATTTTGCCCCGCACCCTTGTGCTATACTGAACCATAGCGGGTTCCCTCTCCCTGAAAGATGCGCAGCAGACACGGGGGAGGGCTAGAGAGGGGCCTCCAACATGAAGCTGAATGTGGCTTTTGTATTCATGCAAGAGTCGGACAAATAACGCCGCCCTTTCCCGTAGGGGCGAATGGCAATTCGTCCTATTCGCGTCAACTTAAACGGTTAGTTCGCTTTTTTCTAAGATCGTTTCTCCCTTCCCCCCGGCTTTCTACGTGGGGGAAGGGGCAGGGGATGAGGGCCTACACTCGCAACCCATCCCGTTTATTCCTTATCTTGCCGCCTATTGGGCGAATGGTAATTCATAGACATTAAGCTAAGAGTTTTTTCTCTCAAAAAGCCCCTATCTCCCGGCCTCTTTCCCCGCTGGGCAGAGAAAGAGGAGAGGCGACAAGTCCTTTCTCCATGCAATGGGGAGAGGATTTAGGAGAGGGGCTGATCGTCAATCTTCGGCTGACAAGCCCTAAAATTCCTTAGCTTAATGCGTATGAATGGTAATTCGCCCTGCTATTTGCCCAGCAGTCGCCAAACAGTCAGGGCCTGCGAACGAGGTGTAGGGGCGTGGTTTAGGAGGCCGCTCGAAATCTTCCTGTACGAAGATTCGCTTATCAGCCTCCGTAACCCGCCCTTTGCGGCCCGCCCGTGAGGTAATTTTTC
>DATAMF010000499.1:0-3985 GCA_036260665.1 Aggregatilineaceae bacterium | reverse complement strand
ATCCCCGCGGGGAAAACCGCTAAATTTTCTTCGGTCCCGGTAGAATCACGCACATATACTTTGCCGTCATTATTCGGATCGGGTTCGAGGATAAAGACCCGCGCATCAATCGCGGTTTGCGCGGCGGCAAGCTGACCGCCCGCCAGCACGCACAAGATCAGAAGAAGGCCCAAAAATTTCTTCATGATGTTTCCTTTCAATGGTGTAAAGCCTGACCTCACTATCAGTTTATAGGGTGAACGGCAAGTGGGGAAGTCGGGGGGGACTAATTTCCTAGTCCGGCAGACTTTCCATCTGGACATCCGTTGCCACCGCTGCGGCTAATTCCTGCATCGAGGCGGTGAGGACGCGAAAACGTTCGGCCCCGATGATACTCTCTAAAAATGCTTCGATCTCATTCCGCACGGCGCTGGCATCGGCGAAAAACTGCACGCCCAACGGAGTCGCCTGGACGATGGTCGCGCGGCGGTCCGCCGGATCGGGTTGGGTGACGAGATAACCCAGCTCGACCAGTTGGTGAACCAGCCGCCCGGTGAACTGCTTGGAGGTGCCCATCTGTTCCGCTAGCGTCACGATGCGCGCCCCGTTGGGATCGAGGCAGGCGAATAACAGCGTGTGCGCGGTGGTCAGGCCCTCATAACCGCGCGCCGCGTATTTCTCCTGCGCCATCCCATGAAAGGCCCGATACAACGGCAGAACCGACCACATCAGGCAGTCTTGGCCCGCTTCCTGCAAGGCGGCCAGGTCCATGATTGAACTCCCTCTTGACAGAATAGACAACTTGGTTTACCTTATTAGACAACTGAGTTTACTATCTACCCGGCTATTTAATTATAGCATGTCCTGTGGAGGGGGTTATGTCGCACATCACTATTGATCAAACGTGCTGCCGTGCCTGCGGAATCTGTATTCAGGAATGCCCGGTGTTGACGCTGCGGGCCGATGCCAACGGCAGACCCGTTCAGCAGGACGCGGATACCTGTATCGACTGCGGGCGGTGTGTCGCGCTGTGCCCGCATCCTGGCGCGATCACGCATGCGGCTTATGAGCCAGCGCAGTTTGTCGCGCTGAACCCGGATTTACTGCCGGATGCGGAGTCGGTGATCGAATTGCTGCGGGCGCGGCGTTCGGTGCGGGCGTTCAAAAAGGAGCGACTCGATCAAGCTGTGATCTCGACAATGATCGAGGGCGCGCAGCTTGCGCCGAGTTCGCACAATACGCGGAGTACACAGGTGGTCGTGGTGCAGGATGCGGCGCTGCTGGAACAAATTGGGGAGCAGACCAGGGTTTTTCTGGCGCAGACGATCAAACTGCTGAAGAATCCGGTGGGGCGGCGGATCGGGCTGCTGGTGGCGCGGCGGGAGGTCGAGGAAAGCCTGCCGCTGATGGCGGAGTTCGAGCGCTTTGTGGAGCAGGGGGATGATCCGATTTTGCACCATGCGCCCGCGCTGCTGATTTTCCATGCGCCGCGCGCAAACAGTTTCGGGGCAATGAACGCGGCGCTGGTGATGTCGAACGCCATGCTGATCGGGCAGAGTTTGGGGGTGGGGAGTCTGTGCATCGGTACGGTTATGGCGGCGTGCAAACGGGATCGCAGCATTGCCAATCTGCTGCATCTGCCTGCCGAGAATCAGATTTACGGTGCGCTGGCGGTGGGCTACCCGCGTTTCCGTGCGCCGCTGTGGGTGAAACGTCCTCAGCCGGAGATCGCGTGGATGTAGGTTTAAAAATCGGGCGGAATTGCTGGGGTGAACCCCTATCCCCCGGCCCCTTCCCGCAAGCAGGACGGGGGGAAGGCGGCTTAAGTTGACGCGAATAGGGCTGCCCCGACGGACCTCACCCCCGGCCCCTCTCCAAATTCTTGGAGAGGGGAGAAAAACGGGATGGATCGATAGGAGCGGCTAGACGCCGCGCCTGTGATCCACTAAACCGCCCAGGTAATTCGCTTGATAGATCAAGTTGCCGCCCTGGGTGACTTGTTCTTCTCCGGCGTAGCGTTCTACATTGCCGGTCCAACGATTCCGATAGGTAAATTCGCCATCGACAAACTCGTGAGGTCCACGGAAGGGCGCGTCGTCGGGCATATGCATTAATGCCTTCCGCAGAATGGCATACACCGGATCGGGGGCTGTTCCGGCTGCGACCCAGCCATAATAAACCATCATCCACACCGGCGCGTCCTGATGAAAGACCACAATCCGGCCCCCGTAAGGTTCACCCCCAAAGAAGTTGTCATGTGAACGCCATTCGCCCTGGATATAGGGAATGGTCGTTGAACTATCCGGTTCTTTCACCCACTGTTTCGCGTCACCACCCGCATACCCCGCTTGATTCGAATCGACTAAAAATTGTCTCAAAGCTTCTATGTTCATCGTGTTACCTGATGCCTTGCCTGTAAATTCTCACAGTATAGCCAAAGCCGCTCCACTTGGAAAAGCGGAGCGGCAAACCGACGCCTACGAAAAGCGGGTTATTGATCGATCATGGCGCTGGCGGGCAGCGACGTGGCATCGGCGGGCAGTTCGACGCTGAAGGGGGCGTTGATGTTGTCGATGGTGACATCGCTGAATTTTTCCAGCGACCCGGTGACGCCCGCCAGTTCGGGATCAATCTGGCCCATCAGGGGCAGCATCTCGCTGTAGTCCGCTTCGAGGATCACATGCAGCGGCAGACCCGTCTCGGCATCGATCCAGATGTCTTCGGTAATTGTCATGGCGTCCATCAGTTGGTCGATATTCGCCAGCAGCGCCGTGTCACTGTTTGCGCCGCCTTCCGCCGCTTCGATTTGGGCCTGTAATTCGGCTACATCCAGAATCTTGCCTAATTCATCGGGAATGGTGCCTTCGGGGGAAATGGTTACGCTGAACACGCGATATTCGCGCCCATCGAGTACTTCAGGGGCTTCTTCGCGGATGGCTTGTACGGCGTCACTGGTGATCGGGATATAGAGATCGGACAAAAATTTGTTGCCCGTCGTCTGCGCCAGCACATCAAAATCAATCCCGGCCTCTTCGGTTATTCCCGCCAGTTCGCTCATGTCGATGACGTACCATTCGTAGGGAACATCCAGCCCAGCTTCGGCGGGAGCGTCGATGTCCAGGCGGAAGTACTGCTTCAGGTCGATGAAAATTACCTCTGCCGTGACGCTCATTGAAGCGCCGTCGCCGTCCGTTGATACTTCCACATCGCCGTTGACGGTGGCAACAGCGGCTTTGATATTGCCGCCGGTGGTGGGTTGGAACTGTGCATCAAAGGTTGACTCCGCCGTTACTTCGATCTCATTAGCCTTGATCACCAGTTCCATCACAGTAGCCTGGTAGCCGCTGACCCCGTAACTTTCAACGGCGTTCAACTGTTCAAACGCCCCGACGACATAGGCGACCAGTTCGGGATCGGGGCCATCCTGGGCGCTGAGGGGGCCGCTGGGCAGCAGCAGCATGAGTCCCAGCGCGATCAGCAGAAATACTTTTTTAAACATGGTTTTACTCCTCCAGGGTGAATACCAGAGATTTAGTGTAAACCAGAATGGGTGTTTGTGCTGGACACGCCCCGCGAATGCTGCTACAATCGGCGGTATGATCTACTTTGGCTTATTTTCCGTCCTTTCACGAGCACTCATGTCGTCTATCAACGGCGCAGATAAGACCACTGCGCCTATTGACCGTGTAAGAGTATAGGTAATAAGAAATCATCTCGGCTAATCGTAAACGGCCCTGGGCGCACCACCTGGGGCCGGTTTTGTTTTCTCCGCAGGGGTGCGTGGGGCAGCAAAACTAAGGAGCAACCATCATGCACATCATCCAGCTAGACCACCTCACGATCAACCACGCGGGCCGCGAAATCTTCCGCGATCTCACCTGGGCTATCGGGGACCGGGATCGCGTCGGGTTGGTGGGACCAAACGGCGCGGGCAAATCCAGCCTGCTCAAGGCGATTATGGGTGAGGTGATCCCCGACAGCGGGAGTATTGTCCGTATGCGCGGCG
>DATAMF010000665.1:0-1734 GCA_036260665.1 Aggregatilineaceae bacterium | reverse complement strand
CAGCGAGAACACGCTGCAAAGCGGCAATTGCTACGGCGATCATATCGAGATCGGGTTCGCGGGTGGTCAGCTTTTGCAGGGCCATATTGGGCTTGTTGATCCAGCGCATCAGGCGGTTATTCTGGTGCTTGGCTGAGAAGCGCAGGACTTCGTAGGCGATCCCGGCGATGGGGAAAATCAAGCCGATGCGCGAGGCCAGCAGCAGGGCGATATTGTGGGGCCGCCCGGTGACGATGTGAATCAGAACCGACAGCGAGACCAATGTCAGCAAAAAGGCTGTGCCGCAGCGCGGGTGCTGAACGGAAAATTTAGCAACATTAGCAGGCGTTAGTTCTTCGCCCGCTTCATAAGCGTTGATTGTTTTGTGTTCCGCGCCGTGATAGCCAAACAGCCGGGCAATATCTTTCATGCGCCCAATGGCCCAGATGTAGCCAAGCACTAACCCCAGCTTAATCACACCTTCGATCACGTCGGCGGCAAAACGGCTGTCTAGCCCGGTGAGGGATTTGACTCCGGCTGACATCGCCGCTGGAAAGACAAAAAACAGGCCAATACCAAAACTGAGGGATATCACGACAAGGCCCATACCCGCCGCGCCTTCAAATGAAAATTCAGGCTTTGTGCCCTCTTCTTCTTCCGGCATGGCGACATCCGCCGACCAGAGCAGGGCGCGTGTGCCCAGCCCAAGTGCATCCCACAGCATGACCAACCCCCGTAAAAACGGAGTGCGCGCGATCCGGCTGCGGTAGAGGGCGGCATTCAGCGGGACTTCCTTCATTTCAATTTCGCCTTTTGGATTGCGAACAGCAATCGCGGCGATATACTGCCCGCGCATCATCACGCCTTCGATGATCGCCTGTCCCCCATATGAGAACTGCATTGGCTTTTCGTTTTCCATACGGCTGCTTACTCCACATTTATGACGATAAGGGTCTACAAAACCAGCGCATCATTGTGCCGCGATCCGAGCCTGTTGGCAAAAATCATTGCCCCCATTCCTAACAGGAGTATGACAAAAACGAGACCGAACGCTGTCCCGATGGTGGTTTGGTCGGCAATCCAGCCCAGGACTTGCGGCGCGAGAAGGGTAGCGGAACCAGAGCCGAACAAGGCAGGCACGCTGGCAATATTGGCTCGATCTGGCGCGGCGCTGATCGCCAGGGACATCGACAGCGGGAAAAAGTTGCTGACGCCCAACCCGGTAACAAACAGCCCAATCAGAGTCAGGACGGGGATGGAGGACAGCCAGAAGATCGGGAAGCCAACCAGAGCGACACCTGTTGAGATGAGCAGCACTCTTGGCGTTGGGGTGCGCTGGGCGAAACGGCTGACGGTCAAACGCCCGATGAGCATGCCGATCATAAAGGCCCAGATGGCGCTGGATGCCTGCGCTTTGCTCAATCCGACTTCGTTTTTCATAAAGTCCGCACCCCAAAATTCCAGACAGCGCTCGGCGGCAATCAGCAAAAAGACGATCAGCAGATAGAACCAAAAAATGCGGGGCAGGGCCCGGTACGATTCGACTGCTGCCTGCTCGATACGGGGCGCAGGGGAGTCGGGAATCGGTTGGCGGTGTTTAAGACCGATGGTGATGGTCCACAGCAGCAGGATGGTGAGCTGGGCCCCACGCCAGCCCGCGCCGATCCCCGTGTAAAAGGCGATCAAGAGCGGGGAGGTGCTGGCGACGATGCTTGAGGCAATATTCGCTTCGGTGAGGGCAATTGAGCGCTGCTG
>DATAMF010000664.1:0-5754 GCA_036260665.1 Aggregatilineaceae bacterium | reverse complement strand
AGTGCCAAACAAAGAGGCAGCCGTTCAACCACCCTCGCCGCCCGCCGCCACCAGCACGCCTACACCAACAGCCGCATCCGAAGTTGACGCTCCGCCCACTGTAGTGTGTCAGATCAGCCCCAGCGCGGGTACGGTTCGTGTGCGCAGCGGCCCCGGCACCGCATACACCATAAACAGCAATCTTCCCGGCGGCCAGACCTCCGTGGATGGTCAAGCGGCTGGCAGCGACGGGTATACCTGGTGGCACCTCGCCAGCGGTGCCGGATGGGTCCGCGAGGATGTCGTCACCGAAAACGGCGACTGCAACCTTCTCCCCCTCGTCGAGTAGCATCGTTCACCTGATGACTGTTCTGATTTTTCCTGATGCACTTTGACAACCAAGATCGGTAATTTCCATTTTCGTCGGGGCGCGGCTTGCTGCGCCCGCTTTTCCCCCTCGCCAACTCGGCTGGAGAGGGGGTGACATCCCGTCAAATTCATTTCGTTTCCCGCCATGCAACCTGCCGCCCATCCCGCCACCAAATCGCCGTTTCGCCACATTCGACGACGCGAAATCCCAGCGCCTCATACAGGTGCTGCGCCGGATTGCGGGTGGTCACCGCCAACCCCATCTGGGTGTAATGCTGTTCCCGGCACATCCGCATACTGTGCATCATCATCGCCCGCCCCAATCCCCGGCGTTGATGCGCCGGATGGACCGCGATATCGGCCACAAACCCCATCCCACCCGCCGTACAAATCCCAATATAACCCGCAGCCCGGCCTTCACCATCCAGTATCACACCGCTCGCCGCATCATTCCAGCCCATCAGCCCTGGATATTCATTCGCCCGAAGCTGGCGCAAAACCTCGATGAATTGCTCCGGCATCGTATCCGGTACGGCCACCTCATCAATGGTGCCTGCCAGCGCCGCGAGTCCGACAGTTTCCACTGCTGGATTCACCTCATCCGTCCACTGCACCAGATGGTAGCCGTCTGCCAGGGGGCTTTCCGCCAGCGAGCCATTCAGATCGCACACCATTTCGCACCGTCCGAAAAACACGGCATCTCGCCGGAGTAAAGCATCGCGCGCGCCCGGAGAATCGCCGCGCACCGCCACACTGATCGCCTTTAGCGAGGGTTCCGCCAACCCCGCCTCGAATAACTCATCCACCAGCCCATCCGCCGCGTAGTTTTCCGTGTACAGCGTGGTACCCTGCGCATACATGTGCGCTTGATCGTACCAGTACCACAACAAAATTCCGCGTGCAATGTGATCCGCATCATAGAGTGCCAGCGCTTGCCCCACTCCCGATGCCAGCCGCCCTTCGACTCGTTCAATGGAAGGTTGAACACTTTCTAATGTAGATGCGTGCCATGCCCGTTGCAGCATCCGTTGGATTTCAATATGATCCCCTAAACGATCCAGCCGCTCGATCAACTAGCTCTCCTCATCGAAAATAGCATCAATGGCGCTGTCCGCCGTATGTTCCGACAGATACCCCCGCACAAACCGCCGGTCCAATGCATGATCCAGCGCCTGCCCCTGGCCTTCCAGTTGCGCCTGGATCGCGTTTTGCAGCATCAGCCGCTGCGTTTCTAACAAGCGTCGTTTCTCCCGTCCCAGTTGAAAATTCTGCCACCCTGCCGCTAATGCGGCTGCGGTTTCCGTCGCTGTCCGCGCCAGTTCGACCACCTGCTGGACTCGTGCCAATCGTTCGGCGGTTTTGCTTCGTGCGGAAAGTCGAGGCGTCGGCGTCGGTGCGTGAATCGTCGGCGCGCGCACGGGTTCTACCGCCAGCCCGCGTTCCGCCGCGTATTTCTGCCACCACAACTCCCGCCCCCCCAATTCCTTAAACGGATCCCCCGCATCGAGCAGCGTTTGTAATCGCGGCAGCACCGTCGCCCGGACCAGTTCCGCCCCTTCGCGCGGATCGTAAGCATACGCATCATCCAGCGCCTGGCCGGACAGTGGCGCGAAACTGTACCGCAGCGTCTCGATCCGAATCCGCAGCACCGTAAAATCCGCCAGCGTGGGATACTCAATCCGGTGCAGCGTATACAGCCGCATATATCGTCCAAACGGAATCAACAGTTCCTCGTCCATCAAAACCACTCCCTACCACTCACGAATTGCCCCACATTGTTTTTCCGCCTTTCTCCCCTCTCCAAGAATTTTGGAGAGGGGGCGGGGGTGAGGTCCGAGCTTTTCTCCCCTTTTCTCTACGCCAGTGGGGTAGCACCTGTGGCAAGCCTACCATTGCCGCCGCAGGACTGCCTACAAGTCCCTCTCTGCGCCAGCGGGGAGGGAACCCACTGGAAAACGCTCCCCTTAATGCCTATGGCCTTTCTCCCCTCTCCCAGGATTTTGGAGAGGGGGCGGGGGTGAGGTCCGAGCTTTTCTCCCCTTTCCCCACTTCGTAGAGAAAGAGTCCGGCGGATAGGGGTTACCTCTCCTACCCCGTCCGAAAATGATCAATCTGGGCCGTATGTTCTCGCTTATGCCCATAAAACGTATACACCACATAATCATCCAACGAATACTCAGCCCCATACCACGGCAGCGTCCCTGGTTCGCGCCACTTCTCCGCCGGAATCCGCGCCGCCATCGAAGCGGCCAGTTCATACGTCTGGTTGTATTCCTCTAACACCCCTTGCGGCGAAAGGTGTTGCCGTTCAGCCACCTGCACATCATTAAATTGATCGTTGAATTGATCCAGATAGGGGGTTTTGCCGCCTTCCAAAAAACCGGAGAGCACGTCTACCAGCAGATGTTCATACGAGGCCAGATGCGCCATGATGTCCTTCACCGACCAGACACCACACACCCCGCCCGCTTCCCAATCCCCGTCCGCCAGTCCATCAATCGAGTGGAGCACGGTTAAATGCCCATATTTCAGAATATCATTACCGTTCATGGTCCGATCCCTTCCTGGCGCGGCCTGAACTGTTATCGTACTTAAAGTATACGGGAAATTTTACGATGTTTGTTGGGGAAATTCGGCGTTTTGCAGCACGCCCAGCACATAATGGAACGTATCCATCTGTTCCGGCGTCACCAGCGTATCCAGCAGATGCCCGATTACATCCACCGATTCGCAGATCCGCGCCTCGTAGGATCGGCCCGCGTCGGTCAGGAACACACGCACGCTGCGTCGATCAACCGGATCAACCTGCCGGTCCAGCAGTCCTTTTTCTTCCATCCGATCCAGCAGTGCCGTCATTGACGAGGGGTGGCGGCACACCGTTTGCGCCAGTTGCGACGCCATCACCCCATCTTCGCCATACAGCGCCCGCAGCGTGTACCATTCCATCAGGCTCAGTCCCAGCGGTCCAATCAGCCGCTCATAGACCTTTTCCAGGTGGTGAAAAGCCTGTTCGATATTGGTTGCCATGCAACCGTCAAACCGCAGCTTATTGTCCATACGCCCTATTCTACTCACAACAACCTTGTGGCGGCAAACCTTACGCTTTTCCCGCGTTTCCCTGACATCTTCCCCCAATTCCATATTCCCTCGTTATACTACAATCGTTCAGTTCGATTCAATTCACTCTATCTTTGCAGATTTTCGGTTTTACCCCTATCCCCCGTAGAAAAGCGCGGGTCAAGTCCCTCCCTGCTTGCGGGGAGGGATTGAGGGTGGGGTAACAAACAGCCGATCAGGGAGGCGAATATGCAGATCAAAATGGGCGCGGACTGCGTCGTCCGCAACGAAGACGGCAACATCCTGTTGATCAAGCGCGAGGATTTCCGCTTTTGGACCATTCCCGGCGGCGCAACCGAAGCAGGCGAGAGTCCCGCCCAGGCTGCCGCGCGCGAAGCCTTTGAAGAATCCGGCGTCGAAGTGGTGGTCGATGCTTTAGTCGGCATCTACACCCCGCGCAACGGCAGCACCCTGATGTTCGTCTATGCCGCCCACCCCATCGGCGGCGCGCCCCACCCCACCGCCGAATCGCTGGACAGCCGTTACTTCGCACCCCAATCGATCCCCCGCCGCATGTTAGGCGTTCATCGCCAGCGCCTCTTTGACGCCCTGAGCAGCGAGCGCTGCCTGTACCGCTGTCAGCCCAAGCCTTTCTGGATGAACGTGGTTTTTCCGCCGCTGCTCCGCGTCCGCAAATGGCGCAACCAGCGGCAGGGCCATCCCGAACCCCCGGTTATCCGCCATTCCGTGATCGTGCGCGGCGAATTGACTAACAACGGATCGGGGAATCTGACATTTGAGATCGAACCGCAGTTCGGCGCGCCCATTTGGGAGACTCTGCGCGCCAGTGCCGAACAGCTTACCGGGGAACCGCTCGCCGTCACCCGCCTGATCGATGTGGACGACACCGCCAACCCTATCGTCATCCGGTTCGCTTTGCAGCACCGCTAACCCCATGTCCGTCTATACCGTAACGGACCTGACTCATCGTTATCCCCGGCAGACCACCCCGGCCAACGATCACCTCACCTTCACCGTCGAAGAAGGCGAAATTTTCGGCCTGTTAGGGGATAACGGCGCGGGCAAAACGACTCTGATCCGCCAGCTTGCCCATTTGCTCGCCCCCACCAGTGGCACCATCGAGTTATGTGGCCGCCCGCTCGATCACACCGCCCTCTACGTGCCCGGTATCATCGGCTATATGCCCCAGAGCGGCCTCGCCCTCAACAATTTAACCATCGGTGAAACGCTCTATTTCACCGCCCATTTACGCGGCCTCTCCCGCCGTGACGCCCGCGCCGAGCGGGATCGCCTGCTCGATCTGCTGGACTTAGGAGCCTGCCGCCACCAGCATCCCGCCCGTTTGAGCGGTGGTCAAAAACGGCTGGCGCTGCTCGCCACCACCATCGCCGCGACTCCGCCCGTCCTGCTGCTCGATGAACCCACCAACGATCTCGATCCCCAGCATCGCCGTTTAGTCTGGGATGTCGTGCGCGATCTCAACCGGGAGCGCGGCGTAACCATTATCCTCGTCACCCACAACGTGATCGAGGCCGAGCGGGTGATCCAGCGGGTTGCCATTATGCGCCTGGGGAAATTTGTAGCATTGGGCCGTCCGAGTGCGCTCAAGGTCGGGCTGAACGATCAGCTTCGCTTGGAAATGGTTTTCCCACCCGATTCGCCGCCGTCGCTGCCCAACGGAAGCGCCCCGCGCGAAATCGCACCGGGGCGTTGGTCACTGCTCATTGATCGGGCTTCCGCGCCGCTCTATCTCGCCGCGCTGAACACCGTCGAAGATTTCACGCTGAGCACCGCCTCGTTGGAAGATTTGGTACTCGCGCTGACATGAATCTCTATCCGCGTTTGAACTTTTCCACCGCGCTGGTGTTAACCGGCTGGTGGAAGAAAAAGGCATCCGATGTGCCTTCCAGCGACGTCTGGATTTTTTGCAGCGCATCCACCAGGCTCGCATCGATCAGCCCGACAAACGCCGAAGTTTCCGCTTTCATCCGGGCGCTGACGCCGCTTAACACGCCTTCCGAAATGCCGGTGTCGAGTCCTTCCGCCGCAGCGCTTCCGGCGGCGGCTCCTGTTGCCATCCCCACCAGCACCCCCAGCGGCCCGCCCAGCAGTCCCACCAGCGCACCCGCCAGTGCGCCCGCCAGCGCGCCTTCGCCGCCTTGTGGATCTTCCGTCTGTTCGATTTCAGCATCCCCAAATGAATTCTTTTTGATCAGCACGGCATCTTGCCAGTCGAGTTTGCCATCCTGCTTAAATTGTTGCAGCACGTCAAAATACAGGTTGGCTCCCCCAACCGCGCCAAACACGACGATCACCAGTTCAGTCGAA
>DATAMF010000663.1:0-22438 GCA_036260665.1 Aggregatilineaceae bacterium | reverse complement strand
GTGGTGGTCGGCGCTTGACGCATCATTTTACATAATGCAAAGCCGTCCAGCTTCGGCATCATGATGTCAAGCAGCACAACATCTGGTTTTTCTGCTTCAGCAATACCGAGTGCATCAACCGAATTTAGAGTTGTCGCGACTTGATACCCACTGATTTCAAGGATTGTTTTCAACAACTTCAGGGTATCGAGTTCATCATCGACAACCAGGATTCGTTTTTTCATTGCTCATTGACCTTTCGATTATATAGCGGTGGTAGACGTAACGCCCATTTAGTCCTCTGATGTTATCGACCTGACTTTAGGTAAGGTGAAATGGAAACAACTTCCCTTGTCTAGTTCGCTATCAACCCAAACACGCCCATTATGACCTTCGATCACCTGACGTACTAACGCCAAACCCAACCCTGTACCGCCATAGCGCCGCGCCGCACCGCGATCAACCTGATAAAAGCGGCGGAAGATTTTTTCATGCTCATCTGGATGAATGCCAATACCCTGATCAGATACGCTGGCATGCAACATCATTGTACCTGGATCATCGATTCTGATTTCAATCTGAGACGAGTTGGGACTAAACTTGATCGCATTTTCGAGTAATTCTTCGAATACTTCACCGACCTTGATGGGATCGGCATATACCAGAGGTAAGGATGCTGGAATATGAAGCTGCACTCGAATCCCGCACTCCTGAGCTTTGGCCGCCATTGATCGGACAGCTAACGCTACCACTCGTTCCAGATAAATGGGCTTCAGTTCTAAATTTTCAATGGTGGATTCCTGAACCGCCATAATGTCTTTGACCAAATCCGCCAGATGCTGCGCTTTGTTGACGACAAGCTGCATCGCCTCGTCCTGCTCCGGCGTGACAGGGCCAAATGCACCATCCACCAGCAACCGCAAATAGCCTAGAATATGGGTTAATGGGGTGCGGAGTTCATGCGATAAATTTTGCAGCAATTCATCTTTGGTGCGGTCCGATTCCTGAAGCTCGCCATAGGCCGCTTCGAGGGCGGAGGCGCGTTGTTCCTGCACGGCATACAGTTGGGCATTTTCCAATGCATTACCGACAACATTTGCAATACCTTGAGCCAGTGACACTTCGGCCTGATCAAACACGCGGCCTTCGCGGTTCGAATCAATCAGGGTTACCAAGCCCATCGCCTCACCACGAATAACGAGCGGGGCAACTAACAGGGTACTTCCGCCTAAGCTTTGAAGGTAGAACTGCAAATCCGGATCGTCATCCAGCTCAAACGATTGAAAGCCGAGTGCGCCACCCGCATTCAGCACGCGTTCAAAACTTGGATAACGCGCAATTTCCCAGGTTTTGGTGGGCTGTTGCAGCCAGATGGCCCGGCCAATTTCGCGCAGCAGCCGTACATCACGGTGATCCCAATACACCAGACTGCACCAGCGCAATCCGCTCGCTTGCAAAACGCGCTGACACAAATCGGTGAGATTCGAACGGGACAACCAGTTGGCGACATCGGTCAAACGCACGGTATCCAACCAATGGGTAATTACACTCTCAACCGCATCGACTTGGTTCTGAGATAAGGCACTCGCCCGTTGTTCGCTCTGAAGCCTGATCACTGCCAGGACCATGTCATCGATTTTCAGTGGGAAGCCTGCGATGGTGTATAAGCCTGAAGGACTAAATTCGACGGGATGCTTGATTTCGGGGTTGTCGTTGACGATCTTCCCGGTTTCGAAGATAGCCTGGGTGATCGGTAACAGTTCGATTTTTCGCACCGGCCCGAAACCCGGTGCCCAATATGCATTCACGACTTCCGCTAAGGTTTCCAGGCGGCCCGTCAACTTGTTGGCCGAGGTAATCACCACACGCTCCACTTGCAGGGCTAAACTCAGCCGACGCGCGATACGCTCGATAATATCACCTAAATCCAGGGTTGAAGAGGCGGCAGCACTGGCATCCAGCAGGGTGGTAAGTTCGGTCAAACGGCGGCGCATCTGCTCCAGCAAGCGGATATTTTCAATCGCAATGGCTGCCGATC
This sequence comes from Aggregatilineaceae bacterium, assembly GCA_036260665.1. Taxonomy (GTDB): domain Bacteria; phylum Chloroflexota; class Anaerolineae; order Aggregatilineales; family Aggregatilineaceae; genus DATAMF01. Next base: position 20,421 of record DATAMF010000663.1, on the reverse strand, counting down.
CGGTCAGACTTTCCAGCGTTTCACGATCCAGATCGTCAAAAATGCCGTCTTTTTTGTTGATGACTTCGAGGATGCCAATAACGGCATCGGAAGCGATCAACGGCACAGCCATTAATGAATGAACCTGGGGACCATAAATGGCCGTGTATTGTTCCTGAATCTGGGGATTTTGGGCAACATCCGTGACGATTTGTGACTTGGCATTGCGGGCCACCCAACCTGCCAAGCCATCGCTTAAAGCAACAAGGCCCTGCCGTGTCTGCGGACCTACGGAGCCAACGGTGATCAGCACATCGGGCTGGTTTTCGTCGCTCAACAACAGTGAGGCAGATATACCTTGAACTACATCAAGCGCGGCTTCCAGACTCATCATCACCACTTCCTGGAAGGATTTGGAGGAGGATATGGCATCGGAAGCGCGATTAATGGCCTGGAGGCGCATTGTTTGGCGCTTCAGCGCCTCTTCCTGGCGCTGAACTTCGGACAGGTCGGTGAGCACCATAACCGTATTCTGTTCAGTGCCATCGGGCGATGGGGCAATCACACGGGACAACAACACCGGAACTACTGTATTTTTGCGCGTAAAAAGCTGTTGTGAAAACGCGAGTGTATTACGGTTGCGACCAATGAGGCTGGAGACGACCTTCTCACGGTGGTCAGGATGGAAAACCATGCCCACGCTGCGCCCATACAGCATCTCACGCGTGTAGCCCGTCATCATCAACAGACGGTTGTTGGCATACGTAATGGTGGCGGTTTCATCGACAACGATCAGCCCTTCACCCATCGTATCCAGCACCATTTTGCGAAATGCTTGTTCGGCCCGCATTTGTTCTTCGTGCTGCGCCAGATCAGCAAGCAGCCGGGCATTGTTCACCACCATCGCGGCCTGAGTGCTCAGCGTATTGAGAATCTGCTGGACACGCCCGGTTTCGACGGTTTGAGTATCCATCGTCGCCAAGACCATCATGCCGATTACCTGCTCGGATAGGATCAGCGGCAAGAGGCTGACATAGGCTAACTCAAACTGGGAAAATGCGCGGTAAAAAGGACTGCCACCCGGTAAGTCACGAAATTGAGACACCGGGATATTAATCAGCACGGAGCGTTCTAAGATTAATTCGGAGAGTGGATTATCGCCGCGTACCAGTGGGAACCGGGTTTCGTGCATCAATTCCAGAAACTGCTGGGATGCTTCTGTCCCTTGCTCCATCACTAAGGACTGGTGTTCCAGATCGCGGTTTTCCGGGTCTACGATCAGAAGCCAGACTAAATTACAGGGTAACACGGTCAGCGCGGTGTAAGCCATTTCTTCCAGCAAGCGGCGGTGATCAAATGAGGCATTGCCCTGGTGAACGACGCGCTCAAGCCGTTCGAGCAGATCGGGGAAATGGATCGGCTTCGTGACATAATCGGTTGCGCCAGCCATCAAGCCTTCGGCGCGGGCATCGGACGGGCTGCGGGCTGACAAAAGAATGATCGGAATGCTGGCGGTAGCGGGATTGAGACGCAAGCGGCGGCAGGTTTCAATGCCATCCATACCGGGCATCATCACATCCAGCAAGATGGCATCAGGATGCATTTCTTCCGCCAGGGCCAACGCCTGCTGCCCACGCGTGACCATCGTTGTTGCATAGCCTTCGCGTTGAAGCCATTCGGGCAAAAAGTCGATGGCGTCGGGCATGTCATCTACAATCAGAATCTTGGCTGGCATAGCACTATCCAATGCAAAAAACGGGAACAGCTCGTGTTCCCGTTAGATTATACCCTAATTCACAACGCGCTTTAATCGAGCAAATTAGCGATTAACCAGATCAGCACGGCGGCATTGGCGATAAACATAAAACCAAGCTGAATCCGCCCGCTCAGATCAATGGCTTCGGTCCCGCGCATATCGTTTTGGGGGCGATAGAAAAACAACAGCGGAGACATTATGACTGGTACGAGGATCAACCACAGCGGCCATAATCCCAAGAAGATGGTGATCAACAAACACAAGACGGCCAAACCGATGCTGCCATACATGGTGTAGCGCATCCAAACCGGCCCCAGAATACTGGCTGTATTATGCAAACCAGCCGCGCGATCCATGTCATAGTCGCGCACCTGATTATAAAGCTGGCCGTAAACCGATACTAACGCGACACCTAACGCAACCAGCCAGACGTTACCCGGCTGATCGTCATAGGCGTAATATCCGGCGAGAAACAGCAGACCCGCCAGCATCAGGACGTGCGATAGCACATCCACCAGCGGACGCGCTTTCAGGCGGACAGCACGCCAGGAATACAGATAGGAAAGCACGATAGTCAGCGCGCCGATCACAAACGCGCCCGTACTGACCCAGGCATATAAGGCCAGCGACAGCAAAGCGATTACATGTGTGGCAACCCAACCCTCACGCCGGGAAATCTCGTTCATGGTTACCGGATTGCGGGCTGCGCGAGCCGGATCACCCGCATCGTCAGGCGCATCTTCTATATCGTTGATCATAAAAGCGCAGGTGACGGCGAGAATATTGGCAGCGACTACGGTCAGAATGTGCCAATCCAGGGTCACGGCATGCTGATCAGCCGCCATGTTCACGCCCAGGAGCGTCACCGGCACCGTAAATAAAATATGTTCTTTCCAGCGCGACAGTTTTAAGATACCAGCGGCACGGCTATGCAGCGTGCGCTGTTGTAAGACTTTGCTGTTCACAATCCCCTCTTTTATTGCTATTTATTAGTGGTCCGATCAGGATGACTGATCGGACCACTAGTGTACCGTGTTTATCTTTTTTGACCATGCATTTTTGGGGTAAATTCGTTAGCATGAGGATATACCAGAAAGGCTGCCGGATATGCCAGACGCCCGCAAACAAAAGATTTTGATAACACCTCAATCGGTTCAGGTGCGGCCTGTTGAAACGCGCATTCAGGACTTTGATCCCATTACAATCCATTTTGATGAAGCCAGTGCGCGGGCTGAAGCAGATCGCTGTTTGTTTTGTCCGAGACAGCCCTGTGTGAACGCCTGCCCGCTGCATAATGATATTCCAACGGCGATGCGGTATATCGCCGAGGGTCAATTTGGGGAAGCCGCGGCGGTTTACCGGATAACCAGCACCATGCCCGAAATCTGTTCGCGGGTTTGCCCACAGGAGAATCTGTGCGAAGGGGCGTGTGTGCTTGGCAAACGAGGAACTGCGCTGGCGCTGGGAGCATTGGAACGCTTTGTCAATGATTATGCGGGACGGCCTGAACCACCCCAAACGGTGCGTACCGGAAAATCGGTGGCGGTAATTGGCGCGGGGCCAGCGGGATTGTCAGCCGCCCAGCGACTGCTGGAAAAGGGGCACGCAGTCACGCTGTATGAGGCATGGCCGGCACCGGGTGGGTGGATGACGTATACCATTCCGACCTATAAATTACCGCGTCCTGTGCTGCAAACGCGCATCGAATACCTGGAAGCATTGGGGGCGCGATTCGTGTTTAATACGCGCATCGGGCGGGATGTGGCGCTGGATGAACTCCGGCAACAGTACGATGCGGTATTTATTGGCGTAGGGGCGATGAAAGATACAGCGGTGAAATTCGAGGGCAAAGATTTGCCGGGGGTTTATACCGGAACTGAATTTTTGCTCCCGGTTTGCACACCGCAAGCGATCAGCCCAAACGGGTATGCAATGCCACTTGTGGGAGAGCATGTCGTGGTGTTCGGCGGCGGAGATACCGCGATGGACTGCGTGCGAACCGCGCTGCGGCTGCAAGTTCAGCAGGGGAACAAACCGCATGTGACGCTCATTTACCGGCGGACGGAAGACGAGATGCCAGCGGCGCGCAAAGAGCGGCATGCAGCTCATGAGGAAGGCGTGGAATTTCTCTATCTTACGGCTCCGGTCGCCTTTCGGGCAGGAGAACACGGGCGGATAACAGAGGTGATTGTACAGCGGATGGAACTGGGCGAGCCGGATGCAAGCGGGCGACCTCGTCCGGTGCCGGTGGTGGGGGGAGAATATTCGATTGCGGCAGATGTCGCGGTGTTGGCGCTCGGTTATGGACCGGATGCGCTGCTGGGCGAACAATCGCCGGAGCTGGCAACGCACCAGTGGGGGTTGGTGATCGCTGATTCTGAAACGGGGGAAACGAATCTGCCCGGTGTATTCGCGGGCGGCGACAGTGTGCGCGGGCCGAACCTGGTAAGCCGAGCGGCGCGGGATGGAATTGTGGCAGCAGAAGCGATTGACCGCTATCTGATGAATTCCTAACACAAGGCTTTCCATCTGTTTTTATGATAATCAGGACATGGCTTAGACCGCGCCCTGATTTTTGTTTGTCAAGCGCCGGGTCCTGATCGAGAATACGAATTTAAACGAAGGGAGTGATGTTATGAACTATCAGGACCTGAATATTTACAGCGATTGGGTGCGGGAAGCACAAGCCCAACGGCGGCTGTTTCCGGTGGCAACGCCAGGGATTGAGACACAGCAGAGGTTGCGAGAGGTGTTGGGATTTTGCGGTGGAAATGAAGAACCGCAGGATGTGCGCGTTGAGGATACCTGGGAAAAAGATGGGCTGGTCGGCGAAGCGATTTCGTGGTGGGTGGGATATGGTCCACGCACGGAAGCATGGCTGTTCAAGCCTGCTGAGGCAAAAGGACCCTTACCTGGAATTATCGCCTTATGCGATCACGGTGGGTTTAAATATTGGGGAAAGGAAAAGATCGCGGAAGGACGAGCAGCCGCGCCGGACTATATTCAAAACTGGTGGAAACGACTCTACGGTGGGCGCGCATGGGCTAATGCGCTGGCGCATGAGGGATTCGCGGTGCTGGTGCATGATCCGTTTCTGTGGGGAAGCCGACGGTTTCCGCAAGAAGTGATGCCGGATTGGGCAGCGGAAGCATTTAACGGATTGCAAGAGTCGGCATGGGCCAACCCGGACGTGCCGCGCGAGGTGGGATTGTATAACTTTGCGGCGGCGCAGCACGAACACCAGGTGGAAAAATACTGCCAGGTATTAGGAACGACGCTGGCGGGTGTGATCAGCCATGAGGATCGGATCGCGACGAATTATCTGCGTTCGCGGCAGGACGTGGACGGTAGGCGAATGGGATGCATTGGACTGTCGGGCGGCGGCGGGCGTTCGGCGCTGCTGAACGCGACACATGATCAGATCAAAGCGGCGGTAGTGGTCGCGATGATGGCAAGTTATGCGTACCTGCTCAACGATGCGTTAAAACGCCATACCTGGATGTTTTTCCCGGCGGGATGGTCACGGTTTGGCGATTGGCCGGATCTGGCGGCATGCCGCGCACCATCACCACTGCTGGTACAGTTTGACCGGGATGACGAACTTTTTCCGCTGGAGGGGATGCAAGCGGCGAACCAGCGGCTGGCTGACCATTACCAGAATGCACCGGGCGCGTATACCAGCGAATTTTATCCGGGACCGCATAAGTTCGATCTGGAGATGCAGCGTTCGGCGTTTGGATGGTTAAAGAACCAATTCCTTTTATCAGAATGATCCCCCGCCCCCCCTTTGCAGCCCTGTTTAGGGCAGTTTGAGGGAGAAATCGCTTTGTAAGGGAGTGAGATCCTGGCAGGAAGTCGGACTTTCTGTCATTTTCTCGTCGTGAGTTGGAAATGTGCAGTGTGCAATAAGCCTGGATACAGAATAGCACAGGCGTTCCACTTTGTCATCACCATTCACCGACTAACTTGACTGACTAACTTGACTGACTAATTTCAATGGTGAACTCGGATGGTTAATAATGAGGCGGCTAAGGCTGCGCCAATCTTTTCTTTACCCCATCCCCCCTTGCCCCTTTCCTCAGGGAAGGGGAGTCGAACCGGAAGAATGGGATAATTATTTTCTTGGATCGGCCTAACTATCAGTCACAAGTTGGGATGGGGGGAAATGGGTGGAGGGCCGTTCACCCCTCCATCAAGAAAAACCCTACCCCCGCCCTTCCCGCAAGCAGGAAGGGGAAAACGGGCGCAGTTGACACCAATGGGACAGTCCATGGCGCATATTTAGCGGGGGCGTATGGCCATACGCCCCTTGCAGCTTGAAGCTCACTTCCTCGTTCTCCCTTTCGAACCCGGTTGGAAGAGGGGAAGACGGTATCTACGAAAATGTCAGCTTAGCACCGCTTCGATTTTGAGGTGTTCCCGGTCGGCGGGAACGATACAGCCCTGGATTGGCTCACCATCGACAAATAACTGGATGGAATTGCCGGGGCCAGCGCGTTTGACGCGGATTTCGTACACCGAACCGCGAAAAACACGACGCGCCTTAAAGCCATCCCAATCGGTGGGGATCACAGGCGCAATTTCCAGGCCGTCATAGCTGGCACGAATGCCGAGAATCCACTGGGTAATGGCGACATAGTTCCAGGCCGCAGTGCCGGAAAGCCATGAATTTTTGGCTTCGCCAAAGGTTGGGGCGTCGCGGCCTGCAATTGTCTGGGCGTAGACATAGGGTTCGCTGCGATGGATGTCGCTGATTGCTTCGCGGGCCGAGGGATTGATGCGCGAGTAATAATCGTGCGCCTGATCGCTGTGACCCACAATGGCTTCGGCAATCATGATCCAGGGGTTGGTGTGGCAGAACACACTGGCATTTTCTTTATAACCGGGTGGATAGGATGAAATTTCGCCGATGTGCAAATGATACTGGGTGAAGGCGGGCTGGTGCAGCAGCACACCGTGTTCGGTTGCCAAACGTTCATTCACAGACGCCAGCGCTTTTAGGGCCAGCCCATTCTGAAGTCCGATGCCAGCCATGATACACATGCCCTGGGGTTCGATGAAAATCTGCCCTTCGGTATTTTCCTGGGAGCCTAATTTGTGGCTGAAGCTGTCATAGGCGCGCAGGAACCAGTTACCATCCCAGCCATGCGCCAACACTGTCTGCTCCATAGCAAGCGCCGCCGCGCGGTATTGATCGGATGCGGCAGACTTTTCGCAACGCTGGGACAGATCGGCCATTTCGTGGGCGGCTAAGACGAACATGCCGCCGATAAAAATAGATTCCGCCACTTTGCCATCTTTGTTCGTGGTGGTCTGGAAGGATTCGCCGGGCGTGTCGGAAAACGTGTTGAGATTCAGGCAGTCGTTCCAGTCGGCGCGGCCAATTAAGGGTAAGCCGTGCGGTCCAAGCCGATCCAGGGTGTATTGAAGGCTGCGCTCAAGGTGGTTATAAAGCGGCTGTTCGGTGCCGGGTGTGTTCTGGTAAACCACCGGCTCATCGAGGATGGTCCAGTCGCCCGTTTCTTTGATATAAGCGGCTGTACCCAACACAAGCCACAGTGGGTCATCATTAAAATTGGTACCGACAGCATCGTTACCGCGCTTGGTCATGGGCTGGTATTGGTGGAACGCGCCGCCATTTTCAAACTGGGTGGCGGCAATATCCAAAATACGCTCACGGGCGCGAACAGGCACCATGTGGACAAAACCGAGCAAATCCTGGGCCGAGTCACGGAAGCCCATGCCACGCCCTACCCCGGATTCGAAAAAGGAGGCCGAGCGCGACATATTAAATGTGACCATGCACTGGTAGGCATTCCAGATGTTCACCATGCGGTTGGTATGCTCGTCGGGCGTGTTGACGGTGAGGATGCTGAGCAACTGGTTCCAATAGGCGCAGAGTAGTTCAAATTCGCGCTCAACCTGATCGGATTGTAAGAAGCGGGCAATGGTGGGCAGGGCGTTTTGTTTGTTGATGGTGCCGTCGGAATTAAACTTCTGATCCTGGGGATTTTCCTGATAGCCCAGCACAAAGTTAATGGAATGCGACTCGCCCGGCTTCAGCGTCACTTTGACGTGATGAACGCCGACGGGTGACCAGCCGTGCGCGATAGAACCGGAACATGCGCCGCGCTCAACGGCCAAGGGATTGTCCCAACCCCGATACGCGCCGAGGAAGGATTCGCGTTGGGTGTCAAATCCGGCTAAGGGATCGGAGCAGGCGAAATAGGCGAAATGATTACGGCGTTCGCGGTATTCAGTCTTATGGTAGATCACGCCGTCCACGACTTCGACTTCACCGGTGTTGAAATTGCGCTGGAAGTTGGTGAAATCATCGAGCGCATCCCACAGACAGAACTCGATGCTGGAGAAAACGGAGAGCGAAATGGGTTCGTCGCGGAGGTTGGTCAGGGTGAGGTGCCAGACTTCCAGATTTTCGTTAACGGGGACAAAATAGCTGGTCTGGGCCTCAATACCCTGGTAGGTCGAGGCGATGATGGTGTAGCCCATCCCGTGACGGCAGGTGTAATTTTCCAGGTTGTGGCGGGTTGGCTGCCAGGAAGGGGACCAGAATTCGCCCGACGAGTCATCCCGCAGATAAAGGTAGCGTCCGCCCAAGTCGAGGGGCACATTGTTGTAGCGATAGCGCGTGATGCGCCGTAGGCGAGCATCGCGGTAAAACGAATAGCCCCCGGCAGTATTGGAGATCAAGCCGAAGTAGTCTTGACTGCCCAAATAATTTAGCCAGGGAAGGGGGGTGTCGGGCTGCGTAATCACATACTCGCGGCGTTGATCATCAAAATAACCGTAACGCATTACCTACTCCTCATGAAAAACCGGCGGTCAAAGTCCGCCGCCGGGCGCTAAAAATCCGAACCTGTAGAACACTTTCCCCGGCTCTCACTGCCGGTGTCAAGCCGGGGAAAGCGGAAAGGGTTGTTAGGGTTGATATAAGTTTTGAAAATCGCCGGACAGCAACGAAGCGCCGAACCAGGCAAGACTCTGGTTGAAATAGTATTGGGATGTACCGCCCCAGTAACCATCGGTTAGAGCGCCGCCCGCATAACCATAAAGCTGCTGTGCCAATAAGGATAACATATCCGTGTCCTGCGCCGCCAACGCTGCCACGACCCACATGCCATTGGTGAGTTCGCTCTGATAGCTGATCACCGAATTGCCCTGCATATCATACATACGAGCGATCTGATCCTGGGGCAGGCTGCGGAAGAAGGCCATCGTACGCTTGGACCACTGGCAGGCGCGGCTGTCGTTGAACCACAGGCAGTCCAGGCCGATACGCCAGGGGACGCGGATGGCGTCGTAGGTCATTTCGTACTTACACTGATCGAGTGGGCGCTGGGTGTCGTTGCAGTAGTCGAAAGCATCGCCACCATCGGAAGCAGACCAGTCGGGCGCAAGGCCGAGATCGGCTCCATCGGTCAAAAACAGGGAGCGATAGCCATAGGTGATCACCGGTTCCCAGCGATTGCCGCCTTCAAACTGATCGAAGATACGGTACCAGGCGGGCATGAAGTAGGACAGGTTAAGAATACTCTGGCCTTCGCCCCCCCAGGCATCACCGGGGGTCAGGTAACGGCCATCCGCCACTTCGTACTGGTAGATGGAGTCCAGCAGGGAATGCGCGCGGTCCCCATAGGGCCGGTCTGGATGCTGCGTCCATTCGCTGCGATCCACGAGGGATTGGGCGAAAATCAGCGCAACGGCGATGTCTTCTTCGGCATCGGTGGCCGAGTCGTAGCCGGTAATGGCTCCGGTGTTGTCGGCGCGCCAGTTAAAGAGGCCCGTTGCTTCGTTGAGCATCACTTTATGCGCGGCGTTGTAGATGATGTCGAAGGTGGCCTGATCGTTCATCATAACGGCCATGAGCATGCCGTAACCGATGCCTTCGCTCACCGACTGGTAGTTTATGTTGGGATCAAAGACCAAGCCCATATTGTTTCCGCAGTTTTCACCGCAGAAGATATAGTTGGCCTTGTAACCTTCCCAGGTCGCTTTAACAATGTCGCCCCAGGGAACACCACTCAAATCGAAACCCATTTGATCCTCGCTGGGCTGGCTGGGCTGTGGAACTTCGGTCTGGCCGATTTCGTAGAAAAGGCCGCGCCCAAAGACACTCGGATTTTGCCAGGAGGAATCCCCGGTGTCGGCGTTGGACCAGATGAGTTTCACATCGCGGTCCTGTTGGGTCGCCCCATTGGCCTGGGCCTGGAAACCGATTTCGGTACCGTGCGCTGCCTGGATATTCAGTTTAGCGAGCGGGATGAGCGCTTCAAAGCCCCAGCCGTCATCGGTCTTGAAGACATAACCCTGGACAGAAAGGTTTTCGCTGCGCACCCCGGTTAAGGTGAGCGCCGTAGGATCGGTGTTGCCGATGTCGGCGGCGTTGATATTGATCTGGTAGATAGCATCTTTATAGACGCGGGACCAGAAATCGCCGGAAACATTCAGGAAAAATTCGAGCGAATCTTCGTTCCAGAAGTTGGTGCCATGCTGCCCCGCGATGATATTTTGATCCTTCATCGTCATGGTGATGTAGAAATTTTCGGCATCGGCGGCAACGGCAAAGGTAAAGGAACCATTTTCGGCGGGATCGGGGGAAGTACTGGTCCCCTTATCGACGGTGATAAACTCAACCCCTTGCCAGTCGGACAGATCACCGTCGAGCGTGATCGCAACGGGGAAGGGAATATAGACGATTTCGCCGGGAACACTGGCCGGAACCAGGAGATCGCCGCCATCCTGCGCGGTAACGATCCCACTGAGCAAGATCGTACATAGCAGAAAATACGAGAAGGCGCGTTTCACTTTTCCACTCCTGTGATCACCACACCCTGCATAAATACACGCTGCGCGACAAAAAACACAGCCAGCGGGATCAACATAGTCAACACACCGGCTGCCATCATGAGATTTTGCTGGGAGGAGTAGATTTGCGTGAAGCGTTGCAAACCTACGGCCAAGACCTGATTGTTCGACTGGCCGCCGATGTAGATCAGCGGAGCCTGGAAGTCGTTCCAGGAGAACAGGAAGTGGAAGAGATAGACGGCTACCAGCGCCGGACGCGCCGCCGGGATAATCACATACCAGAGAATCTTAAGCGGATTGGCACCATCGACGCGGGCGGCTTCATCGAGTTCGAGCGGGATGCCCATCATGTATTGGCGCAGCAGGAAGACGTTGTAGGCGTTGGCGAAGAAGTGCGGCACGATCAGCGGAGCTAGCGTACCGATCCAGCCTAATTTCTGGAAAACGATGTAGGTTGGAATCTGCGTCACCTGGGCGGGAAGAATAATGGTCGCCAGCAGGATGATGAACAACACGTTGGAGAAGGGGATTTTGAAGCGCGTAAAGCCATAGGCCACTAACGTGGCGGACGCCATCGCACCAAAACCACTGACTAAGGCTACAAAGGCGGTATTACGCATCAGCCGGAAATAATCGATGCGATCAACTGCATCTCTGAAGTTTTCAAAATGGGGTTTGAGCAGCCAGACGCGATCCAAACCGCGCGCACGGATGTCTTTACCAGGGCGCACAATCCGATCCGGGTTTTCAGGATCGAGATAGGTATCCCCAAATTCTTTTGTGGTCGAGAGCAGAGCCAACTGCTGTTCTTCACCGTCAACCGGCACTTTGTAGAGGTCCAGATCGGCCATCATGTATTGGGGTGTGGCATCGGCAACCAGGGTTTCGAGCTGGAAGGGGGTTGGGCGCTGGCCTTCGGCGGGATCAACCCACTCACCGCGACCATCTTCTAAGGTGTTCACCAGCGCAAGCGTTTTTGCGCCATCAGGTGTTTCAACCTGATAGAGCGGGGCTTTGATGTTGCCAAAATCAGTGACCTGTTCAAGCTGCGCAATCGGAATCTGAAGCTGTTCGGGACCGAAGTCTTCGGGAACTGCGCCTTCTTTGACGACATTTTGCCCGGTGAGCAGAATGAATTGGCCGGAGCCATCATCGTACTGTTGGAGCAGCGCATAACGCGCAGGGCGGCGCTGCCCGGCCAGGGTGATTTTGTAAACGGGTACGGTTTGGCCCTCATAATCAATGGTGAGCGCGACCTTGGTGTTGTAGTCGATGGTTTGGAAGACATCCACCAGAACCGGCACGGCTTTCGTGATATCGACTGATAGATTGATGGGACCGGCCTGAGGATTTTCCGGATCGATCCACGATGTTTGATCAACCTCTTGCGCGCCCTCATTGGATAGCGCTGTTGCCGATTCCAGGGTCAAGAGCGCCATTTTTTTCTGTTGACCCTCGACATCGACCAGATAGAGCGGCAAGTCCTGGGCCGAGCCTTCTTCGGGCTGGTAGTGGAATACATCCACGGCCTTTTGCGGCGTATGGAAGGTTTGGGGTGAGCGCGGCAGAAGCGGATGATCATCAGGATCACTCAGTTGGACCGTGCTTTTGATGGCGGTGCTGCCCATATATAACAGTGGGCTGAGGTAAACCGTCGCCAGGAAAACCAAGAACATAAACAACGTACCCACGCCGATCATTCTTCCAGCTTCGGACTTCAGATAACCGCGCTGGCGTTTTTCGTTGTTGGTGAATAGTTCGAGAAAGCGCTTCATGTTAGGCCTTGCCTCCCGCCGCGTAATAGACCCATTTGTTAGAGGTGCGGAAAACGGCGATGGTAATGATGAGCACGATTACCATCAGGAACCAGGCTAAGGCCGATGCATAGCCCATGTTATAAAACTGGTAGGCCTCACGGTAAATGTGCAGGTTGTAGAAATACATGGACAGTTCATTACCACCACGTCCGGCGGGAATGGTGATGCTATAGGCGATGACAAAATATTGGAATGTGCCGATGAGACCGATCACCAGATTATAAAGAATAACCGGCGAAATCATGGGAATAGTGACGTTGCGCAACTGTTGGAAATAATTCGCGCCGTCTACGCGTGCGGCCTCATATAATTCGGTGGGCACATTTTGCAGACCGGCCAAAAACATCAGCATGGCGGTTCCGATGCCCCAGGTGCCGATCAAGGCTAGGGCGGGGATGGCCCATGAGGGTTCCTGTAGCCAGGCCGGGCCGTCGATGCCAAATGGGGCCAAAATATAGACGTTTAACCACCCATCGGTATCGCGCAGGAACTGTTGGAAGACCGTAACCGCCGCGACTGCCGGGATCACTGTAGGCAGATAGAAGAGCGTGCGAAACACCCGGACACCAGGAACGCGCGTATTGGTCATAATGGCAAAGAAGAGGGCGAGGAGCAGGTTGGCAGGAAGGCTGAAGAGCGCAAAGGTTAAGGTGACCTGGATTGATTTCCAGAACCGACGGTCTTTGGCTACAACGCTGTACTTGCCGATCTGTGCCACTTCCTGGTAAAAGTCGCCGCCCGCACTGGATGACTCATCGGCGGCAACGGCTTCGCCTTCGGCTGCGGGCTGCGCTTCGGCTTCGGGGGTTACAGCTTCTTCTTCATCCTCATCCACTCTTTCGATGCGGATGGAGAACATGCGCTGGTAGTGATCCAGGCCGACAAACTTCATGTCATTGGGATGTTGAACGTTATAGTCGGTCAGAGAGAGATAGAGAGACGCGGCCATCGGTGTGAAGATGAAGAGCAAAAAGCCCAAGATCCAGGGGGCGATGAACACATAGCCCCATGCAATCTGGGCGCTGCGGGGTGTCATTGTTTTGCGTAGATCGGGCAAAAGCAACCACATGAGCAAGAGCGCAATTGGCCCTGCGACCGCTCCGACAACCAGTCCGATCAAAAAACCAGTTTGGGGGTTTTGATTGCGTGACTTAAAAAGAGATCTTGTAACAAGACCAAGAACTGCGGCCCAGATCACACTCCAAGCTATCAGGAACAAGGTTAAGTAGAAAGTCGATACAAAATCCATGGCTCACCTCGACAGGACCGACGCAGGGTATGAATGGGCTGCGTGTAAAGCGGTCTAACGTACTTCTGGGGTACATATATAATGATGGGGGCAGGCTTGCACCCGCCCCACATGCATTATGATTGGTAAACAGCCTGCAAACTATTCGGCAGGAGTGTCGAAGATGGCCTGAACTTCTGTGTTCAGAGCTTCGAGGCCAGCCTGGCAGTCCACGGTTTCGTCCGAACGCAGCGTGTTCCAGAAGAGTTCGAGGGCGTCCCAAGCGCGAGCGTAGTTGGGCATGTAACCTTCGTGGTTGGGGGCGTCAAGGTATTCCAGGGCACCGTAAACCACGTCGAGGTTGAGCTGCGGGAAGGCTTCGAGCCAGGTCGCTTCCCATTCGCCACGGATGGAGAGCCGGGCGGGCAAGCAGCCATAGACCTTGCAGAGTTCGAGTGCTTGTTCGGGAGCCGACAACCACTTCAGAACCTGCCAAGCCGCGTCTTTGTTCTCGAAAGCGTCGAGGATAGCGAAGGTGTCAGCGTGAACGCGAGCAGTCGTGACGCCATTAGCGGCCTGCGGAACCGGGTAAACGTTCCAGCTATCGGTGAAAGCGCCTTCGGTGATGGCGGTCTGCATACCACCGAACAGCCAGGTGTGGCTGACGCCCATGGCAACGCGACCCGACACGAAGGGGTTGGTCACGCCTTCGCCAATCGCGCCTTCAGCATCGGCGGTGGGGATGAAGGTATCAACGAAGATACCGTTGTGATAGAAATTGCAGGCTTCGAGCATTTCGGGCGAAGCGAAGTTGGCGGTAACAGTGCCGTCGTCATTCAGGATGACACCCGCGTCTGCCGGGCTGAAGACCTGGAAGGAAGCGCGGAAGTTGGTCCAGAAGGGATAATAACCGTAAACTTCGATAGCCGTCGGATCAAAGCCTTCTTCGTCGGCATAAACGCCATTGGCATCCTGAGTCACGCTGATGGCTTTGGCTTGCAGATCGGCCCATGTCCAGGCATCGTAGTCGGTGGGAGGCAGTTCAACGCCCGCTTCTTCGAAGAGGGTTTCGTTGACATACACGAAGGAAGGATAGACACCGAGAGGCAGCGCGATGGTCTTGTCGCCGAGTTCGTACAGGCCGAAGCTGGTGGCGTCAAAGTCATCGAGTGCGAGTTCGGCGGCGTCAGCTTCAACGTAGCTGCTGATGTCGGCCCACAGTTCACTGGTTTCGTACACAGAACGAACGCCAGCCGGTCCTACAATCGCGGGGGGATCGCCAGCCGAGATGCGGGTGAGCAGTTCGTCACGGGCGGTGTCATTGTCGTGAAATTCGAATTCGACTTTGATGTCTTCGTGCGCAGCGTTCCAGGCATCGGCCAAAGCGACCTGGGCAGCCTGCTGTTCGGGAAGATAACCCGTGCCAACGCCAACAAAAATCTTAATAGTGACGGGTTCCTGCGCCTTGGCGACAGGGGCTTTGCTGGTGTTGAATGGCATGGCTACCATGGTCACCAACACGATAAGGGGAAGTAAAACCTTGAAGAACTTAGACATTTGTTGCTCCTTATTAAAAAACTGAAATACGAACGCAGAATGCGGGTAGTTTTTCATTGAGTGTTTCAGCTTGATTGCCACCTCCTTATACGTGGGAACGGTCCCACGATCATAGAAAAAATTTTAAGCCGGAAATCCACATGATTCACGAATAACAAGTTGGGTCGGTAATGACACCTGATAAGGTGGAGTAATCGTTCCTTGGAGCAGGCCAATCAGCCCTTCGGTTGCCAGATGGCCGATGCGCAGCACCGACTGGCGGATCGTCGTCAAGGGCGGGGTGGCAAGGGTGGCGAAGGGCATATCATCGAAGCCGACGATGGCAACATCATCGGGGACGCGCATTCCGGCTTCGCGGATGGCCCGCAGCGCGCCCATCGCCATATGATCACTGGCGACAAACACCGCATCCGGTTTGTGAACCAGCAGGCGGCGCATGCCCGCATATCCGCCCGCTTCAGTAAAATCGCCTTCGACGATCAAGTTTTCATCTACTTCCAGGTTGAGGCGTTGGAGCGCCTGCCGGTAACCGATAAAGCGATCCGTTCCTGAACCCAGTTCAAGCCGCCCGGTAATGGTGCCAATCCGCCGCCGCCCTAAGCGTGCGAGATGCTCAACCGCCTGCTGAGCGCCCTGTCGATTAGTGGAGTCAACGTAGTTCATGGTTTCGATCTGATGCCAGGGGCGACCATTCATAACGAAGGTACGGCCTCGTTCGAGCAGGGTAAGGGGAAGCAAGTCGTATTTGGGGGTGGACGCCAAAATTAAACCATCTGCCATACGGCTATCCATCACGCGCGAATGCAGATGTTCGCCCACGTTATCCTGCTCCTGCAACCACAACATAACATCATAGTTATTTTCGTTTGCGCAGCGCGTGATTCCTTGAATCAGGACTGCGAAGTAAGGATCGGTGAAAAGCTCATCTACCAGGTAGGGGATATAGATGCCGAGTACGTTGCTACGCTGGGTAACCAGAGAGCGAGCTGCTACATTGGGGCGGTAGTTATGTTGATCAATGACTTTGAGCACCCGTTGGCGCGTTTCTTCGTTGACGTTAGGGGCATGGTTGAGCACGCGAGAAACCGTGGAGCGTGAAACGCCAGAGAGCCGTGCTATATCGCGTATATTAAGCTCACTTTTGGGCGTTACGTCATTCATAAACTGGGACCGTTCCCAATAAAGTTTAAATAAAAAGGCAAATTCGATATTTACAGAACTATCTGATGCTTAGTTTTAGATTAACGCATCAAACAAGATATGAGTTATTGCTTCAAAATAGTTAAAATTCGTCGGTTTTTTATGGGACCGCTCCCACAACTCTATTTAGTATAAGTCCGATTTTGCCGTTTTGTCAACAAGGAAATTGCGTGAATTGCGCAATTTTGAAAGATCCCCCTTCCGCGATCAAAAGGGGGATGCAAATTCGTTAGCCCATCGTTACTTCAACGAAATGAACCTGATCCGGCGGCAAGAACGGTACAATCTGTCCCTGGATGGGCTGCCCATCGACGCGGAGAGAGGTCACACCTTGGCTGACATGGTTTGGATTGTGAATGGCGATGATATAGGTTACGCCCCGGTACAGACGGCTCACTTTGAAGCTGTCCCAGCGGGTTGGGATGCACGGATCAATTAATAACCCTTCATAAGTGGGACGAATTCCCAATATGAACTTGATCCCGGCCTGATAGGCCCAGGAGGCGGTACCGGAAAGCCAACTATTACGCCCCAGACCGAACTGAGGATGCTCATCACCGAGAATATTCTGGGGATAGACGTAGGGTTCGCATTCAAACACGTCAATCACATCGTTTTTCGCAGCCGGGTTGATCTGGTTGTAGTACTGGAAGGCGCGATCTCCGTTGCCGAGCATCGTTTCGGCAATCATGGCCCAGGGATTGGCATGGAGGAAGATGCCACCGTTCTCTTTGGCACCCGGCGGATAGGTGCTGATGCCGCCCACAATCGGATCGAAACCATTGAAGCCCGGCGCGCTGAGTTTGATGCCGTTGGGCGTGTTGAGCTTTTCGTAGACGGAATCCATCGCCGCGCGGCCTCGTTCAGGGGTCGCAAAGCCGGACATGACCGCCCAGGATTGACCGTTCACATAAATTTGCCCATGCGAATTCTGGTGCGAACCGAGCGGGGTGCCATCGACGTCAAAATAGCGGATATACCAACTACCATCCCAGCCGCAGTCGTTGACGCGGGCTTTCATTTCGTCGTAGTAGGCCTGATATTTTCCGGTAGGCTGCTGCAAGTGGGCGCAGAGTTCCATCATTTCAAGGAGTGCCACGCCGTAGAGATGCGCATTGAAGAGCGACTCAGCCCCTTTACGCAAATTGACGGTATCGTTCCAGTCGGCATAACCCAGGAGCGGCAAGCCATGCGCGCCGGTATTGTCATGGGTGAACTGAATCGCCCGCTTCAGATGGCCAAAGACGGTACCCGATTCGAGCGGCTGATTCTGCTTGTCTTTTTCGTAGTAGGGGACAACTTCATCAAGCAAGGTGAAATCGCCGGTTTCCTTGAGATAAGCGGCCACTGCCAGCACAATCCACAGGTGATCGTCACCGTAGTAATGCAGACGATCCTCGTATTCCATCGCCTCACCTATCGCGCCGACCATGGTCAGAGGATTAAGCTGGTGCATGGCGGAACCATTGCGCATCTGAACATGCATCAGTTTCTTGAGCAGTTCTTTCCCCTCGTCGGGTATATGGGCCAAAACGCCCATGACATCCTGTGAACTGTCGCGGTAGCCAAGGCCGCGCTCGCCATAGCCGGTCTGGTACAGCGACAGATAACGCGACCAGTTTTTGGTGGTGTGGCACTGGCGCGGATTATGAACATTTAACATGCTGTTCATGCTAGCGTCGGGCGTTTCGACCTGAATCGTTGCCAGATAGGTATCCCAGAAATGCCGCAGTTCGGCCTGGGCTTCATCGACGTGATTTTCAGCGCGGTAGTAAGTGATCGAAGGGAGGGCCGCATCCAGATTAGCCGCCTGCCCCAATTGGGTGATCAGGCGCTTGGTTTCGCCCGGATTAAACAGCCCCAGATGGTGCAGCAGTGCGCCGGCATTATCGCCGCGCCGCGCTTCGTAATTGCTCAATTCGGGCTGGAACAAACTGAGCGGTTTGGCCCAGGTGCCATATTCATGATTGCCGAGGAAACGAGGGCGATCTGATTCAAAGGACGAGACAGGCCGATTCGACGTGAAATAGTTGATGCGTGTTTGCTTATGCATAAACGCGTAATTGACGAGGATATTGCCACCGTCCGCCGCCTCACTCTGCACGGTCTGGGGCACCCAGTCGGCATTGGTCAACTGTTTGAGCGCGTCAAAGTGGGTGTACTCGACGACTGGAATAACGTCGATTTCGAGCGCTTCGCTGCCCAGATTGGTAATTCGAATATCCCGAACTTCGACTTCTGCGCCCGTCGGGACGAAGATCGTTACATCCGTGCGGATACCGTAGAACTCGGACAGGATACGGGTATAACCCAGCCCGACATGGCATTCGTAGCGATCATACTGATCCAGGGTGGGAACATAGTAAGGCGAGAATATCTGATAGCTGTTGCCACGCCGGATGCGCACATAAAGCGTTTCGCCCTTAAATTCGGAGGCAGGGAGGAGCGCCAGATAACGCGTAATGCGGTTGAGAGACGGGTCTTGCTTGCAGAGCAAGGCCCCGCCCGTGTGATCCACAAAACCGCCGAAGGCCAGCGTGCCAATATAATTAATCCATTTCACCGGAGTATGCGGATCAGTAATGACATACTCGTGGTGGGCGTCATCAAAATATCCATATTTCATGCTCAAAGTTCCTTCTTGATCTATTCAGCGCTTTTTTCATCATACAACGTTTGGCTAAAGAATGGAATGGGAGCGGTCCCATAAAAGGATGAGGGGAATGAAATAACCCGGTTAGGGAATAAAAAAGTCCCTTCATAGGAAAGGACTTTTTATAGAAAGCAGCGGCAAAAAACTATTTTACTTTTTTGCCTTCAATTTTATCATAGGCATCGCGTACGGCCTGGAGCAGTTCTTCCACACGGTCTTCACTGACCAGGGCATCTTCACTGCCTGCTAAAAAGTCTACTTCGACTACCACATCTTCGCTAATGAACAGCGCCCAAGTTGCCCGATCCTTCTGAGCGATCTCCGCTTTGACCTGCGTACCAGCACGACTGTCTTCGAATTCCAGCCCCTGCATCAACAGATCGCGCTGGCGCTTGGCATAGGCGACGTCGGCGGCATCGGTGCTGGGATGGGCTTCGATCACCACCCAGGCGATGGCATCATCCGGCCCTTCGTATTCCAGGGTGACGTGGCCCATACTGGTGACGGTATTTTGCCGAAGCTGAATCGTGCGATTGTCCTGCTGCTCCCAGCTTTCGGTTTCGAGGGGAAGGTAGGACGCAAAATCTTTGGCTGTCTCACGCGGACTGGCTCCACAGGCTGACGCCAGAAAAATGACTACGAAAAGGAGTAAAATTACTTTTTTCATCGGACGATTTCCTTGTTCTAATGCTCGCCCAGGTAGGCAGCACGAACCATTTCATTCTGGCGGAGCGCTTCGGCAGAATCGGCCAGGATAATATTGCCAGTTTGCAGCACATAACCTCGGTGCGCGATTTGCAGCGCCATCAAAGCGTTTTGCTCGACCAGTAGAATCGTGGTCCCATGCTGGTTCAGATATTCAATCATGCGGAAAATTTCGCGCACCAACAACGGCGCAAGGCCCATGGACGGCTCATCCAGCAGCAAAATGCGAGGTTTCGCCATTAATGCGCGTCCGATTGCCAGCATCTGCTGTTCACCACCGGACAGCGTACCACCCAACTGCTTACGCCGTTCGCGCAGCCGGGGAAACGTCTGGAAGACAAATTCCAGGTCGTTGGCGATACCGGGCGGATCCTGGCGGGTGTAGGCTCCCATTTCCAGATTTTCCATCACGGTCAGCCGCTGGAAAATTTTACGACCTTCGGGCGACTGCACCACGCCGCGCTGCACAATCAGATCGGGTTTCAGTTCGGTGATGTCTTCGTCATGCAGCAGCACGCGCCCCGATTTGTTGCGCACGATCCCGCAGATCGCGTTCAGTGTCGTCGTTTTGCCCGCGCCATTCCCGCCGATCAGGGTCACAATTTCGCCTTCTTCAACGGTGAGCGATAAGCCCTTCAGCGCATGGATTTTGCCGTAGTAGGCATGTAAATTTTCAACTTAAAGCAGAGCCATGATCGCC
>DATAMF010000654.1:0-5203 GCA_036260665.1 Aggregatilineaceae bacterium | reverse complement strand
TAGCGATCAGCAGCACCTGGGGCCGCGATGATCCTGAATTGGGCTGGGTGGGGCGTTTGGGCGTGCTGCGTCCGTACCGGGGGCGCGGGCTGGGTGAGGCGCTGCTCCGGCATAGTTTTTATATGCTTCAGCAGCGGGGTTATAACCGGGCCGCGCTCGGCGTGCGGGCTGAAAAAGAAGCACCCGTCCAACTCTACCAACGCGCCGGGATGGAAATTTACCAGCACTTTATGCACTACCGGAAGATGCTTCAGGGAGATGAAAGCGTAGAAAGTTAGGGGTTATGGAAATTCGTACGTTCACATGGGACGATCTGCCCGCGCTGACCGAAGTGAGCGGCGCAAAAATCAGTGAAGACGATCTGCGCCACCTGCTGAAGACTCCCGGTGTGGAGCCGGAAACGAACTGCCTGATCGCGGTCAACGACGACGGGCGGATTGTCGGATTCACGTTCCCCGTGTTCGAGGCAGAAAACCGCCAGGTGTGGCTGCGCGGCAATGTCCACCCGGACTATCGCCGTCAGGGGATTGGTACGCAGTTAATTCGAGCGTTGGAAGCGCAAATCCGGCGGCCCGAACTGGTGTGTATCCGCGCTTTCATTAACGAGAATCATGCGGATCGGATCGCGCTGTACGAGTCGCTGGGATATGTCCATGTGCGCACCGGGCAGGATATGACGATTCTGCTGCACAATTTCAGCCAACCGTGCCCTATGCCGCCCGGTTTTGAGATTCGGCCTTTTGATCCGGTGCGGGACGCGCGGACGCTGTATCAGGTGGATCAAACGGCCTTTCGGGAACATTGGGGCTACGCGGGCGATTCATTTGAAAAATGGAGCCACGAATTTTTAGAGAACGGCCTGTTTGATCCAGCGCTGTGGGTCGTGGCCTATGCGGGGGAAGAGATCGCGGGGTTCTGCTGTGCGCGGGGCAAAGACCGAGATGAGCCGATGGTAGGGTGGATCGATACGCTGGCCGTGCTGCACCAGTGGCGCAGGCGCGGTTTAGGCGAGGCCCTGCTCAAGCAGAGTTTTTATCTGTTGCAGCGGTGTGGTTATATGCAGGCCGATCTTGGCGTCGATGCGGAGAATACGACCAACGCCGTCGCGCTGTATGAACGGGTGGGGATGCGCGTCAAGGCGCGGAGTCTGATATATGAAACTCGTTTCGTATCGTGAAGACGATTTTGACCGGGTGATCCAGTTTATCGCCCACTTGAACAGTGACGGCGCGCACCATATCGGCTATTTTGGCCTTGAGCCTATCGACATCCGGCACACGCTCGAAGAACTGGAGCCGCCGCTTACCGAAAGTTTTGTGCTGGCGGTGCAGGACGGCGAACTAGTGGGTCTGCTGGGGGCCGAAATCGATGCGGATGTCAACCGGGCGTGGTTGTACGGCCCGCTGATCGAGGCGGCAGACTGGCACACCCTGGCCGATGATTTGTACGCTGCGGTGCGCGCCGTGATTCCGCCGAATATCGCGCAGCATGAACTCTTTTTCGACGCGCGGAACCAGCACTGCCAGCAGTTCGCGGAGCGCTACGGGTTCAAATCGCGCGGCGACTGGGTGATCTATGTGCTGCCGCGCGGCGGGACGCTTCCGGCGGGCAGTGCGAATGCATGGGACGCGCGTTTTTTCGAGCAGTTCGCGGCGCTGCACAACACGGTTTTTCCCAATACTTACTACACCGCCCAGCAGGTGATTGATCGGCAGAATGAACATGTTAAATTGCTGTTGGCGACCCAGGGCGACGATCTTCAGGGTTATGTGTTCGGCAAGGTTGATCCAGAGGCGGGCGAGGGCTATATCGATTTTATCGGTGTGGACGCGCGCTGTCGCGGGCAGCAGATCGGCAAGCGGCTGCTGGCGGCGCTCATTGGCTGGATGTTTGCCTTTCCGTCGGTGCAGCACATCGATCTGACCGTTTCCGCCGAGAACGTGGCTGCGCTGGGCCTGTACGACTCGTTTGGCTTCGCGCGTGAGCGCACCATGCGCGCCTATCGAACAGAGGAGCAGTGAACATGTCAGACTATTTTGATCTGGAACAGTTGGCTGATGGCGTTTATGCGGCCATTGTCAATCTGGGCAGTCCTGCCGGGGGCAACAGCGGCTTTGTGAATCTGGGTGACGGGGTGGTGATCTTCGATATGATGGCTTCCTCCACCTCCGCCCAGGATGTGATCGCTGCCGCTCAGGACATCTGCGGCCAGCCGGTTGTGGCGGTCATCAACAGCCATCTGCACTTCGATCATATCCTGGGCAACTGGGCGGTTCCGGCTGGTGTGGACATTATCAGCACGTCGCTGACTTCCGAACTGATCACGCAGCGGGTGGTTCCCTCGTTGATCCAGCAGCGCCAGGGCCTCCCGGCGGGCATCCAAGACCTGGAAACGCGGCTCCAAACGGAACAAAATCCCCAGGTGCGCCGGGAAATGACAGGACGTATTGAGATGCTGCGCGGGCTGCTTCATGATCCACACGAGATGCAGGTTCGTATGCCGACCCGCACGTTTACGGATCGCCTTGTTTTCGAGGGCAGTCAGCGCCGGGCGGAATTGATTGAATTCGCCGGGCATACGGAGAGTGATACCGTTCTGGTTCTGCCGGACGATGGTTTTATCTTTACGGGCGATCTGGTGGTCCACCAGACGCATCCCTGGATGCTGGAATGTGATCCCGCTGCGTGGCTGCAAACGCTTGACCGGCTCGACGCGCTGAACCCGGTCAAACTGGTGCCGGGGCATGGTCCGCTGGCGGATCGAGGTGTCTTTGGTGATCTGCGGGATTATGTCGCTGCGGTTCAGGCGTCTGCCGCTGAGGTGGTGGCGCGCAGCGGCTCGCCGGATGATGTGCCCGCGCTGACGGTGCCCCCTGCGTTTGCCGCCTGGCGCAACGGGCGCATGTTTACCGAGAATGTACGCGCGCTGGTCCGGCGGCAGATGGCCTAGAATTTACGGCTTCACCTGCGCCCGATCTTCCCCCTCGCCAACTCGGTTGGAGAGGGAGATTGAGGGGGTGAGGTTCTTCGAGCAATTCGTGAATTGCCCTGTTCGTATCCCTAGCCGTTCCCTATTCCCACCCAGTCCCCATCAATCTTCGCCCGCGCACCGAGCCGCTCCATCAATTCCCCGGTATGCTGTTGCAGGTGGCGAATGTTGTAGACCTGAAGTGTTAGCTTATCAAAAGGCAGCCATTCAAACCCCGATCCGGCTTCCCAATCCAACTGCGTCACGCGATCCACCACCTGCTGCTGGCAGAAATCGACATATTCCAGCACCGTGTTTTTGTCGAAAGGCTCGCCAATGTGGGGCAGGTTGTGGGGCGGCCAGGGGACTGGTCCCAGGTGTTGGTATTCGTTCCGGTGTTTGCTCCAGGCCACAAAATCTTGTTCGCTGTTTTGCAGATAAAGGTGGGTAAAAAAGAGCGCGTGATAAGCCACGTGCCAGAATTTATTTTTATCGGCGGGATCATCCCAGATCGACTCCGGGCATTTGGTGATCGCCTGTTTGAGCATGTCGAGTGCCGCCTGATACTGTGAAATAATCGCTGCGGGTAGATTCATATCCTCCTGCCTTTCTGCCTCGATACGTCGCTGGATTGTACACTTGTTCTAATTTTCGCGCTACAGGGACAAAGGCGAAGTTTGCCGGAATTCCTTCCGTAAATGGCGGTTCGGGGGCAAATCTGCCTCTACGATGGCCGCCCCAATCAGATTTAGCCTGAATCCCCGCGCATTTAGCTTAAATCTCGACACATTTAGCCTAAATCTATCCCACATTTATCCCAAAGTAGGTTACTTTTATCCCCATTAAGGTTAAATAAGTAACCTACTTTAACCCGATTCTTACCTGGGGCGCGTTAGAAAAAGGTTGTTTTGCCGATTCGCCGTTTTTGTTTCAGACGGGTCTGTTAGTCGGGGGAATACAAAAAGCCCCCTGATTGATCAGAGGGCCAGTGTGTCTTGATTGGAGGCGGGCAGTGCTTATGGCGCAATCGGCGCGGCGGCTTTGACATCCGCGCTCATAAAGCCCTCGAACTGCCCCATATAGTTGTGGAAGCGCCCCACCAGATCGCGGGCGCGGGCGTCGTAGGCGTCGGGATCGGCCCAGGTATCACGCGGGATCAGCACCTCGTCCGGCACGTCCGGCACATGCTTCGGGATGGCGAAGCCGAAGATCGGATCGATGCTGCATTCGACGTGATCCAGCCGCCCATCCAGCGCGGCGTGGACCATCGCTCGCGTGTGGGCCAGCGACATGCGGTGTCCCACGCCGAACGGCCCACCCGTCCAGCCGGTGTTGATCATCCAGATTTTGACGTTGTGGCGGTTGATCTTGTCGGCCAGCAGGCTCGCGTAGACGGTGGGCTGCAAGGGCATAAATGGCGCACCGAAGCAGGTGCTGAAGGTGGTCTGCGGCTCGGTGACGCCGCGCTCGGTCCCCGCGACTTTAGCCGTATAGCCTGCCAGGAAATGATATTGGGCCTGCTGAGGCGTCAGCTTGGCGATGGGCGGCATGATCCCGAAAGCGTCGGCAGTCAGGAAGATGATGTTTTTGGGGTGTCCGCCGAGTCCGGTGTAGTCGGCGTTGTCGATGTAACGAATGGGGTAGGCGGCGCGGGTATTTTCGGTGAAGGCCGCGTCATCCAGATCGATCCGGCGGTTGTGCGCGTCGATGGTCACATTTTCGAGGATCGTGCCGAATTTGCGCGTGGCAGCGTAAATTTCCGGCTCGCCCGAACGCGACAGGCGGATCACTTTGGCGTAACAGCCGCCCTCGAAGTTGAAGACTCCATCATCACTCCAGCCGTGTTCGTCGTCCCCGATCAGGGTGCGGGCCGGGTCGGCGGAAAGGGTGGTTTTGCCGGTACCGCTCAGCCCGAAAAACAGCGCCACATCGTCGCGATCTGTGCCGTAATTCGCGGAGCAGTGCATGGGCATGACCCCGCGCTTAGGGAGTAAATAATTCATGATGGTAAAAATGGATTTTTTAATTTCGCCAGCGTAATGTGTCCCGCCAATAAGCACCATTTTGCGCCCAAAATTGACATGAATAAATGCGCCGGAAGAGGTACAGTCGATTTCCGGGCGGGCGTTGAGGCTCGGCGCAACGATCACGACGAATTCCGGCTGGTGATTGCACAGAATTTCGGGGTCTTTGATGCGCAGGAACATATTCCGAGCAAAGAGGCTGTGCCAGGCG
>DATAMF010000649.1:0-11217 GCA_036260665.1 Aggregatilineaceae bacterium | reverse complement strand
TTGTAAAACTTGGTCGAAAAATTTACCCCCCCTTTGATCAGTTTTTAAGGTGCGAGATCAATGTGCAGATACAGGATAGCACGAATGTTCTAGTCTGTCATCACCATTGACCGACTAACTTCGATGACTAACTTCGATGGTTAATAATGAGAGCGTTACGGTCGAGGCAATTCACAAACGAACTGCCCCGACATGGGCTAGATAACCCAGCCATCTTCGGGGGTATGGCCGAGGTGGGGCTGGTGTTCGGCATGGTAGCGAGTGCGAACGGGCGGTTTTTGGGCCTGGAGGTGGATTTCTTCGGCAATCTCCCAAACGGCGTTGGGGCGACCCAGAGCGCGAGCACTGGCGGAACGGGCGGCGAGTCCTTCGGAACCCTCGTCCAGCCACTGGCTGATGGTTTCGGCGACATTGACACCACCAGGGGCATAAACTCCGGCATTGTTTTCGACGACGTGCGTTACGTTGCCGTCTTCCTGCCCCGGAACAAAACTGCTCAGGATCAGTGGAACACCGGCAATACACGCCTCGCAGATGGTCCCCGGCCCGGCTTTGGTGACGAGGATGTCGGCGGCGGCCATGAGTTCGGGCATGTTGTGGACGAAGGGATAGATGATGGTCGGTTGGTTCCAGGAGGAGGACTCTAAGCGCTGTTTGAGCGCCTGATTACGCCCGGCAATAATGATCAACTGCATGTCCAACTTGCGGCTGTTGATGGCACGAGCGATCTGGTAGAGCGGCCCCATGCCTTCGCCGCCACCGACCAGCAGCACCGCCGGGTGATGCGAGTCCCAATTCAGCTTACGGCGAGCCTCATCTTTGGCGACGAGTTTTTTCATAAACTGAGGATGAACGGGGAGTCCGGTGATGCGCATTTGTTCCGGTTTGAGGCCGAAAAAGAGGCCCCGGTCATAGGCGGCCTGGGTGGGAGCGAGACAGCGATCCACATCGGGTTCATACCAAAAGGCGTGGGTCGTTACGAGATCGGTGATCACCGTGACAAAGGGCGGGCGGAATTTTTGGGTGGTGTTGTAGGCATGCATCACGGGGCGGTTAAAAAGCGAGTGCACGCTCACCATGACATCGGTGGGATGCTCCTGGATCAAACGACGCATGCCATTTTTCCAAAGCTGTTTGGCGACAGCCATCACCAAGCGCCCGCGATGGCGCGTGTTGGCGAACTCGTAACCAAATTCCCAGGAATGGGCGGCCCAGTTGACCCAGGGGGCATACACTTCGGGCATATAGGTGAAGGGGAAGGGAGTATAGCGGCGGTAGACATCCACGAGTTCGAACAAATACTCATCGGGATATTTGATTTCCATCGCGGCACGAATGGCATCGGCGGCGGCGCGGTGACCTCCGCCGGTATCGGACATGAGAAAAACTACGCGTTTGCGTGCCATAAAAGGCTCCTAAAACAGTTGTTAGTGGGCGCAGCAAGCCGCGCCTCTACGAACCTCACCCCCTCGGTCCCCTCTCCAACCTAGTTGGAAGAGGGGGAAGAACGAGGGATGCCTATCCCCAGAGGGAAAATTTCAGCATAGTCCTTACGAGAAGTTACCTGGCTGGGTCAGGGTTCTACGATGCGTTTGACGCCGCGCTCAAATTTGCGGCGGGGCAACATGACACGGCGGTCACAACCGAGGCAGCGCAGGCCGATGTCGGCACCCACACGATACACTTCCCAACGGTCACTGCCGCAGGGGTGAGTCTTGCGCATTTGTACCACATTGCCAACCTGAACTTCCACGGA
This sequence comes from Aggregatilineaceae bacterium, assembly GCA_036260665.1. GTDB lineage: Bacteria > Chloroflexota > Anaerolineae > Aggregatilineales > Aggregatilineaceae > DATAMF01. The sequence continues at coordinate 9,461 of DATAMF010000649.1, read as the reverse complement.
CATCGATAGAATCTCCAGCAATTGATCGTGGCAGGAATTATACTCTACCCAAGTGCGGAATTTTATCGGAAAATAGATTGGATTAGATAACAACGAGGTACATCTGTGACACAAGCGAGATCTGACATCCGCAACATTGCGATTATTGCCCACGTCGATCATGGGAAAACCACCCTGGTTGATGGGATGCTTAAACAAGCCAAAGTGTTCCGTGACGCCAGCAGCGCCGGGGAACGCATTCTGGACTCTAATGCGTTGGAACGCGAACGTGGCATTACGATTCTAGCTAAAAATACCGCCGTCACGTGGAACGGCGTGAAGATTAATATTGTCGATACGCCCGGCCATGCGGATTTTGGCGGTGAAGTAGAGCGCGTGCTGAACATGGTCGATGGCGCGCTGCTGCTCGTAGACGCGGTGGATGGTCCGATGCCACAGACGCGATTTGTGCTGCGAAAGGCGCTCGGATTGGGACTGCGGGTGATCGTGGTGATCAACAAAGTGGACCGCCCCCAGTCGCGCGTCGAAGAAGTGTTGAATGAGACGTTTGACTTGTTCATCGAGTTAGGCGCGAGCGACGAACAAGCCGATTTTCCGCTGATCTATGCGGTGGGGTTGGAAGGGAAATCGGGCTATACACCGGAGACGGTGGTAGATAACCTGGCTCCGCTGTTCGAGATTATCCTGAAGGAAATCCCCGGCCCGCAAGTTGACTTTGATGCACCGATGAAAATGCAGGTCACAACGCTGGATTATGACAATTATAAGGGTCAGATTGGCGTGGGACGGCTGTTATCGGGGAAGATGCAAAAAGGAATGCCCGTCGTGCGGATCAGCCCCCAAGGCGAACGAACGATGGGTAAAATCGTCTATCTGTTCACATACCACAACCTGTCGCGGCAGGATGTGGATGAAGTGAGCGCCGGGGACATTATCGCCTTCGCGGGGCTGGATGAGATCAAGATCAGCGATACGATAGCCGATCCCAGCGTGGAAACGCCGATTGACGCGATTGCTATTGAACTGCCAACGGTACGCATGACCTTTGGGGTGAACACCTCACCCGTGGCTGGACGTGAAGGCAAATCGGGTTGGGGCACATCGCGGCGACTGCGGCAGCGGTTGTACGATGAGACGCGCAGCAATGTGGCGCTGCGGGTGGAAGACAGCAACCAGCCGGATCGATTCATTGTCAGTGGGCGCGGCGAACTGCACCTCGCGATTCTGATCGAGACGATGCGGCGCGAAGGTTATGAGTTTGATGTCAGCAAGCCGGAAGTCATCTATATGGAGGATCCGGACACAGGCGAAACACTCGAACCGTATGAAGAAGTGCATATCGAAGTTGCCGATGAAATGGTCGGTACGGTGGTTGAACTGCTGGGTGTACGGCGCGGACAAATGATCGATATGCGCAGCCTGAACGGGATGACATATTTGAAATATATTGTCCCGACGCGCGGATTACTGGGCTTTCGATCTCAATTTATGCGGTCAACGGGTGGATTGGGCCAGATTAATTCGCTCTACTATGCCTATGATAAGCTGGCCGGACCTATTCCAGGACGGCAATTCGGCAGCCTGGTGGCGTGGGAACAAGCGAATGCCACCGCTTATGCCCTGACCCATTCTCAAGCACGGGGTACCTTTTTCATTTCGCCGGGCGCGGAAGTGTACGAGGGCATGGTGATCGGGGAACATATCCGCGGGGAAGATCTGGCGGTCAATGTGGGTAAGAGCAAACATCTGTCCGCGATCCACACGCGCACGTTTGGGCAGGAAGTCCGGCTCAGCCCGCCGCGCCAGATGAGCCTGGATGACTGTATCGAATTTTTGGCGGAAGATGAATTGTTGGAAGTAACACCCAACAGCCTACGGATTCGCAAGAAGATTCTGAATAACGAAGACCGGCAAAAAGAGCAAAAACGGCGCGAGAAAATGCTCGAAAGCGATTAAGGCTGCGCCAATATTTTCTTTACCCCTTCCCTCAGGGAAGGGGGTCAAACCAGAAGAATGGGATAATTAGTTTCTTGGGACGGCCTAATTCGCGAATCCCCCGTGGCAGGGGGATTTTTTATTATTGGTGCTGTTGGCCACGTAAACGGCTGATATTTACAGCCAGGGCGTCCTCGTGAGAATGCGGCCCGCATCAGCATAAGCATTTCACTTATCGTCAACAAATCTTTATACTTTTGCTTATCATGGAAAACCGGGAGAGCAACACAAAATGACTTCAAAGGTCGGTTATATCGGATTGGGACTCATGGGATCGGGTATTGCGCGCAATCTCATGAAGGCGGGGTATTCGCTGGTTGTTCATAATCGCAGTCAAACAATTGTCGAGCAACTCGTAAGTGAAGGCGCAGTGGCGGCTCAGTCGCCGCGCGAAGTTGCGGCTCAGGTCGATTTTATTTTTACGAATCTGCCTGATACACCCGATGTGGAACTGGTTGTTCTAGGTGAAAATGGCATTCTTGAGGGGGCGCATGAGGGCCTCGTTTATATTGATAACAGTACGATTTTGCCAGAAGCTGCGCGACGGATGGCAACTGATCTGGAAAAAGTTGGTGTGTTGGCGCTTGATGCGCCGGTCAGCGGGGGAGACATCGGCGCACGGGCCGGGACGCTAAGTATTATGGTGGGCGGACCACAAGCCGCATTTGAGCGGGCGCTTCCGTTATTTGAGGCGATGGGAAAAACGATCACCTGGGTGGGCGAAAGCGGCGCGGGGCAAATTGCAAAAGCGGCGAATCAGATTGTGGTAGCCGGTACGATGGTGGCGATGGCGGAAGCGCTGGTTTTAGCGCAAAAGTCCGGCGTGGATCCGGCCCGAGTCGTGCAAGCGATCAGTCGCGGCGCGGCCCAATGCTGGGCGCTGGATAACAAGCCACCAAAGATTTTCAAGCGCAACCTGGGGCCGGGTTTTAAAGCGTATATGCAGGCCAAAGACCTGAAAATTATTACGGATACGGGTCATGCCTATCAGATTCCCCTGCCCCAGACGGCGGTAGCACTCCAATTGTATGAAGCGATGATCGCAATGGGCAATGGTGAACTGGACAACAGCGCCATCATTACTGTATTAGAAGCGCTGGCAGGGGTTGAGGTGGGAGCAAAAACGGACGAATCGTGATCTCTATCCCTCGACAGAAGCGATCGAATTTCTATATACTGTGAGTAATGGCGGCAACGGATCATCCTTGGCCAGGGTAACGGAAAAAACACGGACCTCGGCATACTTATCGGACGGGAAGGCTAGACAATCGTTCGTCTGGTAGGGAGGTGTATCATGGCAGTCGTGACCTTTTCCAGGCAGTTTGGCAGTGGAGGGGATGAGATCGCTGCACGCGTGGGCGAACTGCTCCACTACCGCTATTTTGACAAACAGCTTATGCTTCAGGTCGCCTCAGAAATGGGGTTGTGCCACGATGGAATACTCGACCTGTCTGAGGACCGCTTTGAGGTCCGGCATTTTCTTTCGCGGTTATTCCAGGCTGGTCCCCGGATCAAGGTGTGGGGGACCGATGAAGCCGGTCAATATACATTAAGCGATCAGGAACTCGATGAAGACCGCTGCATCGACCTGATTAAACAAACGATACAAGCCGTCTACGAACAAGGTAATACCATTATCGTGGGGCGTGGGGGACAGGCGATTCTGCATGACAAGACCGATGTGATCCATGTCCGGATTGTCGCCCCCCTGAAAGATCGGATCGTGCGGCTGCGGGATCAGGGCGCTCGCGGGATTGCGGATATTAAGGTGGCGATCAACCAGCATGACAAGGCTACCGCCGAATATCTCAAGCGGTTCTTCGACATTAACTGGAATGACGCGTCTCTCTACCATCTGGTTATCAATACCGGAAAAGTGGACGCAGAAAATGCGGCGCAGCTGATCGTGACAGCGGTCAAACAGATACAGCCAGAACTGGCTATTCACAAGTAACTTGACAGTGAAACAGGAGCCTGTTACACTGCGCGGTATAACAACTTTGACGGAGCCAAGTAGGATATTCACGTCTTCAGAGAGCCACCAGATGGTGCGAGGTGGTGACGCCGAAACCGAAATCCACTCCCGACACGTTGCCGCCGAACCGCAAGGCTAAGGCAGGCCGGGAACGCCCGTTAGCGCGAATTAATGAGGTCTGTGCCGGAAGGCATAGACAAATCCAGGTGGCACCACGAGCTTCCTCGTCCTGGCTGTTTTCAGCCGGGCCGGGGATTTTTGTTTGTAGGAGCAAAACAGCATGACTTTCAACTTTATGAAACCGGATGTATGGGATGGATTGGTGTTAGGCGTAGTCGTCGTCGGCGCGGCCCTGGCGGCACTGCGCCTGTACAGCGATTGGGTATTTGCCCAACGACAGAAAAAACGCGCTGAACAAAATACCATAAACCATGAGCAGACACATACGAAATAGGAGAACGAACGATGTTGGACATTGCATTAATTCGCGAAAAACCGGAGTGGGTCAAAGAGCAGCTCCGTAAATTGAATGACGAAAAGGCGTTGGAACGTATCGACGCGATCCTGGAACTGGATAAACGGCGGCGCGTCCTGCTGACGGAAGTCGAAACGATCAAGGCGAACCGCAACCAGTTGAATAAGCAATTTGGGATGTTTCGGGGCAACAAAAAGCTGGCTCCGGGGCAGATTCTCGGCGGGGCGCAGGCGGCAGTCCAGGCGATTCAGGCGGGCAATATCCCCGGCGCGCTGGACGTGTTGAACAACCCCCCTGCGGCAGATGGTGCAATCGAAGCGGATCAGGTACAGGCGGCGGTGGAAGAACTCACCCGCACGATGAAGGGGCTGGGAGATCGGGTAACAGAAATTGACGCGGAAGTGCGCGAGGTGGAAACGGCGCTGGAAGAACATATGCTGTGGATTCCGAATATGCCCCACGACAGCGTCCCGGTAGGGATGACCGATCAAGAGAATATTCCCCACGAGGAACGCGGCCCGAAACGGCAGTATGATTTTACGCCGCAGCCGCACTGGGATCTCGGCCCGGCGCTGGATGTGATCGACTTTGAGCGGGGTGTGAAACTGTCGGGGACGCGCTTTTATATCCTCAAGGCGGCGGGTGCGCGGCTGTACCGGGCCATGATTTACTGGCTGCTGGATGTGCATACCACGCAGCACGGCTATACAGAGATTTATCCACCGTTCATGGTGCATGAGGATGCGCTGTACGGGTCGGCGCAGTTCCCGAAGTTCAAGGATGTGGTGTACTTCGACCAGGAATCGGAGCTGTTCATGCTGCCGACGGCTGAAGTCGCGCTGACGAATATGCACCGGGATGAGATTCTGGAAGAGGAACAGCTTCCGCTGCGTTATGTCGCGCATACGCCGTGCTTCCGGCGGGAGAAGATGAGCGCGGGGCGGGATGTGCGCGGAATCAAGCGCGTACACCAGTTCGAAAAGGTGGAATTATACAAATTCACCACGCCCGAAAACAGCTATGACGAACTGGAAAAGCTGGTGCAGAACGCCGAACACGTCTGCGAGATGCTGCAAATCCCCTACCGGCGGCTGGAAATCGTGACGGGCGACCTGGGCTTCGCCGCCGCGAAAAAATATGACATCGAAATGTGGGCACCGGGCAGCCAGGAATGGCTCGAAGTCAGTTCGTGCAGCAATGTGACGGATTTCCAGGCGCGGCGCTCGAATATCCGGTACCGTCCGGCGGGCGGCAAAGTACGCTTCGTGCATACGCTCAATGGATCGGGGCTGGGCATGGTGCGGGCGCTGATCGCGGTGCTGGAGAACTATCAGCAGGCGGATGGGAGCGTGGTGATTCCCGACGTGCTGCGGCCCTATCTCGGCGGCATGGAAGTCATCGAGCCGAAGTAAGCTGATGAGTGTGCTACCGGATGTCCTGGAACCGGGGTTGAAGGTCGTTTTTGTAGGCACAGCGGCCAGCAAAAAGTCGGCTGAAATCGGCGCGCCCTATGCCGGACCGGGCAACCGCTTCTGGGACATGTTATATGAAATTGGACTCACCCCCCGGCGGCTCGATCCGCGCGAATTTCGCAGCGTCACGCAGTATGGCATCGGGCTGACCGGAATGGCTCCTCAGAGCGTGGGGAATGACGATAGTCTGCGACCTGAAGATTTTGATCCGGCGGGTGTTCGGGCGAAGATCGAGCAGTTCCAGCCGCGTGTGTTGGCTTTTGTGGGGAAACGCGCGGCACAGGAATTTTTCGGGCGCGGGGGATTATCATATGGCCTGCAAAGCGAGAAGGTGGGGGAAAGCGCCATATTCGTGCTGCCTTCGACGTCGGGCGCGGCGCGGGCCTTCTGGCAACCTGCCTATTGGCACGCGCTGGCGTCTGGTATAATGACAGACGACTCAAGGTGACCGGGTGATCGCGGCGCGCCATATTGCGCGGCGAGGAAAGTCCGCGCTCCACAGGGCACGGTGCTGGCTAACGGCCAGGCGGGGCGACCCGACGGCAGAGTGCCACAGAGAAGGGTATTACCCGTGAGGGTGAGGGTGAAACGGTGCGGTAAGAGCGCACCAGCGTGCGTGGTGACACGGCGGCTAGGCAAACCCCACCGGGAGCAAGACCAAGCAGGAACGAGGGGCGGCCCGTCCCGTTTGAGTTCCGGGTAGGTTGCTTGAGGCGCGGGGTAACTCGCGTCCTAGAGAGATGATCACCGCCCACCGGGATGACTGGTAGGCACAGAACGCGGCTTACAGGTCGGCTTGAGTCACCCTTTAATGATGAGAACAGGGGAAAAGAAGATGTTGGGGTATCTGGTACTGCACGGCGGGGACGCCTATAACAGCCAAAACAAAAATCTGGATCATCTGGTACTGCAATTGATCCGGCGTGGGCGTGAACGGGTGCGGCTGGTCGTGATTCCAGCGGCGGCGATCAAAAATCCCGAAAAAGAAGCACTTGATGCCGTGCATTACTATAAAAACCTGGGGACGTATCCCGACTATAAGATGTTCATCGACCAGGCGAGCGCGAACGTACAGGCCGAGGTCGATGTGCTGGATAAGGTCGAGGTCATTGTGCTGACGGATGGCAGTCCGATTGACACGGTGGAGCGGCTGAAGGGCACTAAGGTCGAGGCGGCGCTGCGGCGGGCGATTGAGGAGCGGAAGGGCGAAGTGATCGCGGCGGGGGCCAGCGCGATGGCGATGGGCGGCGTGTACTGGCTCGACGGCGAATGGGAGCCGGGCATCGGGATCGCGCCGCATCTGGCGATTTTGACACACCACGAGCACGCCCAGATGCGGCTTGACCCGGAACGGCTGCTGGAAAAGCTGCCCGAAGGGATCACCCTGATCGGCGTGGACGAACTGACGGCGCTGATCTGCAATCCCGATGGGTCGTACAGCGCGGCGGGACAGGGCGAGGTGGTCGTGTACCGGAGCGTGGAACAGCAGGACGTGTATCAGGCGGGGCAGAATTTCACGCTGTAGGGAATGTTTGGAAGCGGTTTCTGTAATAGGGGAATTAGTTTTTTTTCCAACAAAACCGTTTCCTAACCGCTGTTTGGTTAGGACCAGGTTTATTCAGCTTAAATAATAAGGCTAAATGGGGCAAGATTAAGGTTAAATCGGCGAAAAACGAGGGCAGATTTAGCCTTAATGGGCTGAGATTTAGGCTAAATGTGGATCGAATATGCTTAAATCGGCCTCCGCCGTATTCTTCAGCATTCTCCGAAGGCATAAAGGTGAGACGAAAAATTATTCTTTAAACATCTCGAGAGCATATTTTGCCTTCTGGGCCAAGTCCGGAACTGTCCCATTCATTATTTGGGTCAGAGACTCAATCGCTCGCTTATCCTTCAAACCTGCCAACCCTTCTACTGCCAACCCTCGTATATAATTCTTGGGGTCATCGAGCGCATTCACCAAAACATTAAAAGTACGCGAATCGCGGAGTTGGCCGAGCGTATAGATAACACCTTGCCTTACTTCTTGGTCGTCGTAGGTTTGTAACATCTCTAGCAACGGCTCGACTGCTCGTTTATCCTGCAAGCCCGCCAGCCCGTATAGCGCGGACAACCGAATATGCTTATTGGAGTCATTAAGCGCATTAAGCAACTCATCAAACGCGCGCGAATCACCGAGACGACCTAGCGCATAGGCGGCACTGCTTCTTACCTCTCCATCCTCGTCAGTTTTTAAAGTTTCTAGCAGGGGTTCGACAGCATCAAGATTTCCTAATTCACCCACCAAACCTGCTGCTACATCACGTTTGGTGGGATTGTCACTCTTAAGCATTTCCAAGAGAAGATTGAAGGCTGGTTCACCCCAGTCGCGCAGAAATTCGCCATCTTCCCAATAGTGGTCGTCTTCTAGAAAGCGGTCAAGAATCGGTTGAAGGGCGCGCAAATCTCCAATTTCGGTAAGAGCACTGATCGCCGCAGATATTGTTTCAATATCCGGTTCATATTCGATGACGCCGTCATCTACAATAGAATTGACTTCATGAAGCATTTCGATCAAGACATCGACCGCTTTTGGGTCGGGTAATTTCGCCAATGCCCACACTGTATATTTTCGAGCGAGTATTGCATCAAATGACAGGGGATTTTTCAGAAGGTCTATTAAGGGTTCAATAGCTCGTCTATCGCCCATGTGTCCCAGCGCATCCGCCGCCAGCCACCACAATTCTTTTTTCTCGGGGTTTTGCACAATCGAGATTAAAGGTTCAACCGCAGGTTCACCCAATTTCATTAATTGAATGTGGGCTGCAATAGATGTGTGCATATCGCCCTCGGTAAGCTGATGCAAGAGTTGTTCCAAAGTCGGCTGGTCGTCCATCTCGAGATCTCCCTATCCGTTCTACAGGTACATTTATTTTAAGCGAAAAAATGGGAGCAAATGTGCTCCCATTTTTTGAGAAAATGAACGCTGAACGTTTATTTACCAGGGGATTTCGGAGCCGGAATAGTGGAAGAACTTGCCGCTCTGGTCGAGGGTGAGATTATCCATGACGCGGAGAATGCCCGTTACGGACTCTTCGGGCGTGATCCAGGCATTCGGGCCGCCCATGTCGGTTTTCACCCAGCCAGGGTCGATGACAATCGTTGAGATGCCGTATTTTGCCACATCCAGGCTCAGGTTTTTGTTCAGCATGTTGAGGGCCGCTTTGCTGGCGGTGTAGCTGTACATGCCGCCCCAATCGCGGTTACTGATGGATGAAATACCCGTTGTCAAGTTGATGATCTTTTTGGCTTTACCCGCACGGAGCAGATCAAGATACTGCTGGGCCATCAGGATCGGCCCGGCAGCATTGACCTTGTAGTTTTGCAGGAGGGTTTCCTGGGTGACAGTGCCGAGGGGTTCTGTGCCGCCGGAAATGCCTGCATTGTTGATCAGGACATCCAGCGAATCGGTCTGCTGGCGAACGGATTCGAAGCTGGCGGCGATGCTGGACGGATCGCTGACATCAAGATCGATTAAGTGCAAGGTGCTGGCGTATTGGCTCCG
>DATAMF010000647.1:0-5611 GCA_036260665.1 Aggregatilineaceae bacterium | reverse complement strand
AACCGCTGGCTCAAGGTCCGGCTGGAAGACGGCAGCGAGGTCTGGGTGGGCAATTCAAACGGCCTCCCCATTGAGGGCAATCTGGACAGCGTCCCCGTCGAGGCAGGTATGGCGGTTGTCGTTGTCACGGGAATGGGCATCTGGACTTATGCCGAACCCGCCGGAACTCTGCTCGATCCCGTGCGGAATGGACGGCTTCCCATCCTGGCGCGCACCGCCGACAACCGCTGGCTCAAGGTCCGGCTGGAAGACGGCAGCGAGGTCTGGGTGGGCAATTCAAACGGCCTCCCCATTGAAGGCAGTCTGGACAGTGTACCGATCCAATCGGATGTCATTCTGGTTGTAGAGATAGGCGTCTGGACATATGCCAACCCTGGTACTACGCCGTTAGCCGTTGTCAGCCGTACCCGGCTTCCGATCATCGGGCGCACCGCCGACAACCGCTGGCTGAAAGTCCGGCTGGAAGACGGCAGTGAGGTCTGGGTGGGCAATTCCAGCATGCTCACGATTGAGGGCAGTCTCGACAGTGTGCCGGTAGCAGCGGGTTAAGACCCGGTTTTAAACAGGTTAGTCAGTTCATGAAGCGACCTTTTACAGGTCGCTCGTTTTTTGCAAAGCCATGCACTTAAATCTATACTCCCTCGCATCGAACATCCATACTCTTACGCTGCGCCTCATAGGGGGGCACGTTATATGAATATTCAAAATCTCTCCGGCCAAACGTTCGGCCAGTACGAACTGCGCGATGTTCTGGGTTTTGGCGGTATGGGAGTCGCGTATCGGGGCTATCAAAAGAGCCTGGAACGTCTCGTCGCCATCAAGGTCCTGACGACGGCGTTGGCGAACGAACCCGGCTATATCGAACGCTTCTACCGCGAAGCCAAAACCGCCGCCGCGCTCGAACATGCCCATATCGTGCCGGTGTATGATTATGGCGTGCAGGGCGACATCAGTTATGTGGTCATGCGCCTGCTGACGGGCGGATCGCTGGAACAGCGGGCACAGCAGCGCGTCCAGATGAACAAGCCGCTGCCGTCGCTGGGCGAAGTCTCGAATCTGCTCAATCAGCTTGCCAGCGGCCTGGATTATGCGCACAGCAAGGGCGTGATTCACCGCGACATCAAACCCGGTAATGTTATGTTTGACGATCAGGGCCTCGCGTATATCGTGGACTTCGGGATCGCCAAACTGGTCGAATCCACCACCTCGTTTACAGCGTCCGGCGTGCCGATGGGCACCCCGATTTATATGCCGCCCGAACAGTGGAAATCGGAAGAACTGACGCCCGCCGCCGACCAATACGCGCTGGCGGTGACGATCTACGCGCTGATCACAGGCGGACATCTGCCCTTTGACGCCACCACGCCCTATGGCATGATGCACAAACATATCAACGAGCCGCCGACCCCCGCGCAGAATTTCCGCGCCGATCTTCCCGACGGGCTGACTCCGGTGCTGGAACGGGCGATGTCCAAGCGTCCGGCGGATCGGTATCCGACGGTGACCGCCTTCGCGCAGGATTTCGCGATGGCGACGCGCGGCCAAACGGGTGAACTCACCAATTTTTTCACCGCGCCGATTCTCAGCAAGCGAACCAATGTCGGATCACCAAGCAGTCCATTTTCCGCTTCCAACGCGCCGCAGCCCAACACGATCACGATTGTGCAGCCGGTGTATAAAAGCCCGGTGATGTGGATCTTAGCCGCCGCGCTGCTCATTGCGTTGGGTGTGGTGGGCTTTATGCTGCTGCGTCAGGACGACAAAAACACCGCCGAACCGGGGTTGTCGGCGGCCAACGTGCAGCTTACGCTAACTGCCGCCCGCGAATCGGCGCAACTGTCGCCGGATCAGGTCCAAACGATCCAGGCGCAGGGTTACATGCAGCTTACGGAAATGGCGGGGGCAACGCAGACGGACGAAGCGCAGGTTAACCTGCGCCTGACGCAAATTGGAGCCAGCACCGAAACGCAAGTCGCCGTCATCGCCGCCCAGCAGAACGCCACCGCCACCGCTGAACAGGCGACACAGGCTGCCGCGAATCAAACCGCCACCGCCGAAGATCGCGCAACGCAAACGCAGTCGGCGCTGAATGCCGCCGCAACGCTCGACAGCTATACCGATACGCCCGAACCATCCAGCACCCCGCGCCCGACCAGCACGCCCGAAGCGACGGAAGCTGTAATCGCGCCCGCTGTAGAGCCGGACATCCGGCTGGTGTATGATACGGACGATTTTGTGATCGCCAATATCTCCGGGCGAACGTTGGATATCAACGGGCTGTCATTCGTCCAGAACACGCTGCGTTTTGATGCCACCTTATGGAGTCGCGCAGACATCAGCACCCCGCCGGACGCGATGACGCGCGGCACTTGTTACCAGATTCTCACGGCAGACGCCACCCCGACGACGCCCAGCCGCGATCTCTGCACGCGGTCCTTTGCCTTTACGACGAGCGTGACCAGCCGCTATTTCTGGCTCGCACCGGAGGCCGACGCGACGTTCACGGTCGAGCGGGACGGCACAACCCTGGCGACGTGCGAAATCGCTGCCGGGGAATGCAGTTTCGCGCTGCCGGAACCGGAGGCGACAGAAGTGCCGGACGCTTAAGAGCAGGGCCGCCCGGCCCGCTCTTTTTTTGCGCGCTGCGTTATTATTTGTCAGCTAACCGGATTCGGCTTATACTGCTTTCCGAATCAAGTTTTTCTTTCCAGGGGTGTTCCACCGTTATGAATATGATGAATTTGTCCGGGCTGGTGCTCGGCCAGTATGAACTGCGCAGCATGCTGGGTATTGGCGGCATGGGCGCGGTGTATCGTGGGTTCCAGGCGGGACTGCGGCGCGAAGTCGCGGTCAAGGTGATGTCTCCTCAACTCGCCCTGCAATCCGGCTATCTCGAACGCTTCAATCGTGAGGCTCAGACCGCCGCCGCGCTCGAACACCGCCATATTATTCCCATCTACGACTACGGTATGCAGCAGGGCTACAGTTATATTGTCATGCGGCTGCTGACGGGCGGCACGCTGGCCGAGCGGATGGAACAAAACGCCATGCCGTCCCTGAGCGAGACGGTGAATCTGCTCAAGGAGCTTGCCAGCGCGCTCGATTATGCCCACAGCCAGGGCGTGATTCACCGTGACATCAAACCCAGCAACATCATGTTCGATAACCAGGGCACTGCTTATCTGGTGGATTTTGGGATCGCCAAACTGACCGAAGCGACGCAAGCGCTGACCTCCTCCGGCACCGCGATGGGCACCCCGGCGTATATGTCCCCGGAACAGTGGCGCGCCGAAGACCTGACCCCGGCCACCGATCAATACGCGCTGGGGGTCATGATCTATGCGCTGCTGACCGGACACGTCCCATTTAGCGCCTCAACGCCTTATGGGTTGATGCATAAACACCTGAACGAACAGCCGACTCCCCCGCAGGTTATCCGCCCTGAACTGCCCGAAGCGATCACGTTTGTGCTGAATCGGGCGATGGCAAAACAGCCGGAGCAGCGGTTCCCGACCAACACCGCATTTGCACAGGCTTTTGAAGGTGCGTTGGCGGGTTATTATCGTCACGATGAGCAGTCACAATTTTTCACGGCGACGATCCGCCCGCCGCAGATGCCAAATCTGAGCCTGCCACCGAGCAATCCGCAGCCGAGCAGTCCGCAGCCCACGCCGGGCACCTATGTGCTGCCGCCGTCGCCGTCACGCCCGATTTATAAGCATCCGCTGGTGTGGATTCTGACGCTGATGCTAGTGGGCGCACTGGGATTGGTCACCATATTAATCCTGAGCAGCCAGCAGGAAGAAAAAACGGATCGCAAAGGGGCAGCGGTGGGACAAGTCGCATCACCCACACCAGCGGCAACGAACACGCCCGATCTGACGCAAACGGCGTATGTGCAAACCGCCACTGCCCGCGCGCAGTGGACCGCCACGCCCACCGCGACTGAAACACCCAATCTCACGCAAACCTTCGAGGTCGCATTTGGGCAGGCGCAGACCGCCACAGCGGCGCAGTGGACCGCCACACCTACCGCTACCCACACACCCAATATGACGCAAACACTGGAAGCGGCGCTGATCGTGGCGCAGACTGCGACGGCTGATCAATGGACCGAGACGCCCACCGCCAGCCCGACGAGTACAGCGACTTCAAGCCCCACCAAAACACCGCTGCCCACCGACACGCCAACATCGACAGCCAGCCCAACGTATACGGCAACCCCGACCTATACACCGGCATGGACCGAGGTATTTATAATTACACCCGAACCGACCACGCGCGCCGTCTCAACCGGGATGACCGAACAGACCTTTATGGATGGCATGCTGACGGTGTTGTGTCCGAATGACTGGCTGACACAGGACAATGGGATAGCGCTCGGCTTCCCAGGGATCACACTCGCCAATTCGCAAACCGCCCTGAGCGGGATCACCGGTGAAATGACCGGATTAAACCAAACGGGGGATGTCGGTATCATGGTCATGCTGCTGCCCGCCGAACTGATGCCCATGATCGCGCCGGAACTCTCGGCTGATGCGACGATGGAAGAGTTGATGAATTCTTTGACCACTATGATGTACGCGGATACCGTTGACACAACCGGGATGAGCACCCCCGAAATCATCACGCTGGAGAACGGGTTGGAACTCGGCTATATGGGTGTTGAAAATGTGGGAGCCATGATCATGTCTAAACCTGCGCCGGATGTGATGGTGTGGGGATTCATTCTGACCGGGCCGGACACCTATACGGATGACTTCAAAACACTGGGCCTGGACGTGGTGGGCAGTGTGAACTACACAGGCACCGGGGCGGACTTGATGACGGCGCTGATGGGAGCCGCATCAACCGCGCAGTAGTGCAGAAACCAGGCGGGCGTCAATCACCCGCCTTTTTATTTCATCGTCCTGATCGGCGCTTTTGGGCACAGCGCTCTTATTTGCTCACAAACTAGCCGGGGAATATACTGCATCTCAGGCGTTGTTTTTCCGCAGGGGGAGTCATCATTATGGGCATGGCGAATCTGTCGGGCACCATTCTCGGCCAATACGAACTGCGCGATCTGATCGGAATCGGCGGCATGGGGACGGTGTATCGCGGCTTTCAGGCCGGGCTGCGGCGTGAAGTCGCAGTCAAGGTCATGTCTCCCCAACTCGCGCTGCACCCCGGCTATCTCGAACGCTTCAACCGTGAAGCCCAAACCGCTGCCTCACTCGTACACCATCATATCATCCCCATTCATGATTACGGCACCCAGCAGGGCTACAGTTATATCGTCATGCGGCTGCTGACCGGCGGCACGTTGGCCCAACGCATGGAACAAGGATCATTGCCCTCGATTAGTGAGACGGTGGAACTGCTCAAACAACTCGCCAGTGCGCTGGACTACGCCCACAGTCAGGGCGTGATTCACCGTGACATTAAACCCAGCAACATCATGTTCGATAACCAGGGCACCGCCTATCTCGTGGATTTTGGGATCGCCAAGCTGACCGAAGCCACCCAAGCGCTGACCTCTTCTGGAACGGCGATGGGCACACCCGCCTATATGTCCCCTGAACAGTGGCGCGCCGAGGAACTGACTCCCGCAGTCGATCAATATGCGCTG
>DATAMF010000493.1:0-14238 GCA_036260665.1 Aggregatilineaceae bacterium | reverse complement strand
AGTATAAAAGATTATAGTGGTTTACACGGGGAATCGCGCCGTAGTTCACCTTGCTATAATCTGCATAGCGCGTTGTCACCAAGAGGGACGGATGAGTGATTGGGTCGAAAAACAACCTATCTGATTATTCTGCTTTTGGGTGTTGTTCTCGTTGGATTTCCCGTTGCCGCCCTGCTGCTATTTCAGCCTGATCTTCTGGACAAGAATGAGCAGTTTTTTGGTGATCTATGTCGCGCTGTGGACGCTGATCGGAGCTATCTTTACCCCTATTCTGTTCCGCAGGCGGGGTATGAATACTCGCTTGGGGCTGCTGGTGGGTCTTGTTGCCGGGTTGATTGGGCAGCTTACCGCGCTCGGTCCGCTCTGGTTGTTTGTGGGATTGGGCCGTGATCCCATAATCCACTGTCCTGACTGCGGTCAATCGATGCCTCGCCGTTCTGCTGATGAGTGCCCAAACTGCGGCTACCAACCGGACCAACCAACAAGGGGAAAAACAAATGATCGATCTTCAGAAATTTCGTGAAGGCGCGTTTAAACAGGATCGTATCGGGTACGCGCTCCGAGGCGAAAACCCAACCATGATCACCCGTCTGAACAGCGGATTTGTCTTTTTGATGGATATCCAGTTTTTGCCTGGCTGGTGCGTTCTAACCGCTTATCCCCAGGTCTTTGATCTGCACAGCTTGCCCTTTGATAAGCGCAATGAATTTTTGACTGATATGCAGATATTGGGGGAAGCACTTGAGGCTGTTACCGGCCCGGTGCGGATGAACTATTCGATTCTGGGTAACACCGATAACTACCTGCATGCTCATGTTTGCCCGCGCTATGCTTGGGAAGACCCGGATCGTCTGCGCAAACCCGCCTGGAACTATCCTGATTCGTTCTGGCAGAGTCCCGAATATGCGCTCAACGAAAGCCATGTTGAGCTAGCCGAAAAACTGCGGCTCAAACTGGACGAACTGCGCACTCGTTATAGAATAGAGGCGCGGGAAAACCCTCGGCTTGAGCCGAGGGATGAAAGCGCCCGGTAGCGTTGCTTGGGTGGTCGCTATCGGTTAAACTAAGATCAACCGGTACAGATTGGCTTTGTTGAGAGCAGGCATGAAGGTGTACAGGGGATACCAGTTCAAACTGAAGGCAACGCCTGCGCAAGAGGAACAGTTCTGGCAGTACTGCGGGGCGGTGCGCTGGGTCTACAACCACATGCTGGCGCAGCGGCAGGAAGCGTACCGGGCTGGGGAAAAAGCACCAACGACGAATGCACAAATCAACCAGCTTCCCGGACTGAAGCGGCAGGCGGAAACAGCGTGGTTGAAGATGGTTCATTCACAGGTGCTTCAGGATGCGGTACTGAATCTGGACAATGCTTTTGAGCGGTTCTTCACCAAGAAGGCAGGTGCGCCGCAGTTCAAAAAGAAACACAGTACGCACCAGTCCTTCACCTACCCAGCAGGGGTGAAGGTCGAGGGCAATAGGGTTTCTCTGCCCATGATAGGGTGGGTGCCGTTTCGCCGCTCTGCCAAAAAAAAACGCTATCGGGCGATTGAAGGGACGATCAAGCGGACGACAGTCAGACACAAGGCCAGCGGCTGGTATGTCTCGCTGACCTGTCTCATTGAACAGGACGACCCTGAGCCTGTCGAGCCAACCATTGAGAACAGCGTTGGCATTGACCTGGGCAGTAAGGATTTGGTCGTGCTGTCGGATGGACGCAAGGTAGCCAATCCGCGCCTCTACCGGCAGATGGAACGCAAACTGGCGCGAGAGCAGCGGAAGCTGTCCCGCAAACAGAAGGGGTCTGCCAACTATCGGAAGCAAAAAGCCAAAGTCGCCAAACTGCACGAAAAGGTGGCTAATCAACGCCTCGATACCTTGCACCGCATCAGTCATCAGTTGGTGAGCGAAAACCAAGCTCTCTTCGCTGAAAAGCTGAACGTGCGGGGCATCGCCCGGCGGATGGGCAAAAGTGTGGGCGATGCGGGCTGGTCGGAGCTGCTCCGCCAACTGGAGTACAAAGCCCAGTGGGCAGGCAAGACCTTCGTCCAGGTGGATCGCTTCTTCCCCTCCTCGAAGACGTGCTCCTGCTGTGGCGCGATTAATGCTGACCTCACCCTGGACCAACGAACCTGGACCTGCCCCTCGTGCGGAACGCTGCTGGATCGTGACATCAATGCCGCCATCAACATCCAACACGAGGGTTTGAAACACGTCGCCGCCGGTCTATCGGAGACGAAAAACGCTTGTGGAGAGGCGGTAAGACCTGCTAAGCGGGCACGCCTCAGGGAAGCAAGAATTTCCCGGCTTTAGCCGGGGAAGTGTCAATCTCGTTAACCACTTGTGCACAACCAAAAGGTCATGCTATAGTCGCTAAGTGGGCAGCAACCATCACGGTTCCACAAGGAGGAACTGTTTAATGAGCGAAAAAAATGATCGTCTAGAATCCGACGAGATCGCATCTGAAGCAAAATCTGCGGCTGGCCCTGAAGCGGAAACTTCACCCGGCCCAACCCGTGACGCGGTAACGGTTCCCCCACTGCCACCCACTGCATCTGACGACCCAACGCCGCCATCGGGCGCATTACCTCCCACGCCAAGTTCAGCACCGCCGCCTTCACCCTTTGGCCCACCGCCTACCCAACAGCCATCTTTTGGGGCACCCGCCTATGAACCAACCCAGAAGCAAACGAAAAAGCGAGGCCGCAAACTGCCCAAGGTGAGTGCGCCCAAAGTCAATATGCCGAAAGTGTCCATGCCCGATGTCAGCCTTGATGTCAACACGGCAGAACTGGGCCGCCGCGCCCAAGTAGAGTTGGATCGTGCTGGAATAAACAGCGATATCGCTGCTAAAGTGCTTTTTATCGCGCTGGTGACGGGTCTGTTTGCTGGACTCTTCAGCTTGCTTTCAGCCGATCATGTGCTGCTCTTCGGCGGATTGATCGCTGCCGTGAACGGGATTACCTACGCGATTTTTAAGCGCGAAGAAGATCTGGCTGGACTGATTGTAGCCATGATCGCTGGGATGACCGCTATCTTGTTCTGGTTTATCATGACCGCCATCGTGGACAGGCTGGACGCAGCCAATCTGAACCTGTTCCAGACGCTGTTTGTAGGGCTCACCTTCGGCGGATTAGGCTTCTCCTGGATCGCCCTGCTCGACTTTTTACGTGAGCGATTTGTGTCAAAAGGATAACTAATGAGCACAGCAAAAGTCACCCATTATAGTAATGTGCCCGCCCAGGTATACGGAGAGACCGCACCCGGCACGTCGATCCGCTGGTTGATCGATGAGGAGCACGACGGTGCACCCGTTTACGCGTTGCGCATGATCGAGATCGAACCGGGAGGACACACCCCTCTCCATGCACATCCGTATGAGCACGAGAATTTTGTCGTTGAGGGTGAAGGCCGCGTGTGTATCGAGGGGACATGGCACGCGCTCAAACCCGGCGATGTGGCTATTGTGCCGGGCAACAGTGAGCACACCTACGAAAACACGGGCAGCACAACCTTCAAATTCTTGTGCGGCATCCCTGTGAAGAAGTTCCAGCCCTCCGAATAAGTAGATACCGTCTTGGCAATCGCGCTCGTTTATGTTGATCATGATGCAAATGAACCGTAGGGGCAGCGGCTTGCCCTGCCCATTTTTATTCATTTGGCAAGATACAAGGGGCGGGTTAACCAACCCGCCCCCTCTACTTTTATGTTCGTCCCTCGCGTCACACCAGCGCCGCTACGCAGATCGCCAGCAGCACAACACTCAGATAGATATTCGACACTTTGAAGACGTTCATCGCCTGTTTGCCCGTATACTCATGGATCAGGCGGATGGATTCGCGGGCTAGCCACAGCGTAATCAGCAGCACCGGGATCAGGTAGACCACCCCCATCGCGCTGTGTGCTGCCAGCAGCAGGCCGAAGATCGCCGTTGCCGCCATATGCGCCAGCATCCAGAAAATCGCTTGCCCAGGCGACACGACCACCGGGAGCATCGGCACGCCCGCCCGCTGATAATCGGCGCGGTAGGCCAGAGCCAGACTCCAGAAGTGTGTCGGGGACCATGTAAAGAGCAGCAGCGATAGGATTAACACGCCGGGATCGGTCCATTGATGGACTGCCGCCCCGCCGCTGAGAACCGCCGCACTACCTGCTGCCCCGCCGATCACCACGTTAAGCACGCTGCGCGGCTTGAGCCAGATGGTATAAATACCCACATAGATAAATGCGCCCAACCCCAAAAAGAAGGCCAGCGCGGGATTGCCAACTGCCAGCGCGATCCCCAGCGAGGCCGCGATCAGGCCAATGGCAATGGTTAAAACCAGCGCTGCATTGACCTCGCCTGTCACCAGTGGGCGTCGGCTGGTTCGTTTCATCGCGCTGTCTTTATACCGTTCCAGGTATTGGTTGATGGCGGACGCGCCTGCCGCCGACATTGTTCCCGTCAACAGCAGCACGATCAAATCGCCAAGCGCGGGAGCACCTGCGCTGCCGATCATTGCACCGCCGAATGCTGCGAACAGCAGCAGCGAAACCACACGTAGTTTGAACAAAACAACAATGGTCGAGACTAAACCGGGGCGAGTCCGCGCGCGCGCAACAACCGCCGCCGACTCTGCACCAGACGGAGTAAAAGCCATAATCGTCTCCACTGAACCCAGCCGGACACATACCTAAGATTATAGATGCAGCGCCGGGTAAAGCGTGACAAAAAACACAATTCTATGAAGGTTTATACAGATTTCACTCGCATTGGCCCCGCTGCACCCATGCAAGGGTCATCACATTGCCGCCGCGTACCCGCGTGCTGCTCAGGTCGGCAATTTTTTCGTCGCAAAGCGCCAGTCGTTCCAGAAACGGCTTGTAGCCTCGGACAACCAGGACCGCCTTTTCGCCAGGGGGGACGGTGTGATCCAGGTAATCGTACAAAACCGGGATAAAGTGATCAAGAGGCAGGCAGGTGATTGGCTGTTCTGAGTAGAAAAACAGCAAATGGCAAACGTTCCAGGTCGCATAGATATAGGTTGGAGCAGGATCGAGATTGTTCAGGATATCCGCGCCCTCGCGCACCACATCGTCAGCAGAGAGATACCCACTGATATTCTCGATATAGTTCGTCCGGTGGAAGTCATCTTCGAGCGCCAGTGGCTTGTTCAAACTGGTATTGGCAAGCGGGACTACAAACCCGATCAGCCACGCGCCAACTGCCGCTGTGCTGCCCAACCGCGCCCCGATGCTGATCGCCGTCCGGCCCAACCTGTAGAAGCGCTTGCTTGCGGTACTTCCATGCAGCCGCCACGCGCCAACTGCCGCCGCGCCGAGGATCAGGGTAGTTGGGGCTGCTGCGGGCATCATATAACGTGCCGTGACCAGTCGGGCTTGGCTCAGTACCAGCCCTATCACAACTGCCAGCCACAGGAACAGGTAGAGTGTTCCTCGCCATTCGATGCGCTTTATGAGAACAACGCGCACGATCAAAAAGACCATCGCCAGACGCAGCGCGATCCACAGGCCAGGGCTGGTGAAATCCAGGACAAGTGGCTTGACTTCCTCCCAATACTTTACTGCCGAATATCCCCCCGTCTCATCCTGTGCATTGGATCGCAGGTTATAATCGTTGACCAGTACATAGGGATTATCACTGTCCTTGGCAAAATAGGCTGGGATGAGCATCGGCAGCCACAGTACCACGACGATGACCGCCGCGAGGAGCAAGGGTGAGACAACCTGCTCTATCCGCTTCAAGAACTGGCTCCACAATCCGGCGCGCTGCCAGGGGTAGAAGATCAGCGCCGCGCCAAGGGGCAGCACAGGCAGCAGCACCATCGACAGCTTTGCCATCGCGCCGAGTCCCAGCAGCACGCCGATCAGTATCCCCTGCCGCCATGTAGGGCGCTTCGCGAAGATCAGGCTCCGCCATGCCACCAGACAGGCGAATCCTGACGCGAACGGATCAGCCATGCCCATCCGTTCATAAAAGAAGGCCAGCGGCAGCACCGCATAGAGTCCCAGCGATACAAGTCCGGCAGGGGAGCCAAACAGCTTGCGCCCTACCGCATAGATCGCTGCACCGCTGATCAGGGCCCACAGCGCCATGCCATTACGCGCCGTGTGCAGATAATTTGTCGGTTCCGATTCAAACAGGCCCAGCCAGTAGTAGAGCAGCACCTTCCCGTGCGAGAATCGCCCCGGATTCTGATCGAAGTCCCAGGCGAACGATCCGCGCACAATGTGGAATCCCTCGTCAATATAGGGTTCCTGGATATCGGTGTGATAGACGCGAATCAAAAACTGGAGCAGGAGCAGCGCCACGACCAGCGCCAGATGTCTATGCTTCATAGAATGCCTGTGTGATGCGAAAAATAATTCTAGCCGGAGCTATTCTAGTGCCCTTCCGGTCTTCAAGCTATGGGGAATGTCGCACAAGCAGCACACAGGCTGCAAAAACGTTGAGTATTTATTCTGGTCACAGGGGTGATAAACCGTAGGGGCAGGAACAAGCGCTAGCCGCCCTGCCCATCCACTACTTGTGCAGTCCCAGCCGTGCACGGATCTGCGGGGTTTCCAGGGCCACCGCCGCGATTCCAGCCAGCAGTGCGATCAACCCATAGGCAGCTTGCTGTCCGGTGCTATAACTGTCCTCTAGCACACTAAGATAGTAGTCGGCATAGTCAGCGTCGCTGTAAGTACTCCACGTGTCCCGCCAATTGCTGCTACTTGATGACTCCCAAAGGGATGGATACAAGAACAACAGCAGGGCAACAGCGGTGAGAATGATAGCCGTGTTTCGGCGTGAGAGTTTCTCTAACAAAGGAACCCGCCCAAAAGTGTACTGGATCGCCAACACGCCTAGCACGACCGCGCCCAATGGGATCAGGAGCAGCAACCGGTCCATTCCGCGCACATCACCAAACCCACCGCTGGCGTTTTCGTCGCTAAGATCGAGCGTAAATGCTTCGCCGTTGCTCTTGCCCTTCCAAATATCCCAGGCAGTCAGGTCGTCAACATCCTCCTCCGCATTCATCCAACTCGCGGAGAAAAAACCAAAGAACATCAGAATGGCCGTCAAAAGGACAATGCCGCCTACGATCCGGCGCAGCAGAGTCAGGGATAGGGGGAAGGGACGTGGGGTGGTTGCCTGCTGAGTCCATACCGCACCACCTCCACCCTGACCAAGGGCAAATGCGGGCGGCGGAATGTTCGCTGGGGTCGGAGCATGCGCACGCACAGGAGCGCCCGTTCCAGCCGGGGCGCTCATGGCAGATTGTTGTGGTACCGCTGGAAGTTCTTGAGGAAGTTCAAGTTCGCCCAGATCATCATCGATTTCTCTGGGTGGGTACGATAGCGCGGGCATGCTCTGCGTCACATCAATCCCCGGTTCGGCTTGGCGGGGCAGCACGTTGTCCAGCGCATCAAAAAAATCAGCAGGCGGAAGCTGTCCGCCGCGCACATCCAGGTATTGGGTCCAGACGAACAAATCCCAGTTCTCGCCTTCCAGCAGCAGGGGGAACATAGGTTTGTTCTGGTGATCGGCAACACCCAATTCACGCTTGACCCACTTCGATATCTTCGATTCGTTGGACATGATCACGATAAACGCGGTACAGTCCTGAATAGCCTGGACGATGACGGACCACCACTCCTCGCCATAATCCAGACGGTCATCGATCCAGACGTTAAACCCTTCCTCGCGCAGCTTATCGGCAAGCTGGCGGGCATAGGTGCGATCTCGTTTGCTGTAGCTGATGAAGACGTGTGCCATTGGGCCGCCACTCCTGTATAAGCTTACATCTACACTATACAGGTTTTTTTATGATAAAAGCAATAAAAATTTGAGGTAGCCCAAAAATAAACGATTGTGCTGTTACTCCAATGTTGGCACAGCGGGCGATATATCCAGGTAGGCACGCACCTGCGGGGTTTCCAGGGCCACCGCTGCGATTCCAGCTAGCAGCGCGATCAGCCCATAGATAATCTGCTGCCCGGTGCTGTAGGTGGCAGTTAGTTCATCCAACAAATGATCAGCGAGGGTGTTGGATAGATTGCTGTCTTCCAATACGCCGCGCCAGTTGTTCGAACTGAGCGCTTGCCAGATAAACGGCAGTGCCAGCAGCAGCAGCGCCAGGATCAACAGCAGTAGGGCAGTCGTGCGGAGCGATATCCTCCGCAGCATGCTCAGGCGTCCAAACGCATAATAGATTGCCAGCAGTCCGAACAGCAGCGCTCCAATCGGAATCAGGATCAGCAGCCGGTCTACGCCGCGCACCCTGCCAAATCCGCCTGCGTCAGGGCTTTGTAGATTAAGCGTTTCTTTGTCTCCGCTGTTGGTTCCGCTCCAAATCTCCCACGCTGTGCGCCGATCCTGACCGTCTTCAGTTTCCATCCAACTCGCGGCAAAAAAAGCAGCCAGCATCAACACCGCCATCAGCAGGGCCAATCCGCCCACAATCCGGCGCAGCGTGATCAAGGATAATGCTTCAGCGGGTATTCCAGCGTTCATGGTGGTCCGGCCTCCTCTTGATCAGAAACGGATGTGGATGACAAGCTGATTTCTAGCCCAACCGCTGCCATTGCGCCCAACAGCCCGATCCCGGCAGTCAGGACAAACTCCCAACTGTCGTACAGGTCTGTCTGCGACTCAAGCGCTATAGGAACCAGTTCCGGGCGCTCGTGTCTCTCATAATACGCTCGCCAGTTAGATGTGCTGCGCGATTGCCACACAAAGGGGAACAGCACCAGGGTAAACGCGACCAGGACCGCTACCACTGCGGTGAGGAGCGCTGAGCGGTTCACGGTCAGATGATGCGCACTGGTGAGCAATGCGGTTTGTCCCAGCACCAGCGCAGCGCCAGGGATAAACACCAGCCACCGATCCACGCCGCGCACATCGTCAAAGCCGCCGATATTGCCATGCACCCCATACTGAATGGGATCATAAGCCGCAAGATTATAGGTAAAATTCTGACCCTCATCATCTTTCCCGCGCCAGATCTCATAGGGCGTTAATGGATCGCTGTCATCTCCACCTTTCACCCAATCCCACTTAAAAAAGCCGTAACCCAGCAGCACGGCAGAAACCAGCATAATGGCTCCGCTCAGCAGGCGAAGCAAGAGTATTGTCCGTTTCGTCATTTTTTAGTATGTTCCAGTGTCGGCGGCAAACTTGATTCAGCGCTTAATCCAAGCAGACTGACCAAAAAGGCCAGCAATCCCAGCAGAGCAAATTCACCCATACTCTGTGTTTCGGTCAGCGATTCCATAGCCTGATCAATATTATTTCCCTTGAACCCCATATCTTTTAATCCGCTTTTCCAGTCGGCGGAACTCCATACTTCCCACAGATAGGGGGCGATCATAAACAGGAAGGCCAGAACCGCAATCGTTGTCAGCACAGCGCGCGGCGACTGAGCCGTCAGGATATAAAAAACAGTCAGCAAACCAATTGCCATTCCCAGCAGTGGCATGATGATCAGCAGGCGATCTACAAACCGCACATCGTCAAAGCCGCCTTTGGGGGTATCTTTGCCAAGGTGCATGGTGAAGTCATCACCATCATTTTTACCCTGCCAGATTTCCAGCGGAGTCACTTTTTTCTCGCTGTCGTCGGTATCTTTGACCATCTCAATCCAACTCATCGCAAAAAAGGACAGCACCATCAACACTGCCAGTACGGCAAGCGTTACCCCGACCAGCAACCGGGCGGTAGGCAGAGCTATGATGGGTCGAGTAGATACAGTATCCATTCCTGATCGCTCCTCATGCTCACAAAAGACGTTTTGAGCCTAACTCAAAAATCGTTGCACCAGCATCAGCAGGGGTTTGATCCCAGCTTGTTTTTGCTGATAGTCCGTGCAGCCAGCATCCAGATAAAGCTGGCGCTTATACTGATCCAGGTAGGCGGTTAGTGCGACAATCGGTGTTTGTCGGCAGGATGGCAGTTCACGCAGCAGGCGTGTCGTTTCCAACCCATTCAGCCCTGGCATCTGCACATCGACCAGAATTAAATCAGGTTTTTCAGATGCAGCTAGCTTCAGCCCGCTTTCCCCATCACTCGCCAGCACAAGTTCGTAGCCATGAGAACCAAGCACCTTTTCGACGAGGCGCCGGTCAGATGGATTGTCATCGATATAGAGAATTCGTTTTGCCACGGAAATACTCCAGCCAACCACCACTTACTTTATCATCATACTAGTGAACAGCGAAATGGGCCAGTAAACAGAACTGGGCGGCCCGCTAAGGTCGCCCAGTTTGGTTGCCAGTACGCTCGCACGAGGAGTCGGGGGGAGGAGAAACGTACCAGCAGCGGTTGGGGTAACGAAAAGGTCCACATTGGACATCTATAATGATACGAACAAATGTTCTGTTTGTCAAGTATCTATCGGATTTTTGGGTGCATTCAACTTGAACATAGGGGATATACTTAGTGCAGATAAGGCGTTTTTCCCTCGGAGCACAGTATGAACGACACCCTTCAAACCATTTGTAACCTGCGTACCATTCACGGAAATTTTTCAGAAAAAGAAATTAGTGAAGCAGACCTGAACCAGATATTAGATGCAGCCATTCATACGGCAAATGCATCGGCGCGGCAGAGTTATTCGATCATTGTGCTGAAAGAACGAGAGGCGATGCGCGAATTACTTGCCTATCAAGGCAGTTGCGCACTTGTCTTTTGTGTAGATTTTACGCGCATCATGGCTTCGGCCCGTCATCTTGGGCATCGGTTTGATAATGATGACATCATCGGTTTTCTCACCGGAACCATCGACACGATTCTTGCCGCTCAAACAGCGGTGATTGCGGCGAAATCTCTGGGCATCGATTCCCTGATCACAAACGCTCTGCACCGAAAACCGCTTGATGTCGTTTATAAAACCCTGAACCTGCCGGAAACCTCGTGTTTTCCGTTGATCACAGTGGTCCTTGGCTACCCGCGCCAGGAACCTGCCTATGCTAAGGGCCGCTTGAGCCGGGAATTTGTCGTTCATTATGGGCAGTATACGGCTCCAACTGAGGATCAGTTGGAACAGATTGTCGCTGAATACGACGATCCGCAGCGCCATATCGGGCTGATTGATGATTGGCGGGACAAAGGCTTCCAGCACTATCTGGATTGGTTTTACACCAAGTGGACAGGCCAGCCCGCCGTAGAAAAAATCCCAACCGGAAAAGTGCAGGAATTCCAGGAGCGGCTTATCAAAAGCGGTTTCTGGTGGCCTTCGTAAATTTCCTTGTAGATACCGTCTTGGCAATCGCGCTCGTTTATGTTGATCATGATGCAAATGAACCGTAGGGGCAGCGGCTTGCCCTGCCCATTTTTATTCATTTGGCAAGATACAAGGGGCAGGTTTGCAAACCTGCCCTCTCCGACCCTCACCCCACCGCGTTTTGAGCATCTTCGGGTCGCTTGATATAAGGCAGTGCAGGCAGATAGTAGAGAGCAAACTGCTTTTCGCGCGGGATATCCTTATTCGAACTGTAGAGCAGCGGTTGTGACCCGAACGTGTTGATCAGTGCGCTGATGGTGTAGGAATCGCTGGATGAAACAAAAAAGGCGTGGTCAACGGTGCGCGGCAGGCTGAGCAAACCCATAGGTTGGTAGGTACCCGGTGGGACGACCTCGACGATTGCCCCATCACGCAAATAGGAGAGAAACCGCTGAGTATCAATAGGCGGCAGGACACGCGTACCGATAATATGAATCTGTGTGTTGTTGGGAAAATCGAGTGATCGGAGCAGTGCATCTTCCACATCGTTATCCACATGGGCGCGCACTTCGACATTGAATAGGTCCATAAAGGGGCCGAAATAAAAAATCGTTTGCGCAGCCACCAACCCCCCGACGATTACGCCCATCAGCAGGGGTTGGATTTTGCTGGGCAGGCGTGACGGCCACAATAGCGGAATCGTGTAGCGAATCCCCAGCGCGATCAGCAGCGCCAGTGCCGGGAACGCGACCACATAACGCGCGGTTACGCCGCTTTCCACCATCATCATATTGCCTAACGAGGTAGCCAGCACCCAGGGAACAGGCAGTACGCCCGGTGTTCGCCAGCGCCACAGGGCAAAAACAATCCCCAGGAAAAATAGGGGGATGATATATTCCAGGATCAGTGGGTGTTTGCCGCCATAGTACAGGTAGTAGTAGATGAAGGTGTTTTCCGGCGAATTGACGTACATCTCAAACGAGTGTCTGAGATGCTCCCAGCGTGTTTCCAGCGTGTTCGGTTCACGTCCTGTCGCCCAGTATCTATCGTTGAGCCCCGTATTGTCCATCCGGTTCAGCGTGGGGAAATCTGTACCTTCCAGGGTGTAATAAACCGGTACGGCGACCACAATAAAAGCCATCGCCAGCAGGATCAACCCGCGCCACGAGGGGCGAGGCCGCCACAATACCAATCCGGTCCCCGACCATGCCGCCAGCAGTGCCGGGTAAAGCAGTCGCCCCCCCTCGTAAAAGTACTGGGTCAAGCCCAGCGATATCCCTGCCAGCACAAAATCCAGGCGGCGATCTGTGCGCCAGCCGCGCGCTACAAATGCCAGCGCCAGCGTTCCAAAAAGGGGATCGGCAATATTGTTCAGCGCGAGGCGGCTGTAATGGATGTGCGGCGGAAAAGCCGCCAGCAGCAGCGCCGCTAGTATCGCCGTCCAGCGATCAAACAATTCGCGGGCCAGTACATACAGCGCCGGAATGGTCAGCGTGCCCAACACCGCGCTAAATATCCGCAGCCCAAACAGGTTGCGTCCAAACCATTCCACCCCGGTGAACTGTCCATAAGAGAAGATAAACGGAAATGAGGCCGAGGTTGGCATAGGGGCCAGCAGTTTGACGTCGTGATACGCCCGAAAGTAATTGACGCCCAGCGTAAAATGTACCTCATCCACCAGCACGCGCACCAAATCGCCCAGCTTCCAGACGCGCACACCGAACGCAAACAGCGTGATCAGCCCCACAATGGCTACTTCATTCCAGGGTATCTGGGCGATGGATGCTCTGCGCGGACGTCCTATCCCAGATAACCCAGCCGCTAGCAGCGCCAGCCCGCCCGCCAGCAGTGCGAACTGTGTCTGGTTCGAGCGATATTTTAATACTTTCACGCCCGCCAGCCCGCCGTTGATCTCCGCCAGGGTGAGCAGCGCCAGCACGCCGAGATCGACCATCAGCAAGGATCGCAGCGAGAGCATAGGCCACGCTCCAGGAATTCGCTCAAACGGGGCCGGAAATATCATCCGCTGATTGACAATCAGTGCCAGGAGCAGCACAAATGCACCCGCTATCAAAAACTCAACCGCGCCATCTCGATAATAATTTTCCAGTTCCGGTGTAGGGCGAAAGTGGATCAGACTCTTCGGCATGGGGCGGAACTGGTAAGCACTGATCGACAGCAGCAAACAGGCCGCCATGACCAGCGCTGCTGTCACAACAGCGCGGTTGACAGAGACAGACAGTGGGCGAATGACCGGGCGAAAAATGCGCCGCTTAGATGAAAAAAAGGACATATTTGGGCGGCTCCCCATCTGGAAAGCAATAATCGAATGAACGCGAATTCAGTTTCGTAGAGGTGCTGCTTAACCAACCACCGAGATTATACGGCGGGTGTTTGCCAGCCGCCGCATTTTTATGAGAAATTCGCGCCGGTAAAACTAAATTACGGGTACACTGGTATTAAATACACATAGTTCTAGACGTAGGAAAATAAACATGCGTCCTCAACACCGGCATCGACTGGTTGGACTCTTACTGATCACGCTGCTGATCTGCCTGGTAGGAGCGGTTGTTCTCCATCCACTCTACAGTAAAACCGTCTTGCCCCCGATCAGTGCGAATTTTACAGCCGAGCCTGTCCAGGCGCAGTCGTTTGAGGATGTGATGGCCCAGGCTAGCAGGCAGTCACGTGCAGAGGGAAACTTCCGCCTGACTTTTACCGAGGAACAAATCTCGTCATGGCTCGGCCTGGAAGCCGCGACTTTTGCCACCGAACGAGGTAGCACGACTTTTCCGTTCACTAACGTTCAGGCTGGACTGGATGACGGTCTGATACGGGTCTATGCCCAGGTATCTGCCGCTGCTGAATTGAGCCTGCCAATGGAATTGATGATCAGGCCGCAGGTGGACAGTGAAGGGCATCTGGGCTTTGTGATCGAACAGGTGCGAGTAGGTGGGGTGGGCCTGCCATCCTTTCTGGTCGAGGCCCTCACCGGACAGATCGATGAACTGATCCGCAAACCATTTGGTCGCTT
>DATAMF010000639.1:0-2712 GCA_036260665.1 Aggregatilineaceae bacterium | reverse complement strand
ATGTAATCCAGATCGAGATGGAGCAGGACGGCCGGGGCACCGACCCGGGGGCACATTCTTTCTTCCCCGATGCGATTGAAGCCCAGCATTCTCTTGTAAAAGAGCTCATGGCGCGGGTTGAGGATTATTTCCAGTTGGCGGGCCGATCCGCCCTGGAAAAGGCCGTGCGTTTCCTGGTCGGTCTGGCCCCCGCTTTGCTACATCGACATTACCTTGCGGACAGAAGCCGGGTCGACCTCCGGACCAAGAAGGGCCCGTCCACGGTCATCGCCTGCGAACTCTGCGCAGGCATTGCGGCCAGTGAAGTGCTCAAGATCCTGCTCGGTCGCGGCAAGGTGTGGGCGGCACCCCACGGCATCCAGTTCGACGGTTACCGCAACAAGCTCGCCCATACTTGGCGGCCGGGGGGCAACCGCAACCCCATCAACCGGTTGGCCATTGCCATCGCCAAAAACCAATTAGGAATCTGACATGGCCAAAGTCATGCCCGAACATCTCCGCCGCATTCTGGATCTTGCACGGTGGGCCCCCAGCGGTGACAACACCCAACCCTGGCGCTTCGAGATACTGGGCAACGAGCACATCCTGGTGCACGGCTTCGATACCCGCGATCACGTTGTCTATGATCTGGACGGTCATGCCAGCCAACTCGCCGTGGGCGCACTGCTGGAAACCCTTGCCATCACGGCCACGGGCGAGGGCCGAAAAGCCCACATCAGCCGACGCCCAGACACTCCCGACGATCACCTGATGATCGACGTGCGTTTCGAGCTGGACGCTTCGCTGGCACCGGACCCCCTTATCCCCGCTATCGCGAAACGGGTGGTGCAGCGCCGTCCCATGTCGACCCGTCGGCTCACTCAGGCCCAAAAGAAAGCGCTGGAAAATGCCCTGCCCGATGGATATCGGGTGCTCTGGTTCGAAGGGCTTGCCCAGCGTTGGCGGCTTGCCCGACTCATGTTCGACAACGCCAAGGTTCGCCTCACCATCCCCGAGGCCTACCAGGTTCACAGCACGGTGATCGAGTGGGGAGCCCGCTTCAGCGAGGACAGGATCCCCGACCGGGCGGTCGGGGTCGACCCGCTCACCGCCCGCTTCATGCGATGGGCCATGGCTGACTGGCGGCGTGTCGAATTTCTTAACAAGTGGTTCCTGGGCGACCTGCCGCCCCGCATTCAGCTCGATCTGCTGCCGGGACTGGCCTGTGCCGCCCATTTCGCCCTGCTCGCACCCGCGAATCTGGGCTCGGTGGACGATTTTCTGACCGCTGGTCGGGTCACGCAACGCTTCTGGCTGGCTGCGACCAGCCAAGGGCTATATCTCCAGCCCGAGATGACGCCCGTCATCTTCGCCCGTTATCACCGCCATGGACGGCGCTTCACCCAAACGGGCCGCGCGCATGCGTTGGTGGAGAGCCTGAACCGGCGGTTAGTCGAGCTTATGGGGCAACAGGGCGAGGAAACCCTGTTTTTCATGGGCAGGATGGGATCCGGCCCGCCGCCGCGGGCACGCTCCACTCGTCGACCCCTCGATCAACTGGTCCTAACTGGCTAATTAATACTCCCTGGGTTCCACCGGGCCTCGTTCCTCTCCTTTGGGATGAGTTCCAGTGATATGCCATGTTAGAGCACCATGCCGGTTCCTACAGGGTCCAATTCGACTTAACGTTCCTCCCAAAGCATGCTGCTGGAATGTCGACTTATTTTACATACACGCCTTGCCTGATTTGAGTGTTCCAAATTAAATCCTTATGTTACATGAGGTTACAAACCTGGCACGGGCTGTGCTTTCTTCCGTGGCAGGAAGGGCGGCGCCGCTGGCCCGCTTCCCGTTAATGCTGCTAAAGGAGATCGACATGAAACTTAACAAAATCGCTACGGGTATCGCGGCTGCCGGCATGATCGCTGGATTCGCCCTACCTGCCCACGCGGATGTACTGGCGCAGTCCGTGTTGGAACTTAGCAATTTCCGGTTCACCGATTCGGAGGGCACTACTCTAGATGCGTCACAATTTGATACTTTGATATTCTCCGACAGTACGGATATCTCTGCGACGCTGAATGGCACGACCGACACATATAGCGCCGGCCCGATCACTACCTTCGGCGGCATTGACGGAATCCAGGTGTGTGTGGGGAGTTGTGGCGGATATGCCGACGATACGAATTACACACACTTGTCTTCCCCCACAACCAATCTCGCGATGGGTGACACCCTGCTGTCCGGCGCCCCGCTTACCGGAACTGGTTTTACTTCGGGAGCCACCGCACAAACGATCGCCGAGGCTCAGCTTATCGATGGGGGTGACAGTTCTGCCGAAGACAACCTCGGTCTCCTCGCGACTATCTCTTTCAGCCTCACCGAGAGCCAAACGGTGGGTGTGGCATTCGATATCGACCAGTGGCTCATGGCAATGCTGACCGCGGATTCACTGCTCGGCAGCACCGCGCAAGCCAGGTCATCTTGGAGCATCAGCCTTGCCTCGGGAGGGACCACTCTGTTCGATTGGACGCCGGACGGGTTAGCGGGTGGAATCACGGGTGGTACGGAAGGTGCTGATGAGTGCGATATGACCCGGACACTCGGCGTTCAGGTTCCGGGAGATATCGCCAATTATGATTGCCAAGGATCTGCTAGCGCACTGACAAACTTCATCCTTGATGCAGGCTCGCTTTATACGCTGACCATTGCTCACGAGTCTACTGCGGATGC
>DATAMF010000638.1:0-5943 GCA_036260665.1 Aggregatilineaceae bacterium | reverse complement strand
AACGGTGACCGGCTCTGAACAGATGGATGTTAATCCGCTTAACGAAATATTGGCGAATGTCTTCGATAGCAATGATGACATGCCTGAAAACGTTCGCGCTCGACTGCTGCGGTACGGGTTTATACGGGTAGATACGGGATTACTGTCACGTGACCGGTTCATTACACCGGAAGAAATTGAAGGGATTTCGTCAGACCGGGTTGAAGTTCACCCGCGTTCATAAGGAAGAAGACGATGCAGTTTACACGGGGAACCGGCGTTTATACGGCTGATAATGAAAAGATCGGTGAGATCGCACGGGTGGTGCTTGATCCTATAACGAAAGAAGTGACCCATCTGGTGGTTCAGCGCGGTTTTCTGTTTGTTGAGGATCGCCTTGTTCCGGTGGAATTGATCGCCGAAGCCAAAGAAGACCGGGTTACACTGGTTTCCAGGCTGGACAGCCTGGACGATCTGCAATTTTTCGAAGAGCAGTTATATGTCCCGACGGAAGAAGCGCTCGTCGATGAGGTGAATAATGCCGCATTTGCCAGCACGTTGTACTGGTATCCGTCGATTGGAGCGACCTGGGGAGCTGGCCCAGTCTATCCGTTAAGTGCCGACATGGTGACTAAAATCGAGACCAAGCGCAATATTCCCGAGGACAAAGTAGCGCTGAAGGAAGGCGCGAAAGTGACCAGTGCTGATGGTAAACAGCTTGGTGCAATTGGTCGAGTTTACGTGGATGAGCGCAATGATGAAGCGACTCACTTCCTGATCACTAAAGGAACACTCTTCAAGGAATACAAACTGGTGCCGATGGCATGGGTCAAAGCGATCAACGAGGATGAAGTTGAATTAGCGGTTAAAGCTGCGGTTATTGAGCGGCTGGAAGAAATCAACGAATAACCACATCTGTTTTTTGCCCCCTGTTTCCCCTCTAAACCTGATTGGAGTTTGCTCTAATCAGGTTTTCTATTGGGATACACCAACTGCGCAGGGCAGATTGCTATAATCTTTATTTAGTATATTGGGATGGCTGGGGGAAGGTGTGTGGAATGGATTTTTGGCGCGACTTTCATGGCCCGAATGCGGGATATATCCTGGAACTTTACGAGCGTTACAAGCAAAACCCTGCCACAGTAGATGAGGCAGCGCGGCAATTTTTCGCGCAGTGGACGCCGCCTGCTGCTACGAATGGGGCCAGTACACCAGCAGCAGATATTAGTGAAATTGTCGGTGCGGTTAACCTTGCACGAGCCATTCGAGAATACGGGCATCTGGATGCACAGCTTGATCCGTTGGGCAGCGAACCGCCGGGGGATCCGGCATTGGAATTCGATACGTACGGTCTGAATGAGAATACACTGCGCAGGCTGCCTGCCAGCCTGGTGGGTGGACCGATCAGCCAACAAGCGGATAACGCCCTGGTGGGCATTCAGAAACTGCGTGATGTGTATTCCTCGACAATTGCCTACGACTTTGAACATGTTCATATCCCTAAAAAACGGCAATGGCTGCGCGAGGCGGCTGAATCGGGGCGGTTCCGGCTGATGCTGGATGCGGAAAAGGTGATGGGATTATTCCGGCGGCTGACGGAAGTCGAAGCGTTTGAGCAGTTTATCCACCGCGTGTTTCCCGGCAAACACCGCTTTTCCATCGAAGGGCTGGACATGATGGTGCCTATGCTCGACGAAATGATTTGCGCGGCGGGTGAAAACGCGATGAGCAGTGTGCTGATCGGCATGGCGCATCGTGGACGGCTGAATGTGCTGACGCATATTCTGCAAAAACCCTACGCGCAGATTCTCGCGGAGTTCAAAGACCCGATCAAAGGGCTGCATTTCCGGGATGATCTGGGATGGACCGGGGATGTGAAATATCACAAGGGGGCCTACCGGGCACGCGAAGGGAATGAACCCTGTCTGATATCGGTGATTATGGCCCCGAATCCAAGCCATTTGGAAGCGGTGAATCCGGTGATCGAAGGGATGGCCCGCGCTACCGGAACACTGGTGAATCATCGCGGCGCACCGGACTTTGATCCGATGGTCACGCTGCCGATTCTCATTCATGGCGATGCGGCTTTTCCGGGACAGGGAATTGTCGCCGAGACGTTAAATATGTCGCGGCTGCCGGGGTATTGGACCGGCGGGACGATTCATATCATCTCCAACAACCAACTTGGGTATACGACACTGCCCGAAGACAGCCGCAGCACCCTGTATGCCAGCGATCTCGCCAAGGGATTCCAGATTCCGATTGTGCATGTAAACGCGGATGCGCCGGAAGCGTGTATGGAAGCGGCACGGATGGCGTTTGCATACCGCGCGGAGTTTCAGCGCGATTTTGTGATCGATCTGATTGGCTACCGGCGCTATGGACATAATGAAGGGGATGAACCCGCGTTCACGCAGCCGCGCATGTACGAGGTAATCCGAGAACATCCAACGGTTAGAGCGCTGTGGGCACAGACGCTCGTCAAACAGGGGCAGATCACGGAAGCAGACGCAAGTGCTGTGCTGAATGAGCAAATGACAGCCCTGCAACAAGCGCTGGAGTCATTGAAACCGGATGAGATGATGGAGCCACAGCCGGAACCTGCGCCGCCGGGAACAGCCCGGCGCGTAAAAACCAGGGTCGAGATCAAACGGCTGCAACAATTGAATGACGCGCTGCTCACGCTGCCGGACGGATTCCAACTGCACGCTAAATTGGACCGGGCGCGCAAACGGCGGCGAGAAGCCTTACAGGATGTCGATGCAAAGGCCGTGGATTGGGCCACAGCGGAGGAACTGGCATTGGCGTCGATTCTGGAGGATGGAACCGCGATACGAATGACCGGTGAGGATACGGAGCGGGGCACCTTTAACCAGCGGCACGCCGTTTTGCATGACGAGGAAACTGGCGAAATTTTTGTCCCCTTACAGTCGATGCCACAGGCGAAAGGGGCTTTCGAAATCCATAACAGTCCGCTGACGGAAGCGGCAACGATTGGGTTCGAGTATGGCTACAACATTCAAGCGCCGCAGCGATTGGTATTGTGGGAAGGGCAGTACGGCGACTTTATCAACAGCGCTCAGGTGATCCTGGATGAATTTCTGCTGACAGGCCGGGCGAAATGGGGACAAATGCCGTCGCTGGTGCTGCTGCTGCCACATGGATATGAAGGCGCGGGACCGGATCATTCCAGCGGACGGTTGGAACGGTTTTTGCAGATGGCTGGCGAGCAAAATATACGGGTGGTGAACTGCACGACTGCCGCACAATATTTCCATCTGCTGCGGCGGCAAGCGGCTCTGCTAACGATTGATCCGCTGCCCTTGATTGTCATGACGCCGAAAAGTCTGCTGCGGCATCCGATGGTGGCGTCGTCGCTGCGCGAACTGGCCGAGGGACAGTGGCAGTTTGTGATCAATGATGAGGAAGCCTGGAAGCGAGCCGATCAGATCAAGCGGGTGTTTGTGTGCAGCGGGAAAATTTTTGTAGACCTGATGAACAGTCCGCTGCGCCAGCAACATCCGGAAGTGGCAATCGTGCGCATTGAGCAGCTTTATCCATTCCGCACCGATGATCTGGGGTCGATTCTGGAAGGGTATCCGCAATTAGAAGAAGTCGTGTGGGTGCAAGAAGAACCGGAAAATATGGGCGCGTGGACCTTCATGTATCCGCAACTGCTGCAATTTCTGGATGGCCGCTGGCCGCTGCGGTATGTGGGACGTGCGGTGAGTTCCAGCCCGGCAGAAGGATCAGCGGCATGGCACGGCGAGAACCAGGCAACCTTGATCCAACAAGCCTATGATCGCAGACCGGATCCAAAAACGGACGATTTTATTATCAGCTAGGGGAAAACAACGATGGAGATTGTGGTACCCAATTTAGGTGAGTCGATTGTCGAGGCGACAATCGCAGAATGGCTCAAAAAAGAGGGCGAGCAGGTGAACGTCGGGGAACCCGTCGTGGTGCTGGAAACGGATAAGGTTGATCTTGAAGTGGGCGCAGAACGCGCGGGTGTGATCTCCAAGATTATGCGGCAAGCCGGGGAAGATGTGAAGGTAGGCGATGTATTAGGGATGCTGGCAGAAGTGAGTGGTGAACCTGCTCCAGCGGCAGAAAAAACGGCACCTGTTGCCACACCGGTGGCGAAGCGGATGGCGGTGGAAGAAGGTGTGGATCTGGCAAACGTGGCAGCGAGTGGACGGCGCGGACAGGTGACAAAAGAAGATGTCGAGCGGCATTTGGGACAGCGCGGCAATGGGCAACAACAGCAACCAGCGGCTGAACCAACGACTGAACGAGAAAAAACGTTGCCTGCTGCGAACCAGAATTATGACGCGCGGCGCGAGGAGCGAGTACGGATGTCGCGGCGGCGGCGCACGATTGCGCAGCGGTTGGTGGAAGCACAACATACAGCGGCGATGCTGACGACGTTTAACGAAGTCGATATGACGGCTGTGATGGAAATGCGGGCGCGGCGCAAAGAGTCGTTTAAAGAGCGGCATGGGATCGGGTTGGGAATCACCTCGTTTTTTGTCAAAGCGGCGATTGGCGCGTTGAAAGCATTTCCACAACTCAACGCGGAGATTGTAGAAAACGAGATCGTTCTCAAATATTACTATGATATGGGGGTGGCGATTGGCGCGGAAGAAGGGTTAGTCGTACCGGTGCTGCGCGATGCGGATCGGATGTCGTTTGCACAGATCGAACAGGCGATTAAGGATTTCGCGGATCAGGCGACCGATGGAACCCTGTCCCTGGATGATTTGCGCGGCGGAACCTTCACCATTACGAACGGCGGTGTGTTTGGATCGATGCTCAGCACGCCGATTCTGAATCCGCCGCAGGTGGCGATTCTGGGACTGCATAAGATCGAACAACGTCCGGTGGCGATCAATGGTGAGGTCGTGATCCGGCCTATGATGTATGTTGCCATGAGTTATGATCACCGGATTGTGGATGGGCGCGAAGCGGTGCAGTTTTTGGTACGGGTCAAACAACTGATCGAAGACTCGGAAACGCTGCTGCTGGAAGGCTAAGTTAGCTGTGGCTGACCGTGCAATTGCGGTTCTGCATGGTCAGCCCGTATCACAAACAAGCTTAGTCGGCGCTCGGAACTTCCTCTTCATCAACTTCTTCGATGTCTTCGAACATGCCCGCTAAGGGATCAGGCTGTGGTTCGGCATCATCCTGGGGCTTGACCTTCCAGATTTCGGTGGCTCGATCAATATACAGCACGCCATCGAGGTGATCGATTTCGTGCTGGAAGACGCGCGCCTGCCAATCAGTCGCCTTGATGCGGATCGGTTTGCCGTTGCGATCCTGGCCGCGTACAGTGACGCCCACATTACGCTCGACGTTGCCGATGTAACCGGGAATGGAAAGACAGGCTTCGACCCCTTCAACCGTTTCGGTAGAAGCGCGGATGATTTCAGGGTTGAGGATGATGTAGAGCTTGCCCGCTTCGTTACCATATTCTTTTTGGCTCTCTTCATCGTCGGGCAGGCGAACGACAATCAGGCGCAGCGGCGCGGCAACCTGCGGGGCGGCGAGACCAACTCCGGGGGCGTCCATGAGGGTATCGACCATATCATCGATCAAAAGCTGAAGCTTAGGATCGTTAAAGTTAGTGATCTTATGCGCCTTTTTGCGCAGAACCGGATGCGCTGGTGTGATAATCTCTCGAATCGCCATTTCCCATTACAACCTTCCGTCAAACGTTTTACTTATTCGATGTTGATTGTAGCGGATTCGTTGCACGACGTAAAGCCAAAAAAAGAAAATGTTTATGTTTAGTTTGTTTATTCCCCGGCGGCAACGGTCAATCGTGGATGGAAAAATTCGCGCCGATTTGTCGAATCCCCCCGCCCCCCCTTTGTGATCCCATTTGAGGGGAAAACGTTCTAAAAAATGGTCGAGATGTTGGCAGGAAGTCCCTTGCTGTGTAATTTTGGGCCGCCCCCGCCC
>DATAMF010000637.1:0-1536 GCA_036260665.1 Aggregatilineaceae bacterium | reverse complement strand
GTGTACAGTTCATCCGCTAATTCGTCATTCTTTAGTGCATCGGTCATACTTCCTCCAATGCTTTTTTCAAGTCCGCCAGGGCACGACTCAACAGCATCCGTACTGCCGCTTGGCTCTTCTTCATCACGCGGCTGACTTCGGTGTTGTCCAACCCGGCAAAAAAGTGCAGCCGAAGTACTTCCGCACGATCTGGAGAGAGATATTGGATTGTTCGAAGGACATCAGCCAGTTGTAACCGGCGAACCGCCTGGTCTTCAGGCGAAAGATTGCCGTCGGGAAGTTCCACTAACGTTTCAATCGATACGAGGCTGCGCCTTTGTTTGAGATGCCGTGCTGCTTTTCGCCGCGCGATCCCGATCAACCATGCTGCGACCTCGCCCTCTCCCCGGTAGGTATTCCATTGTGCCAACGCCGCCATGAACGTCTGTGCCGTCACATCTTCAGCATCTTGCACATTACCCAACTTCGCCAGAAGATAGCGGTACACTTGAGGTGCGCAGCGGCGGTAGACCTGTGTGAAGGTTTCGCGCTGTGCCCAGCGTACAGACAGCGCTGGGGAATCGCTCATATTCCTCTCCTTACACCTGAATGTTATGGTCAGCGGCGCGCTACATGACTATTCTTATTGTTCACTTGAGAGACTGTTTTGTAACAGGAGGATGTCAACCGGAGATAAAAACTGCCTGAATCACCCGGACCCGATCCGCTTCCATATTCCGCACGAGGTTCGCCGCTTTTTGGGCCGCGCTGCCCGTGATAAAAATGTCCAATCCGAGCGTCGTTTCTGTACGCGCCTGTGCCGTCCGCTGAAACCATTCGATAGTCTCCGGCGTGCGATCCACCCACACCTGCTCGACAAACCCAATCGTTTTCAGCAGATCGCGGATCGCGTCCGGCAGCTGCAAAAAATTCAACCGTTCATCGTCCGCCCAAAACACCGGATAATGCAGCCCTGCATTGCTCCCCGCCACCGCTTCATGCAGCGCCAGCGCCCCGCCAATCCGGTACAGTTCGCGGTAGAAGTGCGCCTTGTCCTCGATATTCATGCTCATAAACTGCGTCCACACCACGTCGAAGCAGCGATCCGCAAACGGCAGATTGAGCGCATCCCCGCGCTGGAACGTCACCCGGTCCGCCAGTCCCACCCGTTCCGTGAGCATCCGCGCCGCGTGACAGTATGCTTCAGTGAGATCGATCCCCGTCACCACGCACCCAAACTCCGCCGCGAGCGTCCGCGCCGGGCCGCCCAGGCCGCTGCCCACATCCAGCACGCGCTGGCCGGGCAATAAACCAATCATCCCAGCGAGTCGTCGTGTTTCGAACCGTCCGCCGGGATGAAATTCATCAAATGTCCGCAGATCATCGCGTTCCAGCGCGTGGATATTTTTCCCTGCTTTTTCCAGCGCTTCGAGAATCCGCGTGCTCAGATCAGTCTGCCCATACTGCGCGTTGATCAGAACGCTCATAGTTCAGCAAAACTGCGCGCCGCGCTGAGTGCCGTCATCCGTCCCACCTTGAACACCGACGGGTCCAGCC
>DATAMF010000632.1:0-14721 GCA_036260665.1 Aggregatilineaceae bacterium | reverse complement strand
GCAGTAGATAGGTTGGAACTTTCTGGTCGAGAGTATTTCCTAATTTTTGTTGATATTCATAAGAAAGAATGGATGAATCCAAGGTTCACTGATTTCCACAAATCGATGTTGTCAGTTGTGACTGGACTTCATGAAATCGGCTTCCAAAGCGGTGTAAGGAAGGGGGTTGCTTCGTCACAGGTACGAAGATTTTTAGTTGGGACTATTGTTGCGCTGGCCATAATTACAGTCTCGATTGTATTACCTGTTTGGGTTATTGCCCAAATCCGGGATGGTTTTGTTCCCTTCGTGCTTGTTATATCGTTTCTATTTGCCTTATTGGCAACAGATTTGGTTCTGAGCCTGATGTATGAACAGGGTCCAGGGTTCGGTCACCAAATATTGAAAAGTCTGGTCGAAAGAATTGATATATTGAAAGATTTTCTTCTGCAAAATGGGAATAATGCAGATGATGACAAAACTGACAAAGATAACTAGAGCCTGCCCAAGATAAGCTACAGTCGGATTTTTAGTTAGAAACAAAAAACTGCTTAACTATCGTCAAAAGGAGTTGAAATTAGTTCCTTATGATCGAGTTCTGCAGTTCATCCAGAAAGAGTAAGCCGTGATGAGCCAGCGATACTTCACCGGGGCGCGGCCATGATCCACCGCCAATCAAACCTGCCTCACTGACGGTATGGTGCGGTGCGCGGAACGGACGAACTCGGATCAACGGTTTGCCGGGCGGAAGTTTATCGGCGACGGAATAAATCTGCGTCACTTCAAGCGCTTCTTCCAGTGACATCGTGGGCAAGATGCCGGGCAAGGCGCGAGCCAATAAGGTCTTGCCGACTCCCGGCGGCCCAACCATTAAAAGATTATGCGAACCAGCGGCGGCAACCTCCAGCGCGCGTTTGACATGCTCCTGACCTTTTACATCGGCGAAGTCGGTCAAACCATCCAGGTCGTCAGGAACGCTCAAATCGATGTTTTGACGTACATAGGGCGGGATGACTTGCAGATCATAGAGATGTTCGACCAATTGGCCGAGGGAACGGACAGGAATCACATCAATGTCGGGTACGAGTGCAGCCTGTGAAACATCCTCTTCGGGAACATAAATACACTCGAAGCCCTCCTGCCAGGCGCGATGGGCGACCGGAAGCACTCCGCTGATGTGACGGACGCTGCCATCAAGGGAGAGTTCGCCTGCAAACAAGGCCCCGGCGAGCTTGTGCAAGGGAACCTGATCCGTCGAGGCCAACACGCCAATCGCAATAGGCAGATCATAGGCGGGGCCAGCTTTGCGCAGACTGGCCGGTGCCAAATTTACGGTGTAATGTTTATTGGGAAACTGTAAGCCGCTGTTGCGAATGGCAGAGCGGACACGTTCACGGCTTTCCTGCACCGCCATATCGGGCAGCCCAACCACGGTGAAGGAGGGCATGCCATGTGGGTTAAAGTCCACCTCCACCTGAATGATTTCACCATTCAGGCCGACAACAGCGCACGAAAATACGGTAGACAGCATCGATAGGTATCCACAGGTAGCTGATAATCCTTCTATCGTAGCGCAGATAGTTTAAGTGTGGCAAGCGGAGCCAATAAATAAATGGAATGCTGTAAAACCAATCGGATTGATCCCCCGACGTCATATTCGGTTATCTTCATACTATGGGAATTT
Source organism: Aggregatilineaceae bacterium (assembly GCA_036260665.1). Taxonomy (GTDB): domain Bacteria; phylum Chloroflexota; class Anaerolineae; order Aggregatilineales; family Aggregatilineaceae; genus DATAMF01. Next base: position 13,058 of record DATAMF010000632.1, on the reverse strand, counting down.
AAAATGAAAGGACAGAATGATGAAAAAGTTCTTGGTAGCCGGGTGCTGTGTTCTTGTTTTCATGAGCGTCGTGACGCAGAAAGATACAAGCGCAAGGTCGGACACACCCTCTTTGGCGGATTGGCAAGTAGTTGATCTCACCCAACCTCTCACTGCGACTATTCCAATCTGGCCAGGGGATCCTGCCTTTACGGTAGAGGTGTGGGCGAATTATGATCCTGACGGATATTTCATTAACCGGATTTCGATCGGCGAACACAGCGGCACACACTGGGGGACGCCAAATACGTTCATCGAAGGTGCGCGAAGTGCAGCCATGATCCCGGTGGAAGAACTGGTTGTTCCAGCGGTGGTGTTCGATATTCGTGAGCAGGCAGCGGCAGACGCGGATTATCGACTCACACAAGAGGATATTACAGCCTGGGAAGCTACCAACGGCGAAATTCCAGCGGGAAGCGTTGTACTGCTGCTCACCGGGTGGCAGGATAAGTGGGCTGATCCTGCCGCATTTATGAATATCGATGCGGATGGAATCATGCACTGGCCCGGATTTGGGGCGGATACAGCGGAATTTCTGGTTACAGAAAGAAGTGTGGCAGGATTAGGTACCGATACACATGGAGCTGATCCGGGAAATGATGAGGAATTTGGCGCAAGTTACGCGATGTATGCGGCGGACGGAATGATTCTGGAATGTTTAGCTAACCTGGATCAACTCCCAGCGGTGGGTGCGACCTTGGTTGTGGGCGGATGGCCGATTGAAGGCGGGTCGGGCAGCCCGGCGCGGATAGTTGCTTTTCTGGAACCAGTGGAATAAATAACAACAGAGATACAGCCTTGAGTCGTTTTGGCTCAGGGCCTTTTTTTGCGCCCGCGATAAGGAATATGGATCAGGCTGGCGGCTTTCCGTTTAGTTTCTTCCGGGCGGCGATCATAACGGGCGGTGGTTTGTACATTGGCATGAGCCAGCATTTTTTGCACCGTGACGATGTCCGCGCCCGCATCCAAGAGATCGCCAGCCAGGGTGCGGCGCAGATCGTGCGGCGAAAAGTGATCGACTCCGGCTTCATTGGCGCGCTTAGCCAGGAGATTATAAACCGCCTGCGTGCTCATCCGGCGGTTGACCAACTTTCCCATTTTGGTGATCGGCCAGAACAACGGCCCGGAATCATCCCCACGCATGGCGATCCAATCTTCAAGCGCACGGAAAGCGCCGCTCTGGGGAATATGCGCTAAATACTCTTTTTGGCCTTTGGCCCCGCGAACGCGCAGCGTTTTGGCCGAGGGATCGTAATCACCCAGATCTAATTTGATCACAGATGCGCGTCGAATACCTGTCGCATACATCAACGCAATAATCGCCGCGTCACGAACCCCCGCTGGCGTAGGATCGGATTCGCAAGCCATCACCAGTGCTGCGATTTCACCCGCATCCAAACTTCGACCCGCAGGCAGCGTCTCCCCCTTGACCGCGCTCACGTCGCGCGCACGCTGATAATCTTCCGCCGACATCAAACCGAGCTTCCAGGCGTGATGAAGTACTTGCCGAAGGGCGGAAAGCATTTTATTCGCTGTCGAGGGTTTGAATTGTGCGGCCAGCCGAGATCGAACGGCGGCAGTGTGCTGATACCGTAAAGCGCCCCAGTTCAATGACAGCGCATCCTGTTGGCCGTTGGTAAGAATGGCGGCGATGGTATCTAACGCCTGACGCATGGTGCGGCGCGATCCGGGAGCGAGACTCGCCAGATAGACGGCCACCGGATGGTAATCGAGCGGTGTTGGCGACGAAGGAATTAAACCAGATGGATTGTAGGCAGAAATTTCGTCAGACAAGGTCTTTTTTCCAGTCGATGAGTGCGCTGAGGCCCATTCGTTATTCTACTATTTTTCATTAGTTTTGAGAAGCACCATTCTCATAAGTAATCTTTTTGGCGGCTAAAAGGAGAAAATGTATAGAATCCACATGGGGGTAGGTTATCAAGGAGAGATAGGGTGAGACCAACAAAAATAGCGCTGGTCCTTTTGGCGGTTATCGTGTGGGCCATAATGGCAATTGGTTTTTTCGAAACACGAAGAGCGGCGGGGATAGTCACCGCACAAACAAGCTGCAACGCCACTGTCATCAATATTCTGGGTGTGAATCTGCGCCAGGATCACAACCTCAATGCGCCGATCATCCGGTTGTTAGATGTTCGAGAACAGGTTGTCATTCAAGGTTTTTATGTGGTCCGCGATGCGCGGCATGAGTGGGCTTATGTGACGGCGCTCGAAGATGGACAAACGGGTTGGGTAGCGGCGTGGTATAACAGCAGTCGGTTCCTGATGTGGAATGAATCACTGGCGGAGTGTTATCCACCTTTTATATTTAAGGAGTATGCGCAGAACCCGCCGCCGACACCACCCGCCACCTGGACTCCTGCCGCGCCGCCGACCCCCACCGCGATCAGCACCCCGATCATCGTGCCAACAGTCGAACAAACGACTTTGCCCAATATAACCCCCGGAGTGCCCAAAACATGCGAGGTGAAAGCCCGATTCACATTGAGGGTCAGATCGGGGCCGGGAATCAGTTTTGTGACCGTATTTCCATTTATAGCCGTTAATGAGGTCATTGTCATCGATCAGGTGGTTCTCAATGCACCCTATTTGTGGGCACATCATGAGCGAGGGTGGACTGCCATTCGTTTTAACGAGACGTGGTGGGTTTATGGCGTGACAGGCCCATCCGAAACCTGTGTGGATGTTCCAGGCTGGCCGGAGGCGCTCCCTCCGCCGGAGCCTGTTGTATTACAGAGTCTCACCTGATCTTTAGATCGGACGGAGCTTGTGCCCGGTGTCTTTTTTGATACCGGGCACTTTATAGCCGGTTTTAGCGAGCGCTTTTGAAACGACGCTGATTACTGCGATTTCTGGAGGACGACGTCCTCGGTCTGTCTGGCTGCTTAACTTTGGCTTGTGGGATCGTGATCGGCAACTCAGAGGCATAGGGGTGATCGGTTGCTGCTGGAATGTGCATTCGAATGAGACGCTCAATATCAATCAGATAAGCGCGTTCCTCTATGTCACAAAACGAATAGGCGATTCCCGATGCGCCAGCACGTCCGGTCCGTCCGATGCGGTGAATATAACTTTCGGGTTCGTTTGGCAGGTCATAGTTAATGACGTGCGTGATACTTTCCACGTCAATACCCCGCGCCGCAATATCGGTTGCGACTAAAACGCGCGCCGCCCCCGTCTTAAAGCTGGCAAGCGCTTGTTCCCGCGCCGATTGGGATTTGTTACCATGAATAGCGGCGGCTGATACTGATTCACGCTTTAACAGACGCACCACCTTATCGGCCCCATGTTTGGTGCGTGTAAACACCAAAACGCGTTTCATGGACTTATCCGCCAACAGATGATTGAGCAAGGCGGGCTTGTTCGGCTTTTCCACGAAAAAGATGGACTGTTGGATTGTGTCTACCGTCGATGCTGACGGAGTCACGGCGACCATCACCGGATCGGTCAGAATGCTGTTGGCGAGCACTTGAATATCGGCGGGCATGGTGGCTGAAAACATAAGCGTCTGTCGTTTGGCGGGTAAGTACGTGATGATTTTCCGTACCGCATGAATGAAACCCATATCGAGCATTCGATCCGCTTCATCCAACACAAAAACTTCAAGACGATCCAGCGAAATATAACCCTGATCAATCAGATCGAGCAGACGGCCCGGCGTAGCAACTAACACATCTGCACCGCGCCGCAGCCGATCTACCTGCGGATTTTGATTCACACCCCCATAGATCGTCACCTGGCGAATAGATGTGTACTGCCCATAAACGCTGAAACTCTCACCAATCTGGCTCGCCAGTTCACGAGTTGGTGTGAGCACCAAAACCCGCAGATGGCGTGCGCCCTGGGCCTTGTGGGTAACCAAATGCTGTAAAATAGGCAGCGCAAAGGCCGCTGTTTTTCCGGTGCCTGTCTGAGCACAGCCGAGTAAATCATGTCCGGCTAAAACAGGTGGTATGGCCTGCACCTGGATGGGACTGGGTTGAGTATAACCTTCGGCGCGCACAGCACGCAGCAACGGTTCAATGAGCTGGAGTTCATTAAATTGCATAGCTTATTTGTCATCAATTCGGACTAAGAAGGATAACCGACACACGCAAGGTTATCTCTGAAGAACGTCAAGCGGAAGGGCGCGGGATGCGCGGTGCGTGGTAACAGTTCCGTGTAAGACGGCATAGTGTATCACACGAATGGTGGGATGACGATACTCGAATTTTTGAGGGCGGTTTCCCGCCCCTTCTTAATGGGCGTAGCCGTTCACCTGAACTAACTTGTGGATCGCGCGGATCGCTTCTTGAGTGCAGGATGAATCCACAACAAAGGAAAAACAGTAATCACTGGCTCCCTGGGCGATGGCGAAAATACTGACGTTCTGTTCACCCAACGCGCCAAAGACACGCGCCGCCACCCCTGACTGCAACCGCATTCCCGCTCCCACCACAGCGATGATTTCAATATCATCGTTGATCGAGGCGTGCTCAATATCCTGACGACCAAACTCAGTCGCAAGCTCGGATTCAATGGCATGCGCGACTTCGCGGCTTTTGTCCTGGGGCACGACAAAACAGATACTCTGCTCGCTGGAGGACTGGGCGATCATCAATACGTTCGCGCCCTGTTTGGCAACCGCCGAAAATGTACGGGCCGCAATACCTGGAACACCGATCATACCGCGCCCGGCCACCGTAATGAGACACACATCACGAATAGCCGTTACCGCTTTAATCGTACCGGGGGTGTTCTCTTCGCGCCGGGTGATCAAAGTACCGGGAAAGGACGGGTTGAACGTATTTTTGACCCACACCGGAATGTCACGCTCCACGCAGGGCAGCACCGTCTTAGCATGCAGCACCTTTGCACCATAGTAGGCCATTTCACCGACTTCGTAATAGGACAGCACGGGAATCACCCGCGCGTCAGGCACGATCCGCGGATCGGCGGTCATCACCCCATCCACATCGGTCCAAATCCACACTTCATCGCTGTTGACATAGGAACCCAACAGCGCGGCACTGTAATCGCTGCCGCCGCGTCCCAAGGTGGTAATCACCCCTTCATGAGTTGCGCCGATGAAGCCAGTTACAACGGGCACAATTCCCTGCTGAAGCACCGGCAGCAGTCGAGTTTGAATCTGGGTTTCGGTTTCAGGAAACAGAACGCCTGCATTCTGGTACTGGTCATCTGTCATGATCAGCGAGCTGGCGCTTACGGTCACGCTGGGAACACCAAGCTGGCGAATCGCAGCGGAGACAATAGGCATTGACATACGTTCGCCCAACGAACTCACTTTGTCCATAGCTTTGGGGGACGCTTCGCGCAGCACGTAAATACCATAACATAGGGTCTTAAACTCATCGATCAGGCCCATCACTTCATCGCGCAGCGCAATCTGTTCGACTTCTGAGGGGATCAATGTCTGGATAGTGTTCTCATGCTTCTCGCGCAGCTTATTTGATAGTGTAACATAAGAAGATGAATCGCCGGACATTGCAGTACGTGCGCCCTGGATCAACATATCTGTCACTTTGCTCATCGCCGAGCAGACTACGAGTACCTGATGACCCTGTTGGTAACTTTGTTCGACAATCCGTGCGACCTGGGCAATCGCTTCGGCGCTGCCAACCGAGGTACCGCCAAATTTCATGGTAATGAGTGCCATGCCTGTCTCCTTAGGTCCAAATCACAAATAAAAAAACGTGGGGCCGGTTTGCTCCACGTTTTAGGTTTCTGAGGTGATGTTCTGTGCCCCTACCTACCTGAAGCAACCGGCAGTTAGCCGCCCGGTCATCATACCAGTGGTAGTCATGGTAGTTGGGGTACCCATGAAGACCTTCAACATAAAACCGCCTCACAGCATTCTCAGTCAGAATTAGAGAAAGTATAACACAGGATCAAATCGAAATAATAGGCAAAAGATACAAAAAAATCCCCTCTCGTGTAGAAAGGGGATTTTTCGCACATCAGGAAGCTTGGGCGGCAACCTTGGTCTTGCGTTCCTGATAGCGGTGAATAAGCTTTTCGACTTCCAGCGCTGGGAAGACAGATGCGGACAGTAACCATGTTATGGCTAATTCTGGACCATCGAGGGATACGGTATTCAGCAGATGCTGAAAGCCGGGGACGTAAATGGCAACCATCTGTAACAACATGGTGAACACGACTGCTACCCACAGAAGCTTATTTTTATGCAGTGGGGCGCGGAAGAATGAGGTATCGCCGGAGTGTAACGCCGTGACCACAAAGAGTTGTGACAGCGCCAGAATTCCAAAAGCTACTGTGCGCGCAATTTCCAGCGCATGCTCGGAAGGATCGAGTATCTCCCCCCCGTTGCGACTCAGCGCCCACACGAAGCCGAGAATCGTGCTTGCGCCAAGCCAGGCACCAACCCACAGCACCCGCCAGCCCACGCCGTGCGCAAAAATGCTCTCGCGCGGGGGGCGCGGTTTGCGATCCATCACATCCGCTTCACCCGGCTCAAAGCCGAGCGCAATCGCGGGTAAGCCGTCGGTTACAAGATTCACCCACAAAATCTGGATTGCTAACAAGGGAGCCTTGAGGCCAATCAACAGGGCAACAAACATGGTGCTGATTTCGCCCGAATTCGCGCTGAGCAGATAGCCGACGAATTTACGGATATTATCGTAAATCGTGCGGCCTTCTTCGACTGCGGCCACGATGCTGGCAAAGTTGTCATCAGTCAGGATCATATCAGCCGCGCCCTGGCTCACGTCGGTGCCCGTAATGCCCATTGCGACGCCGATGTTAGCCTGTTTGAGGGCCGGCGCATCGTTCACCCCATCACCCGTCATTGCCACGATCTGCCCGTGGGATTGGAAGGCTTTCACAATCCGCAGTTTGTGTTCGGGTGAAACACGGGCATAAACACTGGTGGTCGTGACTACCTGATTGAGTTGTTCATCCGTCAGGGCGTCCAGTTCAACCCCGGTGAAAGCCTTATCACCCGGCTTCATGATCCCCAGTTGGCGTGCAATCGCTTCAGCAGTAAGCTTGTGGTCGCCTGTGATCATGACCGCGCGAATGCCCGCATGGTTCGCCACTTCAACCGCGCGTTTAGCCTCGGTGCGTGGTGGATCGACGATCCCAATCAATCCAAGCAGCGTCAGGCCGCGTTCCAGGTTTTCGGGTTCAATTGGATCGGGAATGGCGTCTAATCCCCGGTAGCCTATCCCGATAACCCGCAAGCCTTCGCTCGCCATTTTTTCGATTTTATTCTGCCACGCTTCACGACGCTCAGGGGTAAGTGGCAATGGCCCGGAAGGCATTGTCTCTTGCGAAGCCCAGTTGACCAACTGATCCGGCGCGCCTTTGGTGAAGGAAACATAAGGCGTTGCTTCAAACAGATGCGCGGCAAAACTGCCTTTGGGCTGGTGAATGGTGGACATCGCTTTACGTTCGGAACTGAAGGGAAGCTCCGCAACGCGCGGCAAGTCTTCTTCCAGCACATCGCGTCCCCACCCGGCTTTGCGGGCCAGCACTAAGAGTGCGCCTTCGGTGGTGTCGCCCACTACGGTCCAACCCGTATCTTCCTCGGTCCTTTCGAGGTACGCATCGGTGTTGAGCGCCGCTGCCTGAAGGATGCGTGCCAGCACATCATCGTTAACCGGATTGATTTGTTTATCGCCTTCAAAGAAGTCCCCTACCGGCTCATAACCCACCCCTGTCAGCCGTACATCATCGCGTCCAGGCAAGGCAAGCTCGGTTACAGTCATCTCGTTCCGGGTCAGCGTGCCGGTTTTGTCGGAACAGATCACCGAAACGGAACCTAACGTTTCGACTGCCGGAAGTTTGCGAATCAGCGCCCGGCGTTTAATCATGCGGCGCGCGCCAAGGGCCAACGCGATGGTGATCACCGCGGGCAGACCTTCGGGAATAGCGGCAACCGCAAGGCTGATCGCCGTCAGGAACATTTCGCGCGCGTCTTCGCCCCGGATGACCCCGGTCAAAAAGACCAGGGCACAGACGATCAGCGCGGCCCCGGCTAACCACATGCCCATTCTGGATAACCGTTCTTGCAGCGGCGTGCGGCCTTCTTCGACGCGCTGAAGCAGAGCAGCAATATTTCCAAGTTGGGTGTTTGCGCCGGTCGATGTGATGATCATCTCGGCGCGGCCATAGGTGACTGCCGTTCCCATATATACGATGTTATGCCGATCAGCCAGCGCGGGCGGTGGTTCGGTATCGGGTTGGGCTTCGCGTGTCTTTTGAACCGGAACTGACTCGCCTGTCAGGGCAGCCTCTTCAATTTGTAAATTGACCGCTTCGGCTAAACGACCATCAGCCGGAACCCGATCTCCAGCCTCCAACAGCACGATGTCACCCGGCACGAGTTCGAGCGCGCTCAGTTCCTGCACATGATGGTTGCGGCGAACCCGAACCTGGGGCGTTTGCATGGCTCCCAAGGCTGCTAGCGCCTGCTCCGCCTGATACTCCTGAAAGAAGCCCAGCGCCGCATTCAGAACCACAATCGCCATGATCACAACCGAGTCTTTGGTGTCACCGATAAAAGCGGAAATAACAGCGGCGGCGATCAAAACGATAACCATCACACTGGTAAACTGGCTTAACAATAGTTTCCAGATCGAAAGCCCAGCCTCGCTGGGAAGCTCATTTTTGCCATATTTAGCCTGACGTTGTTGCACCTGTGAATCATCAAGGCCATTCGCCAGATCTGTTTCGATTTGGCGTGCAACTTCGTCAACTGATAAGGCGTACCATTTGTCAGTGGAATTGACTGACATCGCTTCTGCGTCCTTTCCTAAAGCGGGTGAAAACGTGGGGATGATCCGATTTTAACCCAGAATTTCAGAATATGATGCTTTTTCGTTGCAAAATCCCCCTAAGTTTTGGGGTGAAGCTTTCACAGTTGAGTTTGTTCTCGGCGTAATGCTATAATGCGAGCAGTTTGAAAATCGAAATGTGAGAGAAGTTATATGCCTAAAGATGATGTTTTAACTGATCTAACCCAAGCACGAGCAAAACTACAAGCAGCTATTGAGGGTCTTACCCCCGACCAAATGCTGCGCGTCGGCGCGGTCGGCATCTGGTCGGTTAAAGACGTGATCGCGCATCTCACCGCCTGGGAATCGGAGCTGGTCACGACGCTGTCCCACTTGGATCAACATAAACGTCGCGCGCCAACGATTGTTGAAATCGAAGACCTCGATGAATGGAATGATGAACAGTACCGGGTAAGTGTTGCGCGTCCGATTGACGTGGTACTGGAAGATTTTCAGGGCGTGCATAAACACCTGATCAATGCCATACAAGAACTCGATGATCGCACACTTGACAACAACCGGATGTGGCCCTGGATGGAGGGCGAACCGCTGAGTTATCTCGTGTATGAAAATGTGATCTGGCATGAGGAAGAACATGCCGCCGAAATTTCGGAGTGGCGTGAGAATCAAGGTAGTTAAGGATTTTATTATGCGCTGTCTGGGACAGTTACTCGCACTAGGATTTGTGTTTGTATTCGTGATGCTGCTCCCGTGTTCGCTGTGGACTGTGGATACTCAGCGCATAGCGCTCAATGGGGATATGTACAAGAAATTATTCGCCGATGATGGTTTCTATGAGCAATTGATCCCGGCGGTGCTGCCGTCCTTATTGGACGAATTCAATCTCGAAGAAAACAGCGCGCTGACACTGGCTAATGCGATCAATGCGCTGGACTACAACCAATGGGAAAAGATTTCCCCCAATCTGGTCCCCAAGGAATGGGTGGGCAATGCAGTTGAGTCGAACCTGGACGCCTTCTTTTCCTGGCTGGACGGTGATCGGCGGGAATTGGATATCCGGTTTGAGACGGGCATCCTGAAAGATCGGTTGTTGGGCGAACCTGGGGATAGAGCCATCCAGGATATTGTTGCCCATTTCCCCTTGTGTAACACGAATGCGGAGAAACAGCAGTTCGTCGCTTTCGCCAAGGGGAAATCAGGGGTTATTTTTCCTTATTGTTTACCCGATCCGCCCGATCAGAAACTTGTGGGTGTCAAAGTATGCACCGCCTTTGATGCTGAGGAACCGACCAAATGTCTGGATTACGCAACTGACCCAACCTATCAAGAGTGGCTGACCATCCAGCTCAATCTGGCTAAGAATCAGGCGGCGAACGAGCTTCCCAACGAGCTGAATGTCATTCAGGAGATGGATGAAGCCGCGGAAGCACATCTTGCCCCCGGAGAGCATCCGTTTTCGCAATCCGAACTCAGTTCGATGCGCTCCAGCGTGCGACTCTGGCAAAAGACTATTTATCTGGCCTATCTTGTTCCTGCCGCTTTTATGTCGCTCGTCGTGATTGTTACCGTGCGCTCGTCAAAATCCTTCTTCCGGTGGATGGGCTGGCCTCTGATCATCGGAAGTTTATTTGCCCTGATTCCGCTTCTTTTTCTACCCCTGCTGATGAGTGATCTGCGCCTCGAATCGCAAGGCGAACTGGAACAAGGGTTTGCGGGTGGTGGAACGTTAGTGGCCGAAATTACGGTCAACGGCATGATGCGGCTGCTCGTGGGCGAATTTACCAGTCCGGTGCTGAAACACTGCGCGATTCTGATCGCCGTCGGCTTTTTCGCCGTTGTGATATCGGTTCTGCTTCCCGATCCCGATGCGCCGCCCGAACCCCAGCTTATCAGCTATATCGCGTCCGATACGCCGCAACCCAAACCAACAGGGACACTCGAATGAGCGACGAAACGAAATTACCCCGATCTGAGCGGGTTTATCGACCCCTTGGTCTGACGTTAGCCATTATTGCCGCTGCCATATGGTACGGCGGAATGCCGCTCTTTAATCTGTATTTTTTGCAGCGCGTCGGTGCGGCAGCCGAAGATGCGTTTATTACGGGGGGTGTGGAGATCGGTATCTGGGATTATATCAATGCGCTGCTGGGGGGCATTATCCTTATCATCTGCATTCTGGCTTGGGGCGGACGCCCCTCCTGGATTCGATTTGTATTCATTGCATCCATCGTGCTTCCCACCTTGGTAAACCTCTTCCGAATTTACCAGGTTTTGACAGCGACAGTGGATCCTCTGACCAGCGGATCGGCGGATGAAGTCTGGAATAACATCTTGCGCTGCCAGGTGCCAGGCATGATTTTGATCCCGCTGTATGTCACCTGGTATCTGAATCGTGCGCCCGCCCGCGCCTTTTATCGCCGTATTCCCCGCTCAGCGTTGGCCCCGGAGTGGGAAACTTCGTCTAAAACGTAAAAAGTGCTGGACATTGAACAAAAGTTGTCTTAAACTTTAGAAGTCAATTTTTGTAACACAGGGCCGAGAGTGGATACAATCAGGGGATTGTGTCTGCACTTCCACCCCCGGTCAAATTATGATATAATTTGTACGTTCTCCTTATTGAAAGGGCTGATACGGCACTGCATTTTGGGGACTGGACTACTATGGTAGAGGAAATAGTTCCGATCAGCAGTACATCAGGAGGCAACGGGACTCAGGTGATACAGGAACTCATGCTTCGGGCTGACCAGCGCGGCTATGTGACGTTTGAAGATGTTTTAGAGTTACTCGACGAAGACAGTGATGACGTAAATGCAATCGAAGCCGTACTCGATGAACTCGATGAGCTTGGCATTGAACTTCGCCAGGAAGAAACCACCCACAACGGCATGGATCGCCGGGATCGCGAATTTGAAGCTGAAGAAGAGCCGCACGATCCGGGCGTCGGTGACATTAACGCGGTATCGGCGGATGATCCGGTTGGACTATATTTTCGCCAGATGGCGCAAGAACCCCTGCTAACGGCCCAGGAAGAAATCGAGTTAGCTAAACGGATCGAGTTGGGGCGTGAAGCCACCGATAAGATCGTGAAAATCCCCCCCTATACTGAGGAATACGATACGCTGAACCAGTTGATCGAGGATGGCCAGGCGGCACGTGAACATTTGGGCCGCGCCAACACCCGGCTGGTCGTGAGTATTGCCAAGCGCTATATGGGTCAAGGACTACCCTTCCCGGATTTGATTCAGGAAGGCAATGTTGGCTTGATGCGCGCGGTGGATAAGTACGACTATAAGCGCGGCAACCGTTTCAGCACGTATGCGACCTGGTGGATTCGGCAGGCGATCACGCGGGCGCTGGCCCAAAAAACGCGTACGATCCGCATTCCGCTGCATATGACCGAACGTATCCGCCAGATGTATCGCACCGCCCAGGTGTTGGAACAAACGCTCGGACACCGCCCCACCCCCGAAGAGATCGCCAAGGAAATGGAACTCCCGCCCGAAAGTGTGCGCGGGATGATGGATGCCAGCCAGCATGCGATTGCGTTGGAGCGGCCAGTTGGGGATGATGGTGACAGCGAATTCGGTGATTTTATCGAAGATCAGGACTCGCCCAGCCCGGTTGAAGCGGCGACTCAACATCTGCTGCAAGAGACAATTGAAGAAGTGTTGAGCGAACTCACACCCCGTCAAAGCCACATTTTACGGCTGCGGTTTGGGTTGGGGGGCGGCGAACCGCATACCCTCGAAGAGATCGCGAACAAGTTTGGGCTAAGCCGGGAACGTATCCGCCAACTTGAAAAAGAAGCCCTGCGGCGTCTGCGGCATCCGCGCTTGGCGCATAACCTGCGTGACTACCTAAGCTAAATCTCTCTGGTTATTTTTTACCTTGTCAAGCCAGGGGGCTTCGTGTATACTACATCCTAGTTCGGCGACGTCGCCAAGTGGCAAGGCACGGGTCTGCAAAACCCCTACCGTGGGTTCGATTCCCACCGTCGCCTCTCAAACGGTAGCTTTTTAGCTGCCGTTTTTTTGTGCAGGGAGTCTCTGGTATGAAGCGCTGGGCGCACCTCATCCTGGTTATCGTATTGTTATGGATTGCGTTTGTGGTTCGAGTCCATGCGATCACCGGACAGGAACCGTTTATTGACGAAGGCTACCACGTCCACCGCGCGCTGAAAGTCTGGCACTTTGAAAGCCACCCCGCTCAAGAGTCACATGGCAAGTTCCTGCTCTATTTCTGGAT
>DATAMF010000629.1:0-10459 GCA_036260665.1 Aggregatilineaceae bacterium | reverse complement strand
TGAGAATACGATGAGTGCTCTTCAACAGGACCGTCGCGAATATGTCGCTAATCTGGATGCGGCGCTGGCGATCATTGCTGAAATTGCGGACCGTTATTTGCTGCACACACCAGAGCGACAACGTGATATACTAAAACAGATGGTCAGTCGGGTTGTGATCAACCCGGAGGGTAGGATTGTTCGAATTGAGTTGAAGCCGCCATTTAATTACCTGGATGGCTTGCATCACAGCGGCGAAGGCAATCCACGCGCTAAAAATCCCAAGTCACAAAATAAAAGAACCAGTGTGTCTGACACTGGTTCACTTCACCTTAAACTTAGTGACCCCGAGAGGACTCGAACCTCTAACCAATTGATTAAGAGTCAACTGCTCTACCATTGAGCTACGGGGCCATTGACGCAAGAAGTTTATCATGATTTGCGTACATGGTCAACGGTTATTCAGTTAATCGATCCCGCCGACTTTCCCTGATTTTAAAAATCCTAACCCATTCCTATCCTTCTGACCAAGTGTGGTATAGTTAGCGAGGGGTCAGGCAATATTTGTGCATATCTAGAAAGGAGTTCTTAACTTCTTGTCTTCTACCTATTAGTGTTAAGGAGATATTCGTATGATGGTTTTCAAATATCGCTCCCGTTTGTTTATCCCCATTCTTTTCCTGGCGCTGCTCGTAGGCGTTATGGCCTCGGTGAACGCGCAGGAAAACTCGGCTCCCCCAGACACAGTGACTATCGCCGGGACCATTCAGGCCCTGCTCGGCTGTGCGAACGACTGGGCACCGGAATGCGAAAATACAATGCTCACCTACGATTCCGACGACGATCTGTGGACCGCGACCTGGACACTTCCGGCGGGTGACTATGAATACAAGGCCGCACTCAACGGCAGTTGGGATCCCGAAAATTATGGGGCCAACGCGGTTGAACATGGCGATAATATTACGCTTTCCGTCCCCGAAGAGATGGATGTCACCTTCTTTTATGATCACAAAACCCATTGGGTGACCGACAGCATCAATTCGATTGTGGCGAATGTTTCCGGTGATTTCCAGAGTAAAATCGGCTGCCCCGGTGACTGGGCACCGGACTGCCTGCGCTCGTGGATGCAAGATATTGATGGCGATGGCATCTACACCTTCCGCACGACCGCCATTCCCGCCGGTGATTACCAGGGCAAGGTAGCGCTGAATCAAAGCTGGGAACCGGAAAACTACGGCCTAGATGGCGTCGAACATGGCGATAATATCCCCTTCAGCATCCCCGCCGATGGGCATGAACTGGTCGTGGATTATGATTCCACCAGCCACATGATCACGATTACGGTGAGTGAGGGTGTGGTTGGAACCCCCGCCCCGGCAGCCGAAACGCCTGTTGAAGGTGAAGTAGCTGCCCCTGCCGCTGCACCCCAGCCGGAAAGTGTCACCATTGCCGGGACGATCCAGGCGCTGCTCGGCTGCGCGAATGACTGGGCACCCGAATGCGAAGCGACCATGCTGGCCTTCGATGCTGGCGATGCGGTCTGGCAGGCCACCTGGACTCTTCCAGCAGGCGATTATGAATACAAAGCCGCGCTCAACGGCACCTGGGACGAAAATTATGGCGCGGGTGCAGTCAGCGGCGGCGATAATGTCCTGGTGTCAGTTCCCGAAGACATGGAAATTACCTTCTTCTATGACCATGCGACGCATCTTGTCACCGACAGCATAAGCACTCGAATTGTCGTGGCCGTCGGCGATTACCAATCCGAAATCGGCTGCCCTGGCGATTGGGCGGTGGACTGCTTGCAGGTCTGGCTCCAGGATGTGGATGCCGACGGTGTGTATACGGGATCAACCGTGCGTATTCCGGCGGGCGATTGGAAAGTGAAAGTCGCGCTCGATCAAAGCCCCAAAGAGAATTACGGTGATGCCGGAGAACTCAACGGCAAAAGCATTCACTTCACCGTGCCCGAAGCGGGCCACGAAGTCGATTTTGCGTTTGATGGCACCAGCCACGTGATTACAGTTGAAGTGAGCGCGGAAGTGGTCGCCACACCGGAAGAACTTGCACCTGCTCAAGCGCAGGAAACGCCAGTTCCAACCGAACAAGCCGCCTTCCCCGCCATTCCCGAAGTGGTTCAAACCCCGGCTCCGCAGAGCGTGACCATTGCCGGGACGATCCAGGCCCTGCTCGGCTGCGCGAATGATTGGGCACCGGAGTGCGAAGCCACGATGCTCACCTATGATGCCAGTGACGATCTGTGGGTCGCTACCTGGGATCTGCCCGCAGGCGAATATGAATACAAGGCTGCGCTTAATGCCAGTTGGGACGAAAACTATGGCCTCGGCGCAGTGGAACACGGCGATAACATCCCGCTGGTGCTGGCCGAAGATACCACCGTTACCTTCTTCTACAATCACAAAACGCACTGGGTATCGGATAGTGTGAACTCGATCATCGCCAATGTGCCCGGCAGTTACCAGAGCGAATTGGGCTGTCCCGCCGAAGCAAGCGACGGCGATTGGGAACCTCCTTGTTTGCGGACGCTGCTTGAAGATCCTGATGGGGATGGCGTATATCTCTATTACACCAACGCACTGCCCGCTGGGGATTATGAACTCAAAGTGGCCGTCAACCAGAGTTGGAATGAAAACTATGGGGCTGATGGTGCGGCTGGCGGCGCGAATATCCCCTTCACGATTCCCGATGCGGGATATATGTTAGCCGTGACCTACAATCGGGCGGACAATATGGTCAATGCGTTTGTGAGTGATGCGCCCATGGGCGAAATCATTACGATTGCTGCGCCCGTGGTTGGCAATATCACCCAGCCCAAAGCGCATTGGGTAGCTGCCGATACGATTGCGTGGGATAAAGCAGGTGCCGAAGGCGCAACCTATACCCTGTACTATTCGCCCACCGCTGAACTCGCGTTAGCCGAGGATGCAATCATAGGTGGCGAATCTATCACCCTAACGTATGATCCAGATGGGCTTTCCGATGCAGTGAAAGCCCGGTTCCCCCATCTCGCCGCTTTGGGCGCGCTGAAGATCGGGGAAGCAGATCTGGCGAAAGTGCCCGATATTCTAAAGGGCCAGTTTGCGATCACGGCAACCGCCGCCGACGGCACCCTGATCGATGCGACCTCGCTGCAAATTCCTGGTGTGTTGGACGAACTGTATACCTACGATGGGCCGCTTGGCGTGATCTATGACGGCGAAGTCCCGACCCTACGCGTTTGGGCACCTACCGCGCAATCGGTTAAGCTCCACCTGTTCGATAACGACGACGCCGAAACGACAGCCAATGTCCTCGATATGACCGCTGATCCGGCAACGGGCGTGTGGAGTATCGCAGGCGATGCAAGCTGGACCTATAAGTATTACCTGTACGAAGTGAATGTCTATGTGCCTTCGACGGGCAAGATCGAACAGAATCTTGTCACCGATCCCTATTCGTTCAGCCTGTCGATCAACAGTCAGCGGTCACAGATCGTGGACCTCTTCAACGATATGACGCTAATGCCGCAGGGCTGGGTTGATATGGTTAAGCCCGAACTGGCTGCTCCCGAAGATATTGTGGTCTATGAACTGCATGTCCGCGACTTCAGCATGAACGATGCCAGTGTGCCGGACGAGTGGAAGGGCACCTATATGGCCTTCACGCTGCCTGACTCGAATGGCATGAAACACCTACAGGCGCTGGCCGATGCGGGACTGACGCACGTTCATCTGCTGCCCGCCTTTGACATCGCCACCATCAACGAAAACAAGGCTGAACGCAGTGATCCGTCGTTTGAAGAACTCGCCGCGCTCCCCGGTGACTCGGATCAGCAGCAGGCGATCATTGTTCCCAACCGCGACAATGACAGCTTCAATTGGGGTTACGATCCATTCCATTACACCGTTCCCGAAGGCAGCTACTCGACCAACCCGAACGGCCCGACTCGTATTCTCCAGTTCCGGCGCATGATCCAAGGGATCAACAATATTGGTCTGCGGACGGTGATGGATGTGGTTTACAACCATACCAACTCCAGCGGACTGGGCGAGAAGTCCGTGCTTGATAAAGTAGTTCCCGGCTACTATCATCGCTTAAATGCCAGCGGTGGTGTCGAAACCAGCACCTGCTGCCAGAACACCGCCACCGAACACAACATGATGCGTAAGCTGATGGTCGATTCAGTCGTGACGTGGGCCAAGGCCTACAAAGTAGATGGCTTCCGCTTCGACCTGATGGGCCACCACATGAAAGACGATATGCTGGCCGTGCGTGCCGCCTTGGATGCCCTCACGCTTGAAAATGACGGCGTGGACGGCAGCAAGATTTATGTCTACGGCGAAGGTTGGGACTTTGGTGAAGTGCTTGCCAATGCGCACGGTATCAATGCCTCTCAGTTGAACATGGGTGGTACGGGCATCGGTACTTTCAATGATCGTCTGCGCGACGCTGCACGCGGCGGCAGTCCCTTTGGTGATTGGCAGGCGCAGGGCTTTGTCAACGGCCTGTACGTGGATCCCAATGGCATTACCCCCGGCAGCGAAGACGATCAGTTGCAGCGCGCGCTCCATTACGCTGATCTGATCCGCGTGGGGCTGGCGGGCAATCTGGCCGACTACCAGTTTACCGATATGACAGGCAGCACTGTCAGCGGCAAAGATATTGATTACAACGGCAGTCCCGCCGGGTACACGCAAGACCCGCAGGAACAGATCGTCTATGTCGAAGCGCACGACAACCAGACCCTTTTCGACAAAATACAATATGCGGCCCCCGCCGGTACTTCATCTGCCGTGCGCGCCCGCATGCAGAATATGGGTATCAGCCTGGAAGCATTGAGTCAGGGTGTGGTGTTCTACCACGCCGGTATTGATATGCTGCGTTCCAAATCCTTCGACAAAAATAGCTACAATTCTGGTGACTGGTTCAATAAACTTGATTTCACCTATCAGATCAATAACTGGGCGGTGGGGTTGCCCCCCGCGCCGGATAATCAGGTTGACTACAGCGTGATGCAGCCGCTGTTGGCCGATCCCGCGCTGGCTCCGACCCCGGATGACATCCTGAGCACCGTGATGCACACCCAGGAAATGCTGCAAATCCGCAAGAGTTCCAAGCTGTTCCGCCTGGAAACTGCCGAGGAAATCCAGAACCGGCTGTCCTTCTACAATGTCGGTCCCGATCAACTCCCCGGTGTGATCGTGATGAGTCTGTCCGATATGGTGGGTGACGATCTCGATTCGAACTGCGAACAGATCATCGTGATCTTCAATGCCACCCCTGACGATCTGGCTTATGAAATCGGCGATCTGGCGAATTTGGCCTTCGAACTCCATCCCGTTCTGGCCGCATCTCACGACACGCTGGTTCAAACCGCCAACTACGATGCTGCAACTGGCACATTCACTGTACCCGCGTACACGACAGCCGTTTTCGTGCTGCCCGAATAGGATAATCTTCGACCTCTCATCCAAATCCCTTCTGTTGCGCAGAAGGGATTTGATTTTCTAGAGGTCAAAAAACCTTTCTTTTTAATCGTGATAATGGAGGTTATCAGGACTGGTTGGCACTCCGTTCCAATCCGGGCTATGCCCTCGCTCACCGATCACGGCATTTATCACTCTTCTTTGAACGATGATAGGTGGCGGGGGTTTTTATGTATGAGTCACATACCAAGGGCAAAAAAGAACGGGTACAATAGATCAGGCTCTTAATAATTATGGACCGTTTGAGGAGGTTTCTGGATGAATATTAGTCAATTAGCGAGGTCAATCAAAGAATCGCCCACGCTCAAGCTGAACGAAGAGGGGCAGAAGCTCAAAGCACGCGGCGAGGCTGTGATTAACCTGAGTGTGGGGGAGCCAAAAAACAAAGCGCCGATTACTGCCATTCTTGGCTCCACTTCGAAGCTGAAAAATGGCGAGATCAAATATGTGCCGACCGACGGCCTGCCCTCGCTTAAAAAGGCAATTATTCGCTACACTGAAGAAAATTATGATCGCCTGCCCGCGCCTGAAAATGTCATTGTTTCGACAGGAGCCAAGCAGTCATTATTTAATACCCTGTATTCCATCCTCAACCCGCAGGACGAAGTGATCATTCTGGCTCCCTATTGGGTGAGTTATCCTGAAATGGTCAAAATGTGTTACGGGGTGCCCGTGATTGTGACTCCCGGCGATGGAACCTTCCAGCCCACGTTTGAGGAAATTGAAGAGGTAGTCAGTTCGTATACCAAGGCGATCATTGTCAACAGCCCCAATAATCCTTCCGGCGCAGTCTTTTCCGAAGACCTGATCTCCAAGTTGGTCGATTTTTGTGAGAAACACGACATCTGGCTGATTATGGATGATATTTATCACAAGCTGGTCTTCGATGGCATCCGCGCCCCGGCAGGCTATCGTTACACGGATCGCGATATTGATGACTCAAAAATTATTGTCGTCAACGGCGTATCCAAATTGTATGGCATGACGGGTTTTCGCATCGGCTGGACCATTGCTAATCGCACGCTGGTTGAAATTATGACCAATGTGCAGGTGCAAACCACCTCGAATCCGCCGGTAGTGGATCAGGCGGCGGCAGAGGGTGCGCTGACCGGGGTGCAGAATGTGGTGGAGAATCTGCGCCTGCAAATCCAGAATAACCGCGATGTGATTCTGTCCGAACTGCGCTCCTTTACGGATGTGGGTGTTCAAAAGCCGCAAGGCACTTTTTATGTGCTGCCCGATTTCCGGGCCTTCAACGGCGATTCGGTGGCGCTTTGTAGCTTCTTGTTGCAAAAGGCGCTGGTCGTCACGGTTCCTGGTCGAGAATTCGGCATGGAAGGACACATTCGCATCAGCTATTCCGGTGGTATCAAGGAGATCATTGAGGGCATCGACCGCATTAAGTGGGCGCTCGATCCCAATGCCCCGAACGAAATTTATATTGGCGACCGCAAACTGGTGAGGGATTGGCTGTAGAGATGAACAACTTATTAAACATTAAAACCCCCGCGCAAGACCAGGCCGCCGCGCTCAAAAGTGATTATGGGCTGGTCAATCATGGGCTGACGAATCTGAATTTAGTCTATTGGAATCTGGCTACCGAAGCGTTGTATGAAGAAGTGGTGTTTCGGCGTGAAGGGATGATCACGCGCATGGGGCCGATGGTTGTCAATTCGGGCAAGCACACGGCTCGCGCGGCGCAGGATAAATTTATTGTGCGCGAACCCAACACGGAAGATCACATCTGGTGGGGGGAATACAACCGCCCGATCAGCGCCGCTCAGTTCAACGAGACGCTCAACCGCATGCAGGGCTATTTGCAGGGGCGGGATGTATTTGTGCAGGACTGCTACGCCGGAGCTGATCCCGATTACCGCTTGCCGATTCGCATCGTCACGGAACTGGCATGGCACAGTCTCTTCAGCCGCAATATGTTTATTCTGCCGCAAAACAAAGAGGAATATCGCACGCACGTGCCGGAGTTTACCATCATCGCTGCCCCTGGTTTCCAGGCATTCGAGCCGATTGATGGTACCCGCACCAGCACCTTTATTCTGCTGAACTTTGATATGCGTATGTGTATCATCGGCGGCACAGCGTATGGTGGCGAAATCAAAAAATCGATCTTTACCGTTATGAATTATCTGCTGCCGCTTGAAGGTGTGATGACGATGCACTGCTCCGCCAATATGGGAGCCAATAACGACACGGCCCTTTTCTTCGGCTTGTCAGGGACAGGCAAAACCACCCTGTCGGCTGATCCGACACGCGGCCTGATTGGGGATGACGAGCATGGCTGGAATGACAGCGGCGTGTTCAATTTTGAAAACGGCTGTTATGCTAAAGTCATCTCGCTTTCTGCCTCGGCAGAACCCGAAATTTACCGGGCAACTCATACCTTTGGCACGCTGCTGGAAAACGTCGTTTATGATCCGGTCACTCGTTTTATTGACCTGAACGATGATTCGCTCACTGAAAATACGCGCGCGTCGTATCCGCTGACCTATATTGGCAACGCGATCCCGGCGAAAATGGGTGGACATCCTAAAAATATTGTGATGCTCACCTGTGATGCACAGGGTGTGATGCCGCCCATCGCCCGCCTGACTCCGAACCAGGCGCTTTATCACTTCATTTCGGGTTACACGTCAAAAGTCGGCGGAACCGAGATTGGCTTAGGCGAGGAACCGGAGATCACCTTCAGCACCTGCTTCGGCGCGCCGTTTATGGTCCATCACCCCGCATTTTACGCGGACATTCTCAAGCGTAAAATTGAGCGATACGGTGCGACGTGTTGGCTGTTGAATACGGGGTGGGTGGGTGGTCCCTACGGCATCGGCAAACGGATTAGCATCCGCCATACCCGTAACCTGCTGAATGCGGCGCTGTCGGGCAAGCTGGATGATGTGGAATTCTACAGCGATCCCATCTTCGGGTTTGAAGTGCCCCAAAGCTGCCCGGATGTCCCCGAAAGTGTGTTGTATCCGGCGCAGTCGTGGCCCAGCGAGAAAGAGTACTGGAACAAATACCGCCAGTTGGCCGCGCGTTTCATCGACAATTTCAAGAAGTTTGCGCCCGAATGTCCGCCCGAAGTGAATGAATCTGGCCCCAAAATCTAACTCATCAGTCTGAATCCGTACCTAAACAGCCGCAGTCAAAAAACTGTGGCTGTTTTATTTAGAACCGGATGACATACGAGTGAGTATTACAGATGGGTCAGGTTCTTTTCATGGAGGAGCAATAATGTACCGCAAACAGATAATCGTATGGCTTACCCTGTTCATCATGGCATTGGCGGCTTGCGGCGATGATGAGGAGCAGCCTGTAGTTTTGGGAAAGCCAACCCAAAACGAGATTCAGTCAACAGCGACCAGCACCGAACCATCCGGTGATTTGCTGGCGGCAGGCGGTGATTTGCTGCTAATGCAGGGTAAAGGGGGGCGGCTGGTCCGTCCGGCTAAGGCTGAAACGCTGGAAACCGTGATCGAAGGTGTTCAACCGGCCTCAGTTTGGCCGATCCCTGATGGGCGCGGGCTGCTGTATTCGCCAACGCCGGTCAGGGGCCAGCCCATTAACATTTCGTATTTGGAACTGCCGAGCCAGGAAGTATCACCTTTACTCGACATCAAGAGTCCGCAGTGGATTGTCGATAGCTGGTCCCCCAGTTTGGATGCTGCCGTGATTGCGGCTGACGCTTATTATTACGTCAATTTCACGACCAAAACATCCGAACGGATAGCTGACGTGACGACGATGGCCGTGATCTGGCTGGTCGATGGACGGATTGCGACGTTAGATCGTGACCAGTTCGCGTTTGACCAAAATGCCAGGACTTATGCCAGCGATATGGTTACGCTGGCGCTTTTTGATCCCCAAAGTCATACATCCACTGAGATCGAAATTCCGGTGGACTCACAAACGCCGCTGGCAGTAAATTATATCAATGGCCTGCTGTCCACGGCGCAGTTGGAGCGTGCCGCCAGCCCCTACAGCATGCAATTTGATTATCTGGAAACGAACGCCTATTTGTCGGCGGATGTTCAGTATTACGCGACATCCCCGGAAGATCAGGGCCGCGCGCCATCGGCCTGTGGGCCATGGGAGATCAAGCGCCGCGAGTATCCGTCAGATGGGAGTGATGTTGTCGAAACGTTGGTGGTGATCGAGGATGTTTATCGTCTGACGGAATTGCAGGCGCTGGCCGATGGGCGTTTGCTCTTTTTGGCGTGGCGCATGCCAGACTGCAACATGACCGACATTCCACAAGTCTCACTCCTGGAATTAACACCCGGTGCAGCGGAACCCAGAACACTGATCGAGAATAGTATCTTTCCTGGATTGAGCATCTCAGATTGGGGTCAGCGTTTTTACGGAGTTCAACCGCGTTATGCACTTTCCCCCGATGAAACCTATATAGCCTGGCTCAGTGGCGATTTGGCAACGGTTCAAACCGCGCTGCATATCACACATCTGGCGAGTGGCACAACTGAAACGCTCATCCAACTAAGCGGTCAGGACAGCACCACTGACGACTTCATTACACAAATGGCGATTACAGGCGTTTATTGGCTGGAATAGAGTGTCAGTCGATTTAAGCTGAATCGGATGGGATTCAGCCTAAATCGGACCCCCAAGTAGCCTGAAATATCCCACATCATATCCCAAAGTAGGTTACTTTTTTCCCAAAGTAGGCTACATAAGTAACCTACTTGAACGAATTTCTTACCTCCAGCCGGTTAGAAACCGGTTGGATCGCCGCGCCTGCCGTTGGGTTGCCGACCGGTCTGTGAGCCGCCCCAATACAAAAAAGACCCATATGGGTCGATAGAGTGGTCTATGTAGTTTTGAAAGCTGCTCCGAGGAACACAACGAAGAAGCGGGAGAGAGAAATTGGCAAGGACCTAGTCTCCCAGAGGCCTGCGCCCCCAGTACCATCGGCGCGGGTGGGCTTAACGACCGGGTTCGAGAAGGGACCGGGTGTACCCCCACCGCCA
>DATAMF010000618.1:0-10956 GCA_036260665.1 Aggregatilineaceae bacterium | reverse complement strand
GTCCATCAGTCCTGAACTGCTGGAAATTTTGCGGTGTCCTGAAGCGGTTCACTACACTGATAAAGGGGATGATCCAGGCCGGTTAGAACTGGTTCATGATTGTTGGCTGGTTTCTAAGGACTCCGGCTACAAATATCCGATACGGGATGGCATTCCAGTCATGCTGATCGACGTAGGAAAAAAGTACAAGGACACCCCGGTTGAGGACCTTCCGGTCCCGCCCCCCAACGACGATTAAGGCTAAAAATGCCCGGATGAAAAGAATTCGGGCATTTTGTTTGCTAGTCGAAGAATCATGGTTCTGCTATACTGCATTTAATTAATCTTCTGCCAACCCTATTTTGGATGGTGTTTGATGGCGCAACAACCTGTTTTGTCCTACGGCGCGCCGGTACACGCAAGCCGCGATCTTTCTGTTCGCCCACCCGATCGGCTGTTTGGCCGCGATGCGGCGTTTACCTCCATTCACCAGATGCTAAAGGCAGGCACCGCCGTCCTGCTGTATGGCCCGATGGGGATTGGAAAAACAGCATCCGCCGCTGCGCTGGCGACCAGTTATGCTGAACTCCCCGGCGGTGTGTTATGGTTTGATCTCTTACATGATACGACGAGCGGCATTCTTCAGCGCATTGCTCATGCTTACGGCCTGACCCGTTCCGCCGATGCGATTGCCAAGCTTCAGGACCAGCGACCACTCGTGGTTTTGGACGGCGAACTGAATGAGGACGCGGCGCGTGAATTTGCGCGTCAGGCAGTGGGCATCCCGCTGCTGTTGATCCACACGGGTTTTGTCCCCGGCCCCTGGACGCCCGTTGAACTGAGTGCGCTGCCCGATGATGATGCGCTGGCGATGCTGGTCCATCAGGCGGGGGAAGCGGGCGAAGCAGAGGATATTCAGCCGCTGCGTGAAATACTGCTCGGCCACCCTTTCTCGATTGTAGTGGCGGCGAGGCAGTTGGTCGCGGCGAAAGTTTCCCCTACCGATTTTCTCAGCAAGATTTTGGCGGGCGAATCAAACCCGGCTATGGGTGTGCTGATGGGCGCTTACCGACTGCTGCCCTCGACGCTGCAAGGTATGGTGCTGCTGTTAGGTGCCGGATTAGGCGGCGGAGCCAGCGAGGAACTGCTGTCGGATGTGGGCGGCGCACCGGCACAAGCGATCCGAGCGGCGATGCGGCAGTTGGTCACACGCGGCTTCGCGACGGAGCGCGTGGTTTATGACCAGCCGTATTTCAGCGTTCATGAGTTGGTCCAGGTGTTCGCGCAGAATATCCTGCGCAGCAAAAACCAACTGGAAGCGATGCAGAATCGCCACCTCAAGGGGATTGTCACCTATGTCCGGCGGCATTTTGCCGAAAACAGCGCCGAACACCGCCAGCGGCTGGCGGCAGAAATGCACTCGATACTTGCTGCGGGACTGTATGCGGCCCAACATAACCAACTGGATCAACTGACCACTCTGACTCAACTGCTGACACCCACCAGCGGCGATGGGTTTGTCCCGGCTTTTGGTCTCCAAGCCGAGTTAGAATGGCTGAACTATTTGATTGAACATCCAGAAGCCGCTGCGAATGGTGTGCTGGCGCTGCCCGTTCCGGTGGAAGCGGAAGTTGAAACGTTGCCGGAAGTCGTGGCTCCAGAACTTGATGTGCAAGAGCAGGATACGATGGCCGCGCCTCCAGTGACCGATTTTGCGCTCACCCTGGACGAGGCTGAGCAGCCGCCTAGTTTGCCCGAAGCAAAAATGGAAGAGGCACGGCCGCTGTACGAGCGGGGGCAGACCGCAGCCAAGCTCGGTAATCGGAGCGAGGCGATCACTTACTATCAACAAGCGCTGGAAAGTTTTGAAGCCAACGGTCAGATTGATGATGAATTGGCCGCCCTGGAAGCGCTGGCACAATTGAGTCTGGAGCAGGACCAAGTTACGGAAGCCCTCAATTACGTGGATAAGGGCATGAAACTGGCCGAGCAGACCAACGACCCGCAGCGCGAAGGTCATTTGTTGATTGTGTTGGGCGATTTGCAATCCATGCTGCGACGGGATGCGGGCGCAGAACTGGCGTACCAGGAGGCGATCCGCGCTTTACGCCCGACCGAAGCCTGGTTCGACATCGGTACGGTACTGGATAAATTAGGCACGCTTTACCTGGATCAACAGCGCTACCCGGATGCAATCGAAGTTTTGGCGCAGGCTGTAGCGATTTTTGAGCGTTTCCAGCGAAATGATTATTTGGTCGGCGTGTATGATAAGCTGGGCGATTCGTATGCCAGCCTGCTGCAATGGGCTGATGCAAAAACGAATCATGTGCGTTCGCTGGAACTGGCGCAGCAGACGGGCGATCAGCAGAAAATTTTTGCCCAGCTTGCCCAGCTTGCACTCACGTTAGAATCAAGCGGGCATCCAGACGAAGCGCTGCCCTATTACCAACGCGCGCTGGCACGGGCATTTGAAATGGAAGACCGCGAAAAGCAGGGGTATATGCTGTTAGCGTTGGGCGAATTGTTAATCGACGAGACGCCCCAGATGAACCGCGTGGTTCAATTTTTAGAAGCGGCTGACGAACGACTGGCCGATAATGTCGATGCTCAACGTCTGCTCAGCCGGGCCAAAACACGCCAACAGCGGTTAAACAAGGCGGGGGTGGATTTGCTGCCACCCGAAGCCAGCCTTGAAGAATATGCCCGTACTGCGCCGGTATAGGGCTAATACAGTGGCACGGTGGGATCGACATCACGCGCCCAGGCATTGATCCCACCTTGCATATTGATCAGATTGGTGTACCCCACCTCGACCAACTGCATAATCAAATTCACGCTGCGAACCCCCGAATGGCAAAAGACCACTACCGGCTGATCACGCGGGATTTCCTGCCAGCGCTGGCTCATCTCGCTCATGGGGATGTGGAGCGCACGATCAAGGTGGCTGATAGTCAGTTCATACGGCTCACGGACATCCAGCAGTACCAAAGGATCATTCCCATCCAGGCGGGCTTTGATGTCGCGGGGGGATAGGTCCAGATAAGCGGATGGTTGATTTTTAGACATACCGCAAAACTCCTCATAATCGATCAACCGGGTAATGGTGGGGTGATCACCACAAATCGGACATGTGGCGCGTTTGGGCAGCCTGATGATGTCAAAGGCCATATCCAGCGCGTCATAAATGAGCAACCGTCCGATCAGCGGCTCCCCGATTCCGAGAATTAATTTAATGACTTCGGTGGCTTGAAATGTACCGATAGTGCCAGGTAAAACGCCCAAAACGCCAGCTTCGGCACAACTGGGCACCATATCGGGTGTGGGCGGCTTGGGCAGTAAACAGCGATAACAGGGGCCATCGTTGAGGGCAAACACACTCACCTGCCCCTCAAAGCGAAAAATGCTGCCGTATACCAGGGGTTTACCGAGCATCACCGCCGCATCGTTGAGCAGATAACGGGCCGGGAAGTTATCGGTGCCGTCCACAATCACATCATAGGATTTCAGGATGTCTAAAGCGTTTTGGCTGGTCAGCGCGGTGTGGTGCGGCTCGATCACCACATGGGGGTTTATATCCAGCAAGCGGCGGCGCGCCGACTCGACTTTCGGCTGTCCGACAGTACTTTCACCATGCACAATCTGGCGCTGGAGATTGCTGGTATCGACGACATCAAAATCGACTAACCCCAGCCGTCCAATACCCGCCGCCGCTAAATACATCGAAACAGGACTGCCTAGTCCGCCTGTGCCCACCACCAGAACACTCGCCGCTTTGAGTTTTTGCTGGCCTTCGGCACCGACCTGCGGTAAGGAAAGATGGCGGGCATAACGTCTTCGTTCGGATGGTGTGAGGGTGATCATATTTTTCGCTCCCCAATTGGTCATGGGAAGAGCATAACACAAAAAACGCCCCAGAGATGCTGGGGCGTTGCCTAATTACGGAAAGACTTAGACCTATTCTTTGTCTTTATTAAAACGATTTGCGCCTGAACCGAAGAGTCGTCCGCTGAGTTTAAAGCCCGCCTCTTCCAGCCGATCACTAAAACTGGGCCGGAATCCAGTGGGATTGAGCGTGCCGCCCCCCGCATGGCTGGGACCCGATCCGCGATGATCGGGCGTCTGGTAGACGAAAATATCCTGCAACGTAATCTGGTCGCCTTCCATACCCTGAATTTCGGTAATCTGGATCACTTTACGGCTGCCATCTTTGAGGCGGCTTTGCTGGATCACCAAGTGGACCGCACTGGCAATTTGCCGCCGGATGACGGGCAGTGGCAGATCCATGCCAGACATGAGGACCAGGGTTTCGAGGCGGGCCAGACAGTCACGCGGGCTGTTGGAGTGGATGGTGGTGAGTGATCCATCGTGCCCCGTGTTCATGGCTTGCAACATATCGAGCGCTTCCCCCGAACGGCATTCGCCCACCACAATCCGGTCGGGGCGCATACGCAAGCTGCCCTTGACCAGATCGCGGATCACCAGCCGCCCTTCGATTCCGTCGCCGCCGGGAATAGGCGGGCAGGTTTCGAGGCGTACCACGTGCCGCTGCTTCAATTGGAGTTCGGCTGAGTCTTCAATGGTTACAATGCGCTCATCTTCGGGTATGAAGTCGGAAAGCACATTCAACAGGGTCGTTTTACCGGAGCCGGTACCGCCCGACACCACAATATTTAAGCGCCCGACCACACAGGCCTGCAAAAATTCGGCCACTTCATCAGTGAATGAGCCAAACCGGATCAGATCGTCAATCGTCAGCGGTTTGGACGGGAATTTTCGGATGGTCATTGTCGTGCCTTGCAGCGCGGAAGGCGGCATGATGAGGTGAACGCGCGAGCCATCGGGTAGGCGGGCATCGACCATGGGATTGTTGCGGCTGAAATCACGCTGAAGCGGGCGAACAATACGCTGGGCCACCCACTGAATGTGATCTTCATCGTCAAACACACATTCTGTTTCTCGAATTTTACCTTTGTGCTCCGCAAAGATAACTTCAGGGCCGTTGACCATAATTTCAGAGCATTTTATGTCGGCAACCAGCGGTTCCAGCGGGCCAAAGCCGAGCAAATCGGCAATGAGTGCGGCTTCCAGTTCGGCCAGTTCCGGGGTGGATAGTTGAACACGGGCGCGTTCCAGGACCACCTTCAAACGATCACGAACCATCTGCTGATGTTCAGGGTTGGTGCTGCTCATCAGATCAAATTCATCAGCGGACGCGAGCAGTTTGCCGCGAAGTTGTTTACGAAGCGCGGCAATACGTGGAGTTGTTCGCTTTTTGGGCGGAATCTGATACTCACTGGATGGCGCTGGTTGAGGCCTCGCTTCGACAGGAGGAGGCGCAACAGGAGTCGGGGCTGGTGCGGAAGGCCCAGGCTCAGAACCACTGGGACGATTCAAGCGAGAAAGTCGTGAACCCATACCACTATCCTACATTTATTTAACGTTAGAATGAAGGGAAAATATAGTCTCAATGTAATCTAGTGTAAAACGACTCCGCCATGAACACAAGCACTTACTCCTCATTTCACGATAATTTCATAAGCTGTTACTGCTCGACGCAGGCAGTTAAGGAGCCTGATTCTTCGATTCCCAGCCAGCAGTTAAAGGTAAAAGTCCAGGTTCGCGCCGTGTTATCATCCTCCACGCGAACATCGTTAACTAACCAGCCGGACGATGGCCCGGTTTCGCTGTTGTCCTGGCGCAAGCAGCAGCGGGTGAGTTCGCCTAAATCGGGCACTTCGAGCACAAATTTATCGACACTCCCCGATTCAAAGGAAAAAATATCCCGCGCGGGGAGATGAATCTCGTCGGTTTGTCCAGCAGTTCCAAAAAGCTGGATAAATACCTCGCTGTCGGTTCCGGCCAGGGTATCAGCGCCTGTACGGACATAAACCGTATAAATGTTTTGTGGCATCTTTCCTCCATGTGTTATAACCTCCAAGTTCTATAAGTCGGCTGCACACGAAACCACTATGACTTCAAAATCCTTTATTCAAACAGTTTTGGTACGTCCCGTTGAGTTATCCGATACGGTCATGTTACAGCGTATGTGCTGGCCGGAGCGTCTGTATGAAGACATCACCGAAATGCTGCGCCGTGCCCAAAAGTTAGCCCAAACACGGCGCGGGCTGGGCGTTGTAGCCGAAAGCAGCGGCACCCTGTGCGGATTCGGCCTGCTTACCCTCTGGCCGCGCGCCGCCGAAATCAGCGATCTTTTTGTGAATGCGGATTATCGCAGCCAGGGCGTGGGCAGCCAGATCATTGCCTATCTCACCCAGGCCGCGCGCGAACTGAAGGTCAAAACACTCGAAATCGGCGTGGCGCTGTCTAATCCCCGTGCTGAGCTGTTATACCGGCGGCTGAATTTTATGGATGGCCGCACGATTGAGCTTAACCTGGGCGATGGTCCCGAACCGGTTCTGTATTTATACAAAAATCTGGATTAACCCTGCCATTCGCCAATTTCCAGGCGGTGGAGTTCACGCATAGCCGGATCTTCCGGATCGGGATAACTGTAATGATTGATCAGGGTGCCGAGCGAGAACTCCACTAAATGGCGGGTGCCCATCAGCAGTTCTTGCAGCACAATATCGATCACCAGAATCAAGCGGCCAAAGTGACTGTATTGGCTGCGCAGGGCGGTAAAGAGCGTCGCAAAAATACGTTCGCGCAGTTCCTCGTCCAGCACCCCGCTGCCCGGCCACCCGACGACCCAGTCGTGCTGGTAGGAGCCAATCGACAACACGTCAGAGCGCAACTGAACGAGTTGGTGAATGGCCGCTTTGCGTGCGGTGGCATCCGTCAGCCGCCCGGTTTCACGAAAAGGCACGTTGCTCAACGAGTTGCACAATTCACCCGGATGAGTAGTGCGGACCATGCGGCCCAGACTCTTACCCTCAAATTGATACGCGCGTGCCAAAGCCCAGGCACAATCATAGTAGTAACGCGCCAGATTGGGCTGGACCGCATAACGATCTGTGCGCCACAGCAGCGATAAAAAATCGCCAAAATCAAGCGGAAGCTGCGGCGGGTTAAACGGGCTGTAGGGCGAAGTGAGTTGGGCAATTCGATCCTGATCGGTTGGATTCATTGTTATTCCCCTTAAAGATGACGCCCGCGTGCAATATTGAGCATATCCACCAGCATACCATACGCGGTGGTCACCGGATCGGTATCACCTTCGATCACGGTCAGATGCGGCAGGGTATCCGTCTCGATGGATACGACGCTGCTGGTACCCATGACTCGACTCAACGGATCAGTGTTCGGAATCCGGGCAGGCCGGACGCTGGCGCGCACGGTTGATCCATCGCGCACCGCTTCGCATAACAGTTTAATAACCTCGCCGGATGCGAGGGCCGCCTGGGCTTCCGCCGTAGTGATGTCCGCAATCCCCGTACGCTCGACATCCACCGGGCGTAAATCCGTGCCCATTAAAACATTTGCCAGGACGACGATTTTCACCGCTGCATCCCAGCCATCTATATCCGTACTGGGATCGGCTTCGGCAATGCCCATCCGCTGCGCATCACTCACGGCATCGTCAAACGATTTCCCGGCGGCCAGTGCGGTCAGAATGTAATTGGTGGTGCTGTTGAGTATGCCGCTGATCCGGTTCACCGTTGCCGCCAGCAAACCTTCACGCCCCATACCCAGCACCGGTGCGCCATCCATCACGGTACTCTCAAAGAAAAAGCCCAGTTTTTTGGCGCGGGCCAACTGCGATAATTCCCGGTAGGCAAACGCCACGGGGCCTTTGTTCGCTGTGACGACATGCCGCCCTGCATTCAATGCGGCCCGCACATAGTCGGTAGCAGGCTGCCCGGTTAGCGGATTCAGCCAGGTGGCCTCCATCACTAAATCACAGGGGCAGACTTCCAAAAAACGGAATGTGTCGCTCACCGGTTCGGCGCGGTGCAGCGAACTTAAGGGGTTACCCGCATCGACTTCGCGCAGGGCGTCTTCTAGATTTATGCCGTCGAGATTAATCGCATAACCCCGTGATTGGGTGGCAATCCCCGTCACGCGGAAGGTGAAATCATAATCGCTCTTAAGGGTGTCGGTCTTCCGAATCAGGAGTTTGGCAAGGGCGCGCGCCACATTACCATATCCCAGCAGCGCGATGTCCATGTGCATAACTGGCATCCTTTCAAAAATGAGGAGGAGCGTGTGTTTATTATACTCGATTGCTTGCCAGGGCGAGAAGCTTAGCAGTTGCCTTAAAAACGTTGACATTTTCTTCGCAGATATGTTACTATCGCCCTTAGCGTAAACTCTCATCAAGAGCGGTGGAGGGAACGGCCCTATGAAACCGCGGCAACCCCTGGCCAAAGCTGGGACGGTGCCAATTCCGGCAGAGTTCTGGAAGATGAGGGGCGTCTAGATGATCTGTGATCCTCTGCGCTCCTTGAATTGATCGAGGGGCGTTTTCTATAACCGCCCCAGTACACGAAGGTGAAGACCATGCAGAAAGACAGACCTTTTACGAACCGGCGCTATTTAGATGCCATTCAGGACCATGTCCTTATCTTCGATGGTGCGATGGGCACCAGCATCCAACGCTATAAGCTGACCGCTCAGGATTTTGGCGGTGAACAGTATGACGGCTGTAATGATTACCTCGTCATCACGCGACCTGATGTGATCGAAGCGATTCATGCCTCTTTTTTGGAAGTGGGCAGCGAAGTCATTGAAACGGATACATTTCGCGCCAACCGGCTCACTCTGAGCGAATATGGCCTCGGTACTCGCGTCCTGGAAGTTAACCGGGCAGCCGCCCAGATCGCGCGGCGCGTGGCGGATCGTTTTGCGCAGGAGACAGGGCTGCCGCGTTTTGTGGCAGGCAGCATCGGGCCATCGGGTAAACTGCCGAGTTCAGATGATCCTGATCTGGGCAACATCACGTTTGATGATTTGGCGGGTATCTTTTATGAACAGGCGAAGGGCCTGGTTGAAGGCGGCGTGGATCTGCTGCTGATCGAAACCAGCCAGGATATTCTGGAAGTGCGCGCCGCCATCGTCGGAATTCACCAGTACTTTGAAGAAGCCGAGGTGCGCATCCCGATCCAGGCCCAAATTACGCTGGATACCAGCGGGCGGATGCTGTTTGGCACGGATATTTCCAGCGCGCTGGTCACGCTCGAAGCGCTGCCGATTGATGTCATTGGCATTAACTGCTCTACCGGGCCGGAGCATATGTCGCAGCCAGTGAAGTATCTGACCGAACACAGCACCAAGCCGATCAGTGTGCTGCCGAATGCCGGACTGCCGATCAACGTGGAAGGAGAAGCGGTCTATCCGATGCTGCCCGATCCGTTCGCGGAACTGCTGGCCGAATTTGTGGATTGGGGCGTGAGTGTGGTGGGCGGATGCTGCGGCACCACGCCGGAACATCTTTCCAAGCTGATCGCGCGCGTCAAAGGGGACGCCACCGCCAAGCGCGCGCCAGTGGAACGTGAACCGGATACCGAACCCTCAGCCTCCAGCGGCATGCGCGGCATATCCATGCGCCAAGCGCCGCCACCCACCCTGATCGGAGAGCGCGTCAACAGCCAGGGCAGCAAAAAGATCAAGCAACTTCTGCTGGCCGATGATTACGACGGCATTCTGCAAATTGCCCAGGGACAGGTCGATTCGGGAGCGCATATTCTCGACGTACAGGTCGCGTTAACGGAACGACCTGATGAAGCCGAACAGATGAAAAAGGTTGTCAAAAAGCTGTCGATGGGCGTCGATGTGCCGCTGATGTTCGACACTACCGAGGCTGATGTTGCAGAAGCCGCCCTCAGCACGTATCCGGGGCGCGGTATTATCAACAGCATCAATCTGGAAAACGGGCGCGAACGGGTGGAACGTGTGCTGCCGATTGCGCTCAAACACGGCGCGGCAGTCGTGGCGCTGACCATTGACGAAATCGGTATGGCGAAAAACGCCGCGCGCAAGCTCGAAATTGCGCGAAAAATCTATGATATTGCAGTCAAAGAATACGGGCTGGCAGCGGGCGATCTCATTTTTGACTGCCTGACGTTTACCCTGGCAACGGGCGATCCTGAAATGGCGAACAGCGCCGTTGAAACGCTCAACGGGATCAAACTGATCAAACGCAGCCTGCCGGGCGTGCTCACCTCGCTGGGCGTGAGTAATCTCAGTTTTGGGCTGTCGCCTTCCGCGCGTGCGGTACTGAACAGCGTTTTTCTGTATCACTGCGTCGAAGTGGGATTAGATATGGCGATTGTCAATCCGGCCCATATCAAGCCCTATGCCGAAATACCCGAAGAACAGCGTAATCTGGCGAATGCCTTGATCTTCAACGAACATCCCAACGCGCTGACGGACTACATTCAGTATTTTGAAGTGCATGAAGTGGGCACGAACGACGGCCAACCGGCAGATCCTACTGCTGATATGGCTGCCGAAGAAGCACTACACTGGCAGATCGTCCACCGCAAAAAAGAAGGCGTTGAGGCGCTAATTGATGACTGTTTGACCCGGCGAGATGCAGTGAACGTCCTGAATAACGTCCTGCTGCCCGCCATGAAAGAAGTCGGCGATAAATTCGGTGCGGGAGAGTTGATTCTGCCGTTCGTGCTGCAAAGCGCCGAAGTGATGAAAAAAGCCGTTGCGTATCTCGAAAATTTCCTCGAACGCAAGGAAGGCACCAGCAAAGGCGTCGTCGTACTGGCTACGGTTTATGGGGATGTTCACGACATCGGCAAAAATCTGGTGCGCACGATTTTGAGCAACAACGGCTATACCGTGTACGACTTGGGCAAGCAGGTTCCGGCGAACACGATCATTCAGGCGGCGATTGATCACAAGGCAGACGCGATTGGGTTGAGCGCGCTGCTGGTGAGTACATCCAAGCAGATGCCGCTGATTGTGAACGAACTGGCGCGGCGTGGGTTGGATTATCCGGTCTTGATCGGTGGGGCGGCGATCAATCGGGCGTTTGGGCGTCGGATTCTGTTCCTGGAAGACTCT
>DATAMF010000617.1:0-20271 GCA_036260665.1 Aggregatilineaceae bacterium | reverse complement strand
CTACAATCCACAATCTCTGCTAGCTCCGATGAAATAACCATCAACGCTTTCCGTAGCCGAGAACATTTACCTCGGTCGCCAACCGACACGCTTCGGCCTTATAAACATGCGGGCTGCTAATCGCAAAGCGCGCGAACTGCTGAAGGCCTTCAACATTGACATTGATGTCACCCGCGATTTATCTTCTTACTCTATTGCAATCCAACAAATCGTTGCCATCGTACGTGGAGTTGACCTCTCAGTAAAGGTTCTTATTCTCGATGAGCCGACCTCCAGCCTGGATCGACACGAAGTTGAAACCCTCTTTTCGGTCATCCGGTCGCTCAAAGAACGTGGGATCGGCATCCTGCTCATCACTCACTTTTTGGATCAAGTCTACGAGATTTCTGATCGCATTACTGTGCTTCGTAATGGGCGAAAAGTGGATGAACATCAAACGAGCGAACTGCCTAAAATGAAGCTCATCTCGGAGATGCTGGGCCGCGAGTTGACCGAAGAACTGAGTCCTGAGCATAAGCAAAAAGTTTTGATCCAGACGGATCGTGAAGCATTTTTGCGGGTTCGTGGTTTTGCGAAGCGCGGCAAGATTGAACCGTTTGATCTCGAAATTCACAAAGGTGAAATTGTGGGTCTGGCGGGGTTACTCGGTTCAGGACGAACGGAAGTTGCGCATCTCGTCTTCGGTATTGAGCAAAGCGAAAAAGGCGAGGCCTATGTTCAGGGCCGGAAGGCTAACCTAACTTCGCCACGAAAAGCGATTCGTCAAGGATTCGGACTGTGCCCCGAAGATCGCAAAGTCGAAGGCATTATCGGGGATTTATCGGTTCGAGAAAATATTGTTCTCGCGCTTCAAGCAAAACAGGGTTTGTTCAGATTCCTCTCCGCTAAAAAACAAGACCAACTTGCCCAAGAAATGATTGAGGCATTGCGGATCGCTACACCTGACGCGGAAAAACCGGTCAAGGAACTTTCGGGCGGGAATCAGCAAAAAGTCATTCTGGCACGCTGGTTGGTTTCTAACCCAGAGTTCCTCATTCTGGATGAACCTACACGAGGAATTGATGTCGGGGCACACGCGGAAATCATCAACATCATTAAACGTCTCGCCAAAGACGGTAAAGCGATGATGGTTATTTCATCGGAGCTAGCAGAGATTGTGGATTGTAGTGATCGCGTCATGGTACTACGCGACCGGAAGATGCTCACTGAACTGGAAGGGGATCAGGTCAGCGAAAATATGATTATGCAAACGATTGCGGAGAGGTAAATGATGAGCGAAAAGGCTAATACTCTCCTAAATACTAGAAAGGCCGATTCAAGGATTGGTCATTTTATCAGACATAACACCCGTACAATATGGACTGTTATTGCACTGATTTTGATTCTCATTGTGGACCGAATGATTTCGCCCAATTTTTTCAATATACGGATGGTTGGAAACCGGCTCATCGGTAGCCCGATCAGTATTCTCGACGGGGCAGCGCCGATTGTGCTGCTTTCGGTGGGCATGACGCTCGTCATTGCGACCAAAGGGGTTGACCTGTCGGTTGGAGCTGTGATGGCGATTTGTTCGGCGGTGGCTGTTGTGCTGATTAACCGGTATGAAAACGGATCCGATAACATACTTTACCAGCCAGGATTCGTGATTTTCATTGCGGTTGGGGTAGGAGCGCTGTGTGGCCTCTGGAATGGTATTCTGGTGGCGATCTTCGACATCCAACCGATTATTGCCACTTTGATCTTGATGATCTCCGGGCGCGGTATCGCCCAGATGATCACCGATGGACAATCGCCTACGTTCCAGAATGAGACACTCGCTTTTGTAGGCCGAGGGGTTATTTTCGGCGTGCCTTTCCCCATTTATCTTGCCCTGGCTGTACTGCTGGTTATGTATCTGCTGGTACGACGTACCGCAATTGGCATGATGATTGAATCGGTGGGGATTAACTCGCGCGCGAGTTACTACGCGGGGATCAATGCGGCCCTGATTAAACTGTTCGCTTATGTCGTCACGGGAATGTGTGCTGCTGTAGCAGGGTTGAAGGTCGCAGGGGAAGTTAAATCTGCCGATCCTCATACGTGTGGCGATTGGGCGGAACTCGATGCAATCCTGGCGGTTGTCATTGGGGGAACGCTCCTGACAGGTGGCCGATTCAATCTGATCACCAGCGCCTTAGGAGCGTTGATTATCCAAAGCCTGATCACCGGGCTTTATGTCAGTAAGTTACATCCTACAGCTAATCTGGTTGTTAAGGCGATTGTGATTTTAGCGGTTCTGCTCCTTCAGTCAGAAGAGTTCAGAGGTACGGTTCTGCGGCCTTTTAGGAGAAAAGCAGCATGAAATTACGCTTCTTCCCTCTCATAATGACATTTATCGTTTTCGGTCTGCTTTATGCCTACTGTTATTCACAGTTCTCCAGTTTTGGCTCGATGCGTGTGGTCTGCAATTTGCTGCGCGACTATGCCCATTTAGGCATTCCGGCCATAGGCATGACATTTGTGATTATTTCCGGCGGGATCGACCTGTCGGTTGGCTCGGTGATTGGTTTCACGGGCGTTTTTTGCGCGTTGATGATCGAGCGCGAAGGCATGGATCCACGCGTTGTGTTTGCGATCATGCTCACGATTGGCACCGTTTTTGGAATGACGATGGGCGCGATTATTTACTACTTCAAAATTCCGCCCTTTATTACCACGCTGGCCGGGCTGTTTCTGGCGCGCGGTGGTGCGTACGTTTTAAGCACCGATTCGATTCGTATCAAGCATGAATTCTACACGTGGGTTTCTAAACAGGTTTACATTTTCCCTGATAAGGGGCGGTTTACCTTTGCGGCGGGCGCATTTCTGGCTGTGCTGGTGATTGGTTTTTTCCTGGCGCATTTCACCCGCTTTGGACGTAATGTTTACGCCATGGGCGGAAATGAGACGGGCGCTATGCTGCTGGGTGTGCCGGTGGCGCGCACGACTATTGGCGTTTATGCGTTGAGCAGTTTTCTGGCTACTTTTGCCGGAATAGTCCTTTCGCTGTCCAAACGATCAGGTGACTCGACCATTGCGGTAGGGGCCGAAATGGACGTGATTGCCGCTGTCGTGATCGGAGGAACGCTGCTGACAGGCGGCGTTGGATATGTCATCGGGACCTTTATTGGTGCTCTGCTGCCGGGCGTTATTCGAACCTATCTGACGTTAGATGGCTCTCTGACACCGTGGTGGACTAAAATCATCATTGGCGTGCTGCTGCTGGCGTTTATCGGTATGCAAAAAATCCTCACTGTTCGACCTAATCTCGTGAGAATGTTACGACTGCCAAGCCGATCAGGATAAGCAAGAGTCGTAGTCTAATTTAGAATTCTGAAACAACCTGTAAAACTTGCAGGTTGTTTTTAGTTTAAGTCTTGATGGTGTGAAATTTCAGCGGGGAACGATTAGGACAGAACCCCCGCCCCCCCTTGGCGACGCCGTGAGGGGAAATTTAGAAATCTCGCGTCGCGCCACGGGGAGGTTTGTTGAACTTCCGAATGATCCCCCCCCCCCGCTTTTGGCGTTTTGAACCTGGGAAGTTCTGCAAAGTGGGGATTTTGTAAAACTAGCCCGATTTTCTGCCCCCCCCTTTGAAGAAGTTGTTAGTCGTTAGTCATTAGTTTTTAGTGGTTGGTAAAGGGCGATATTGGGCGATACGAATAGGATAGCACAAATGTTCGGGGGCGTATAGTGATTCGATGGTGAACTTGGATGACTAACTTGGATGGTGAGCCGGGAATTGCAACCCTACCCCCGGCCCCTTCCCGCAAGCAGGAAGGGGGGAAAGCGGGTGAACCTCACCCCCTCGTTCCCCTTTCCAACCAAGTTGGAAGAGGGGGAAAAGCGCGCGTGACAAGCGCGGGGCGTAGCGCCATACGCCCCTACGAGAAGTCGTTGATCTGTATCTCAAAAGATGTAGGGAATGATTAGCCTTCCCTTAGAGAAGGGGTGGCAAGCCTACAGGATATGGAGAATTATTTACTTGTGAACTTTCATAGGGAAAGCAAATTGCGGAAGATTACCTGACAGGAAATCCTGGAGGACCAAACTCGCCGCTCCCATGCTCACCCCATTCGAATTGAGTTCGGAAAGCGTCATGGCAGCGGCTTCCAAGGGTGCTTTAAGGGCATAGCGGCTGATCGTCTGGCTTAACTCACACAAAATAAGTTTCCCAATCAACCGGCCTCCCCACCCGCCGAGGACAATCAATTCAGGGTTAAACAAGTTGATGACATTCGCGATCGCTGCGGCAAGATATTCGGTCGTCACGGATAGGACCTGTTTTGCCAGCGGGTCTTCTTGTGCAGCGGCGTCGCACAGCGCTTGCAGAATCGCCTGCTGGGTGGCATGCTGCAAGGCGGGGTTGTGGGGGTCCAGCTCATGAAGTGTGGTAATAATTCCCCGCGCGCCTGCATAGGCCTCAATGCAACCACGACTTCCACACTGACAGCTACGCCCACGAAGCTCGACACAGGTATGTCCCCACTCGCCAGCGCTGTTGGTGGCCCCGTGGTAAAGTTCGCGCTGGAGAATAATTCCGGCCCCCAAACCTGTACCGACGAGCAGTACGGCCAGATTGGATAACCCCTTGCCAGCCCCAAACCACATTTCCGCTAACCCCATCGCTTTTGCGCCATTTTCAAGCAGAATTGGCATATGAAGCTTGGATTCAAGGAGGGCGAGCAGTGGAACGCTTTGCCAGCCCCAGTTAGGCGCAACAATCGAAACCCCGCTTGCCCGATCGACGATGCCGGGGATACCAATGCCGAGGCCAATAATCTGTTCCTGCGAAACGTCCGCCTGACACAGCAGCCGCTCTACCGTTTCAACAATATAAGAAACCATATAAGCGGGCTGGTTCTCACTTTCGGAAACCTCGTGGCGGACATGGGCAATGCTCTGCAATTTGATATCGAACAGTTCGACATCAATATGGGTTTCGCCCAAATCCATGCCGATGAAGTAGCCCCGGTTGAAATTCATGGCGAGCGCCATGCGTGGCCGCCCGCCCTGAGATTCTTCTACGCCTGTTTCAACGATGATGCCATCATGCAGCAGTTCGGATACCA
Organism: Aggregatilineaceae bacterium; assembly: GCA_036260665.1. GTDB lineage: Bacteria > Chloroflexota > Anaerolineae > Aggregatilineales > Aggregatilineaceae > DATAMF01. The sequence continues at coordinate 15,181 of DATAMF010000617.1, read as the reverse complement.
CATTTGTCACCGTGGCCGGGCTTAATCCTGAGCGTTGGCTGAGGTCTAACCGGCTGATTGGCTCGTTAAAATATAGTAGAGTCAACAGGGTTTGCCGGTTGGTTTGGCGCAGGATACGTGAGGTGCGCAGCGGTTTTATCATGAGCAGTCCAGCCCAAATCCAAAAGACCATAAGGGTGCGCTGTTACCCCCATCCAACGGTACTTGGGATAGATCCTGAGGCCACGTAAAGGGTAGTTTGCCAGAGAACTTTGTTTCTCCAAAAAGCACGCGTGCGATCTCGCCTGCTTCACTCCCCGGTAACCAAGCGGCCACGACCGCATCACAATTCTCGATCAGATCGCTCATCACAAGGGGACGACCAGAATAGATGACCAGGACAACCCGATTGCAGCGCTGGCGCACGGTCTGGACCAAACACTTTTCCTCGTCGGTTAGCGCCAAGGTCGGGGAATCGCCGTAGCCTTCGGCATAAGGGCGTTCAGCAACCACGACGATCCCGACATCAGCCCGCGTAGCAAATTGGCCCTCAGGATGGTAAGTTACCTTGGTTAGCGCGAGAAGACCATCCAGCAGAGTGGTCCCGGTGGTGATCGGTCCCGGTTGGCCCTGCCACTCGATTGTCCAGCCGCCACATGCCAGGCCAATATCGTCAGCGGCTACCCCTGCAACATGCACACGGGTTATAGCTTTGGACAACGGAAGGGTTTGGTTATTATTTTTCAACAGGACCAATGATTTACGAACCGCCTCACGCGCCACTTCACGGTGTTCTGGACAACCCACTAAATTGAGCTGTTCGGTAGAAATGCGCGGGTTTTCGAACAGTCCAAGCCAGATTTTAGCCCGTAGAATACGGCTCACCGCATCATCAAGGCGCTGCATGGAGATGTCGCCATTTTCGACGGCCTGGGTGAGCACATCCATGAAGCGCTGGTGGCCTTGGGGAATCATGACCATATCAATGCCGGCATTGATCGCCGTCACGACACTGGTGTAGTAGTCGGCATTGAGATAGCTGGTGCTGCCCCAGTCGGATACCAGGAACCCCTCAAACCCAAGTCGCGTTTTGAGCACCTCGGTAAGCAGGTAATGATGACCGTGCAACCGAACCCCATTCCAACTGGAATGGGAGACCATGATGTTGAGGACACCGGCTTTGATGGCCTCGATATAAGGAAGCAAATAGAGGCGGGTCAGTGTGTCCTCATCCATCCGGGTGTCGCCCTGGTCGAGGTGATAGAGTTCGGTGGGTTCCTGCCAGTCTACACGATTCATCCAGGGGGTTGGCAGCCGCGAATCCCAGGTGGTGCCGCCATCGCCGACAAAGTGTTTGACCGAGGGCAGGACTCTCAGATCGTCTAAACCAGGCTGCTTTAAGCCCTGGATATAGGCCAATGCCAGCGTTGTGACTAAAGCGGTGTCCTCACCAAAACTTTCGTAGGTACGGCCCCAGCGAATGTCGTGGACCACCGGCACGGCTGGCGCAAAGTTCCAGCGTACCCCTGTTGCCAAAACTTCCCGGGCTGTGATCTGCCCAATTCTTTCAACTAAATTTGGGTCACGAGTTGCTCCCAGACCGACGTTATGTGGAAAAATGACCGCCCCGCGCACATTGCCATGGCCGTGAACCGCGTCCACGCCGTAGAGTAGAGGGATGCCCAACCTGGACTGCTGCGCGGCAGTCACGTATTCATCCACCATCGCATGCCAATGTTGGGGGGAATTGACCGCCGGATTCGCCCCTGCACCGCTGAGGACAGCCCCAATGCTCTTTTCACGGACTTCTTCCGGGGTAATGGCTCGTCTATCAACCAACGTGATCTGCCCGATTTTTTCCGCAAGGGTCATTTGTTGTAGTAATGAAGTAATCTGATTTAGTGCAGAAATAACCATTTTAATTTTCCTCTGAGGGCAAGCACTGTTTTTTGATCCGGTCCCTACGCCGACGAAAACTGCGCTGGTCGGGTAAGGACACATGAAAGAGCAGCATGTTCTTTTGCGACTTATTTTAATATTTAAAATAAGTCGCGTCAATAGATACGCCTCCGTTATGAATTTTGCATGAATTAATTCGGCTTTTATTTAGTAGGCAGCATGAAATGTTATGATGTTTTCATAGTGTATTCAGGCTCAACCAGCGAATATGGCTAACAGATCGATTGGGAATTATTAACACTATCGTGGGATGGCCTCCCCGGAGGTACATCCACACGGATAGGAGTGCAATTGTGTTAGACTTGCAGAATATCAACACTTGGAAAGTCCTCGTGGTCGATAATGAACCAGACAATTGTGCTGTGATCAAGGATGTCCTGGAGTTCTATGGCGTCGATGTCGTTAAGGTTGCCAAAAACGGAGCTGAGGGCTTAGAAGTGCTGGAGCATTTCAAACCCACCCTCATATTGCTTGATCTCTCAATGCCCCGCATGGATGGCTGGGAGATGCTCAAACATTTGAAGGCGAAATCGGAAGCGGTGACGGCTTCGGTTATTGCGTTGACGGCGCATGCGCTGCCAGAAGACCAAATTCGTGTGATGGCCGCCGGCTTTGATGGGTATCTCCAGAAGCCCATTAACGTTATGATGCTGCTCGAGGATTTGCGCGCGGTGCTAAAACGCACGCTCCTGAGGTAAATTTAGCTGTGTTGGTTGCAGCGGCATTCCCCCTGTATAATGCCCCTATTGGTTTACCTTCATCCTGGAGTATGACAAATGGCGCTTGGTAATGTCACCCAAATTGGACTTGTGGTACGTAATATTGCGGATGCAGCTCAGGCGTGGTCGGCCCTTTTAGGGGTTCCTGTTCCAGAAATTATTACAACCGATCCGGTCGAGAAGGCGCATACTGAATATCAAGGACAGCCGTCCACCGCCCGCGCCAAACTTGCATTTTTTCACCTGGGACAAGTTGATATTGAGCTGATTGAACCGCTTGGCGAACCAAGCACCTGGCGTGATCAGCTCAATGCACATGGCACGAGTCTCCACCATATCGCTTTCCAGATTAAAGGAATGAAAGATCAAATTGCGGCCCTTGCAGACCTGGGACTGCCTTTAGTCCAAAAGGGAGAGTATGAAGGTGGGCGTTATGCGTATTTAGATGCACAGGAACAGCTTGGAACGGTGCTCGAACTGCTCGAAAATGATTAGCTGTACTTGAAAGGAAAACCGCATGCGACTCGGAGGTCCAGTTTTTGGGGAGCAAAGCGATCCTGAAGTATGGGTGGCCGCGGTACGAGCGGCGGGGTACCGGGCTGCCTATTGTCCGGTGTCTCCCGGCGCAGATGAGACGGTTGTGAATGCTTATGCCCGAAGGGCTGAAGAAGCAGGAATTGTGATTGCTGAAGTGGGGGTCTGGAGCAATCCGCTCAGCCCGGATGAAGGTATTCGCCAAGCAGCCCTTGAACAAAACAAGCAGAGTCTTGATCTGGCGGATCGGATCAATGCGCGATGCTGTGTCAATATCGCAGGGTCGCGTGGAGCGCCGTGGGATGCCCCGGATGCTGCGAATCTGACGGAAGTGACGTTTGAACTCATCGTCGAAACGGTGCGGGAAATTATTGATGTAGTCAATCCACGCCGGAGTTTTTACACGCTGGAGCCGATGCCCTGGATGTATCCCGATTCGCCAGACAGCTATCTGCGGCTCATGCAAGCGATTGATCGACCCGCTTTTGCCGCACATCTCGATCCGGTCAATATGATTTGCAGCCCGCAGCTTTACTACAACAATGCGGCGTTTCTCAAAGAATGTTTCGCTAAGTTAGGGCCGTATATCAAATCGTGCCACGGCAAAGACATTCTTTTGAGAAGTACACTCACCGTTCACCTGGATGAAGTACGTCCGGGCCTCGGCCAATTGGACTATTCGACTTTTTTGCATGAACTGGCAGGGCTGGACGATGTGCCGCTGATGCTAGAACATCTTCCGGGCGAAGATGAGTACAAATTAGCGGCGGCGTATATTTTGTCGGTGGCGGCGCAGGAGAAGCTTCCGTTATAACCTCATATCCCTACGCATTACGTGTAACGGTTTCCAGCGGGCGCGCTCGCGCAGCTTACATTACCCGCAAGCAGGAAGGGGAGAAAAGCGGGCGCAGCGCGAGCGCTAAAGGTTGTTACCGGATTTAAATGTAAAACAGCATAAGCGCCCCACCTGGTTACAATTTTACGTCGGCGGCGGCTTCGGCGGACGGCGCGTAGGCGACATTGGCATGATTGGCTTTCTGGCGCGCCATCATCTGATCGCGGGTGACGCCGTGTAACACGAAGTGCATGATCGGCCACTGGGGCGTTGTGGCTTGCCAGCGGCGTTCGGTTTCAGCTTCTGGCAGGCTGATCGCTGTCGCACGGCCCAGATCGGCATGCAGTTTGCCTTCGGCGACAATTAAACGCGCTTCTGGATGGATATTTTTGAAGACATCCATGCCCATCCGTTGGCTGGAAATGAAACCATGTTGTTCTGCGGGATCATAATCGCGTCCACGCCGGACGGTGATGCCTTCTTCAGCAAAAGCGGCTACTATTTGTTTTTCCATTGCTTCCTGAGTGGCCGGGCAAGCAAAACATCCAGATTTCACTCAGCCTATTGATTTCTAACCCAATTCCATGATATAGAATCTCTGCCATAGTTAGGAAAAGGAACTTTTCGAATGTCACGCCAGCTTCAAAAACTACCTGATGAACCGATTATTCTTGAAACGCTGTATGCCAATTATTCGATAGCTGAATTAGCCGCCGGACGAGAAGAAGGACAACGGCTGCTGGATACACAAGTCCAGCCCGTTGTGTGGATTGCAGATATGAGGGCTGCTTCTACCGCATTTATTGAGGAATTCATGCAGATCATTAGCCGGGTGTCTCGGAATGATACTCCTCAACCGTATTTACGTGGGCTTGTCTACGTACTTCCCCCTGAATATGTGAATGAAATGCGTCAGAAATTGATGATTCCGCTGTTTGATAACCTGGACGACGCTTTTCAGCAGGCCAGAAGCATTCTGATTGGGTGATTGCTTCTACATGTGTGTGCGTTGAGCGTCACGGAAAGAGTGATCCCGCGCCTACCGGGGCGTATGGCGATACGCCCCTACAAAACCATCCACATCTCCACAGAGAGCCAGTTGGCAGGGCGCTTGGGCAGGCTCACAAATTATTTATCCCATTGGATATGGAAAATGGTCATGTCACCGCCCTTATCTTTGCGCAGATGGTTCTCATCATACTTCACAATAAAGTGCTTGTTTGCCGGGTGTAGTTCGCGGACATAACCGTAAAACAACCCGTACATCATATCATCGGGATAAGGAACCTGCACCTTGAGAATGAATTCTGTTTCGCCGATTTGCTGGGCATCGATCTGGCCCGGATCGCCGTTGCGGTGGGATTGACGATAACGATCATTATAAACTTTCAAAAATTGAAGCAGAGTCGGTTTTTTGTCGGGCGGAAAGGGTTTGACTGCCGCGACAGCCATGCCCACGCTCACAAGATCGTACATGGCCCCGGTTCGCTTTTCGATGTCATTGAACACATTGAGAATTTCCTGAACGGGGTACCAGCCTTCGGTGACGATTTGATCCAGTTGGTGGGCGGCCAGAATGTCGAAATAATCTTTTACATTCACGCTGCTGACTAAAGACATGGCGGTAAATCCATCGAGTTCAAGATTGGGATCACAGGTGTACATGGTCTCGCTCCTCTTCGGCAGTGAACTTCAGGGGATACATTTTGTTATAGGATAGGTTGCCCACTTCGTGCAAGTTGGATCAGCCCCTTGACAATAAATCAAATAATTGGTATACTTATAAACAGTTCAGATATAAACGGTCTTGAATGCAATGAAACCTGCCATCCAACGTCGATACCGTCCCAGCGTACTTTCTCGTTTGCACCTGGCTCGGCTGCATTCTCGGCTGGTGCATGACGAACAAAATGCACTCCAACCCTATGGTCTGACGGCAGCGCAGTTTGATGTGCTGTCGCGGCTGGCGACGGAACCGGGACTAAATCAGCAGATGCTGGCGGATCGCCTCCTGGTCACAAAAGGGAATATCTGTGGATTGATTGACCGTTTGGAATTGGCCGGGCTGGTGGAACGACGTAATGATCCGCAGGACCGGCGAACCTATCATCTGCATCTGACCTTATCGGGAGTCAAGTTATTTGAACAGGCGGCCCCGGCACTCGAAGAGGCGATAGGGCGGCAGTTTGAACTGCTGAATGATGATGAAATGGATACACTTTTGACTCTGCTGGCGAAATTGGATCGAGCATTACGTTAAATCGCCCTAAATTTTTTTGCGAGAACTGTTTATATATAAACAGTATACCTTAAAACGAATTTCATCTCGGAGGATGATCACATGACCTGGCAAATTGATTTTGCTCACTCTTCGGTTCACTTCACCGTTCGGCACATGATGTTCACGAATGTGCGCGGCGAATTCGAAAAGTTTGATGGCCGGATTGAACTGGACGAGAATAATCCTGAAGCAACCGTCGTCGATATTCAAATCGACGCGAACAGCATCAACACCCGTGAGGCGCGACGGGATGCGCACCTGAAATCACCGGATTTTCTGGATGCCGACAATCACCCCATCCTCACCTTCAAGAGCAAGCGTGTAGAGCGTAACGGGGAAAGCACCGCTCGTCTGATCGGCGATCTGACCATTCGCGGCGAGGCGCGTGAAGTGGTGATGGACGTTGAATACGCGGGGCAGGCGAAGAATCCCTGGGGTATGATGATCGCCGGGTTTAGTGGCCGCACCAAGATCAACCGCAAAGACTGGGGCTTGAACTGGAATCAGGCGCTCGAAGCGGGTGGTTGGCTGGTTGGTGATGTGATTACAATCGATGTTGAACTCGAACTGATCAAGCAGGAAGTGGCCGAAGCCGTTTAGTGGAGAAAGCCCTATGAACAGCATCCGGTTTGGCATCAATATCGATCCCTCGGCGGAACTGGTGCAGGATGCGTTTCAATTGGCGCGGTTGGCGGATGATCTTCGATTGGACCTGATCACCATTCAGGATCATCCGTATAACCGCCGTTTTCTGGATACGTGGACGCTCTTAACCGCCTTAGCCACCCATACCCAGCAGGTGCGTGTGGCGACGAATGTGGCGAATCTACCGCTGCGCCCACCCGCGATGCTGGCAAAAATGGCGGCGACACTCGACGTATTGACCGGGGGCCGCGTCGAACTCGGTTTGGGGGCTGGCATATTCTGGCAGGGCGTGGAGGCTTATGGCGGTGAGGCACGCACGCCGGGTGAAGCGTATATTGCTTTTGAAGAAGCACTGCATATTCTGCGCGGTTTCTGGGATCAGGCGGGCGGAACCTTCGATTATGAGGGGACGATTTATCAGGTCAAAGGGGCGCGACCTGGTCCGGCTCCCGCGCACCGGATACCGATCTGGACAGGGGCGATTGGTCCTCGGATGCTGCGCCTGACCGGGCGAATGGCGGATGGGGTGCTGGTGTCGCGGCCTTATGTGCCACCCGGCAAACTACCCGCCTTGAACGCCGCTATTGACGATGGTGCGGTTCGCGCGGGGCGCGATCCTTCGGAAATTCGGCGCGGCTATAATGTGATGGGCGCGATCCGTCCGGTAGAGGCATCAACAAAAGATGAGATGATTGGCCCGGTGGCGTATTGGGTGGATGAATTGGCGAGGCTGCACCAGGAACACCGCGTGGACACATTCCTGTTCTGGCCGGTTGGGGGGCGCGAACGAGAACAGATTGAGGTGTTCGCCCAGGAGATTATTCCGGCGGTGAGGTAGCCGCCCACCGAAAAATGAAGGGAGCACCACACACCGCTCCCTTCATCGTTTATGGCTGGTAGAGGCGCTGCACCTGCTCGGCGACCACCGACCAATCCTGTGATTGGGCGTAACGCCGTCCAGCGTCCCCCATCGAATGGCGCAGCGCCGCATCAGTCAGTAGATGGATGAGCGCATTAGCCAGCGCAGGGCCATCGTTTTGTGGGATGAGCAGCCCGGTTTCGTTAGGAAGTACTGCCTCTTCAACGCCGCTACCTGACGTACCGATCACAGGGCGACCACAGGCACTGGCTTCGAGAAAGACCAGGCCAAAGCCCTCAAACTGCTCCCCCACATTGAGCGAGGGCAGGGCGAACACATCACAATGTTGGTACCACGCCAGGAGTTGATCTTCAGGAATTTGTCCTACCAGATGCACCTGTTGAGCGAGGCCCAATTCGTCGATCTGTTTGCGCACCTGCTGGGTGTAGGCTCCTTCGTCCTGTCGCCCGGTGACGACAAGCTGCACATCGGGAATCTGGTCGCGGACCTGGGCCAGCGCCTCGACGAGCAGATGCGTGCCTTTGCGATACTTCACCCCGCCGGATGCCATTACGGTGGGGCCGAACTTGTCCGGCGGCGGCATGGGCTTTTGGAAGCGCTCGAAATGCACCCCATTATGAATCATGGTGAGGTTAGTATCCGGCAGGGCGGCGCGTACCTGTTGGGCGGTGTAATTGCTCACCGCGATCAGATGGGCGCGACGATAGGCGCGGCGGTAGAGCGATCCAACCCAGCGGCGGCGCACGGTTTGCGGCACATAGGTGCCATGCGCTGTTACGACGATACGCTGTTTAGAGGCAGCCCACATCGCCAGTGGCGCGTAGGGTTCGGCTACCACATGAATACCATCACAATCGGCCACTGCCCGCCGGACACGCGGAGCCGCTAGCAGCGAGCGAATCAAAAAGCCACGCAAACGAGGAACGAGCATTGGCAGAACGGGGCGCGTGTCCGCCAGCCAGGAGAAATGTTCGGTGGGATGGGGCTGGGTGATCGCCACGATCTCCACGCCCTGCTGACTAAGCGCGCGGCCAATTTCCAGGGCATAACGCGCCCAGCCATAGGAAGAGGTGATTTCTGGTGTAAAGAGTGCTACTCGCATTGGATCCACTCAATAATCCGTGCCGCCCGCACTTCCCAGGTGTACTGGCGGGCAACCGCCTGGGCTTGCTGGCTGAGCTGGGCGCGTAGTTCAGGATCATCCGCCAAACGCTGAAGCGCCGCCGCAAACGCGGCTACATCGCCGGGGGGAGCCAGCAGCGCGGAGACTTCATTGTGCACGACTTCTGCCGTGCTGGGCAAGTCTGACGCCAGAATCACACAGCCTGCCGCCATATATTCGAATAATTTGATGGCGGAGGCGTAATAGGCGAAGTGTTCGGTCCAGGGCAGGGGCATGGCACCGACATCCATCGCCGCCATATAACGCGGCACAGCCTCCGCGCGCACCTGTCCGCTGGTGTGCAGATGATCAGCAGGCAGTCCGCACGCCTGCCACTGCTGGCGTACCTGCTCGACTCCCTCCGCTGGCCCACCCACTACCAGCAAATGGATTTCGCGCGGCGTCTGTGCGATGGCATCCACCAGCGTATCCAGCCCCTTTGACATGCGCATGGTATGGAGTTGGCCGACATAGCCCACAACAAACGCATCTGCTGGAATCCCCACATCTGCTCGCGCGTCTGTTTGGCCCGGTAGATTCTCAAAACGTGCCTGACGGTAGCCATCATGCGCCACCATGATCCGCTCCGCCTCGATTTTTGCGGCCAAGTGTTGGGTCACGGCGATCACATAGGCGCGGCGCATCACCCAACGCTGCCAGCGGCTTCCCAGGCGGGAGTGGCTCAGTTGGTGGACCTCATAGGCCAGCGGCACGCGAGGCCGGATCAGTTTGGCGAGCACTGCAATAAAGAGATCGCGCGTATAAAACACATCGGCGCGGCGCGGCAACAACCAGATCGACAGCGCGATCAGATAGGTCAGGGTTTGCAGGAGAAACGTCAACTGCTGGATGCGGGCGGGCAGAATGTTGATCAGGTCCAGGCAGACCAACCGCCGAAACGTGAAATTTTGCTTCACGCCATAATTGGACCACAGATCGGGCACGGCACGCAGCGCGGGGGTGTTGATCCGCCGCGATGTGACCAGTGTTACTTCGTGCCCTATATCTGCAAACGCTTCACACATCTGGACGATTTGCAGCCCGTGGGCTTTTTCGGTGGGCAGCCGGTTATTGGAGAGGTAGATCAGCCGCATCAGCGCACACTCATCAATTCAACTAACCGATCCATCAAGCGGTCCAGACTGTGTTCCGCCGCGACTCGTTCGCGCAGTTCCGATCCCATTGCGGATCGTTCTGTGGCTGGAAGCGCAAGCAGTTCCGCCAGCCGCCGCGCAACGCCTGACGCATCTTCGGGATTATCGACCAGTAACTTGTCCGCATGCGGTCCCAGCAAAGCGCCGAAGACTGGATTCGCGGCTATCAGCGGAACTCCGACCAGCATGGCTTCGAGCGCGGCCTTGTCAAACGATCCGGGCGGGGTGAGATTAACGGCAATGGTCGAGCGGCGGTACAGGTCCACCAACTCGTTTTGCGGACAACTGCCCAGAAAATCGAAATTTTGCGCGGTCAGGCCTAACTCGGCGCGACGTTTCAGCAGATTTTCATAATACGTTTGGTCGCTGGCGGTGTGCGGCTCTCCGGCAATGGCAAACCGTACCGGGTGATCGCGCAACAGCGCCGCTGCTTCAAGCAGGGTGTCGTGATGTTTGATCGGTGAAACACGCCCGACAGCCATCACCAGAGGCGGATCGTCGGGCGGGATGGTACTGGGGGAAAACAGCGTTGTGTCGATGCCGTGACCCATCGCATGCACCTTCGGGCCGGGAAAGGCAAAACTATCGGGGGCGGCGGTTGTGACCCAGTGGGCGCAGGCTAATGCCAGGCGGAGTTCGCGCGTTTTCTGACGATGGACGAACCATAACATTTGCGGCTTGCGGAACAATTTCGCCAGCGGAGCCGCGATCCAGGTCAGGCGGGGCGTCATGTGGCAGAAGATGACATCCGAATCCCGGATAACGCGCAGCATGGCCCGCTGAAGTTCCCAGTTTTCGCGCAGGCGGCTGTAGCCTTTTTCTTTACCCATCGACTGGACGGTAACATTAGCGGGCAGCGCGGCCTCGCCCAGTTCCAGGGTGATGACATGTATATGCTCGACGCGTGCGGCTAAGGCGCGAATCCAACTGATCGTAAAGCCGCGCAGCCACTCGCGCTCATCAACCAACTGCACCAGCATCAGGACACGCATCAGCTTTCCTTGCTCCGCCGGACCAAGTCCTGGTAGCCCTGGGCATAACGCTGGATGACCTCATCCGCCTGGAATTTTTGCACAGCGAGCCGCCCCCGTTCACCGATCTCGGCGCATTTTTTTTCGTTCGCCAACAGTTGATTCACCTTGCCGGCCAATTCTGCCGCGTCCCAATGGAACAGCAGCCCGTTTATGCCGTCTTCGACCAGTTCGACCATGACTCCCACCGGAGTCGAGATCACCGGGACGCCGCAGGCCATCGCCTCGACGGTGACACGCGGGCCACCTTCGGCAGTGGACGCGCAGATCAGCATTTTGGCCTGGTTGTAAACGCGGGCGACAGCGGGCGCGCTCGGCTGGCGCGGAATAAAGGTGACATTAGCGCCGAGATTCAGCGCCGTGATGCGTTCTTCCACCGCACCTAACAGCGGCCCACGCCCCAGAATCCCCAGGCGGACGGCAGGATATGTCTGTTTGACCTGTGCCAGCGCATCCAGAAGCGTAAACAATCCCTTATTCGAGGCCAGCCGCCCGACAAACAGCAGATCGTAATTACACGGCTCGTCCGGCATGGGGTGGAAAACGTCGAAATCCAGGTAAAACGAGGACAGGTGCAGTATTTTTTCTTGTGGAACGCCCAGCTTTTTCAGCAGTTCGGGCACTTCAACCGTATTCACTACACGGATCGCCAGCACATGCCGCCACACCCAGCGCAGATAAATTTTGGCGAGGGCGCGGTACATTTTTTCGCGCCATGTCATCGCGCGGGGGTAGCCGTCGATGTGGTGAATTTCGCTGACATAGGGCACGCCCTGGCCGCGCGTGAGGAAATACGTTCCGATCCCGGTGTAAAACGTGCCAAAGTCGTGTGTCACCACCAGATCGTACTGCCGTTCTTTCATCAGCTTGCGTCCCTGGCGTACGATAAACCAGGGTTGAAATAATTTGGGCCAGGGAGACGGGTAAAAATGCACATTACCGTGTACTGTGCGGGCCTGGGTGCCGGGGGCGCGCGGGCAGATCATATCGATCCGGTCCCAGTGGGCGGAGAAACGCCGCAGCATCTGGTACAGCGCGCCGTCTTCGCCCGCCGCTACCGTCGTATCCCCGCCGATCATCAAGAGATTCATGCTATGCTCCCCACTTGTGCCGCTTCGGTTTGCGTAACGGTATTATCCCATCCAAAATCGGCGCTGCAACCAGCCGCACGGCACCGAAGCCCTAGTCTTATATGAGTGATTGGCGCTGGACGGTATCGCCGTGTTGTTCTCCCAACAGACGCCCATCCCGGCTCACTATCAGCACCCGCATACGCCCTCCAAGGCGGCAACCGTCTGCTCTACCATCGTGTTCCAGGCGAACCGCTCCAAACCATTGCCTGTCTGCGCTGCCAGCCGTGCCTGTTGATCGCTCGCTATTGCCGCTTGAATGGTCGCGATCAGAGCGTCCAGGGCGACATAAGGCACCAGCAGCCCATTTTCTCCATGCCGTACCACTTCAGGGTTGCCACCCTTGTCGCTGGCGATCACAGGCGTTCCCGCCATCAGAGATTCCAGCAGCACATGGGACAGTCCTTCATAACCAGAATACAAAATTGTGTAATCGGCAGCGCGGTAGTAAATCGCCAGTTGATCCCGACTGACTCTCCTCAAAAAGTGAATACGATCCGCTATATTTATCGATTTCGCCAGCGCCTGCAATGCGCCCTCTTCCGGCCCATCGCCGGCGATCAACAGCCGCACATTGGGCACCTGCCGCAGGGCACGGATGACGTGATCAACGCCTTTCCACGCGGTGAGCCGTCCACTATACAGCAGCAGCGGCGCATCATCCAAACCAAGCTGCTGCCGTGCCTCGTCCCGTGAAAGCGAACTGGTGCGGTGCTGCGGCGAAATCGAGTTGTAGATTACCTGCACATGCTGAGGCGGTGCGCCCCACCCGATCACCATTGTCCGTAAATACTGACTTGGCACAATGATATGGTCCATCTGCTGTACTTCACGTGCCCGCTGGCTTTGTACCAGCCGAACGCGCCAAGCATAGCGGCGCTGCTGGAACTCATCAATATCTGTTGTGGGCGGAATCCAGCCCTTGTTCACGGCCCGTTCCCAGGCCAAATCGCCCACCACTTTTACAACGCGCGGCTTTCGATTCGCTCCTATCAGCGGCAGTCCTAAACTGTGGATAAAAACCAGATCGGCGCGTCGAATTTCCGGCCACGCCGCGCGCGCATAATCCGCCATACGCCGGGGAGAAAATCGCCGGGGAACGCGCCGCACAGGATACGGATACCCGGCGATGGGAGCATCGCCAAAAGTTAATAAATGGACCTCGTGCCCGTACGCCTGGATGGCGGGCAGGATGTGGTAAAGATAGGTGGCCGGGCCGCCCGGTTCAGGATGAAAAATGCCGGTTGCAACAAAAATACGCATAGGTCAAAACAAATGTAGGGGCAAAATCACCCCTACAAGAATACCATGCCGATGCACGAAAGCCTACAAACGCACCACATGCGCACTGCCGCTGTGCCCCACCGTAAGATTACGGGTGTCCACAACCAGCCGCGCATGCTTCAGAATGAAGTCCACATCATACACTTTATGATCGGTGACGATCACCACGCAGTCCTGCGCCGCTAACCAGTTCGCCGTGAGTTCGACGCTTTGGGCGATACGCTCACCGGACAGCCGCACACTGGCGACATAGGGATCGTTGAACGTGACGAGCGCGCCTTTTTCTTCGAGCAGTTCGTGAATGTCCAGGGCGGGCGACTCGCGCACGTCGTCAATATCGCGCTTGTAGGCCATACCCAGCACAGCAATTTTCGATCCCTTGAGTGCTTTGCATTCCTCATTCAGCGCTTCCATGACCAGATCGATCACAAAGTAGGGCATCTGGGTATTGATTTCGCTGGCGAGATCAATAAAGCGGGCGGTGTAATTCAGCGCGCGCAGTTTCCAGCTCAGGTAGAGCGGATCAATCGGGATGCAGTGTCCGCCGAGGCCGGGGCCAGGATAAAAGGGCATAAATCCGAAGGGTTTGCTGCTGGCGGCACGAATTACTTCCCAGACATCAACATCCAGCTTGCGGCACATGATCGCCATTTCGTTGACCAGCCCAATATTCACCGCGCGGAACGTATTTTCGAGCAGCTTGACCATTTCGGCAGCGGCAGTTGACGACACCGGGATCACCCGATCAACGGCGGGTTCATACAGCGCGGTGACGGCTTCCACACAGTCGGACGTGACGCCGCCCACCACTTTGGGTGTATTGCGCACCCCATATTTTTCGTTGCCGGGGTCCACCCGTTCGGGCGAGAACGCGACAAACACATCTACGCCCACCGTCAGTCCATTGTTGAGCAGACGCGGCAGGATGACTTCATCCGTCGTGCCGGGATAGGTGGTGCTTTCCAGCACGACCAGCATCCCCGGATGGCAGATAGTCGAAACTGAATCCGCCGCCGCAATTACAAAGCTCATATCGGGGTCTTTGGTCTTGCGCAGCGGGGTAGGAACGCAAATGCTCACGGCATCGACATCGCGGAGGTCATCGTAAGAAGTCGTGGCGCGCAGATGGCCGCTTTTGACCAGGGGGGCGAGTGTTTCGGTGGCAATATCAGGAATATAGCTGATTCCGGCGTTCAGCTTGTCCACTTTGTCGGGCAGCACATCCAGCCCAATGACATGATAACCCGCGCGGGCAAATTCGACGGCGAGCGGCAGGCCCACGTAACCCATACCAATAATTGCGACCTTTGCAGTCCGGTTATGCAAACGGTCGAGAAGCTGTTGCTTGTAGTCAGGCATATCTCACGTCCATTCCAGGTCAGGAACTTTTCTGCCATTATAGCCCTGTACTTCTCGCTCGCCAATGACTTGTCGCTTACGTTCACCTGACAACCGGTGAAGCATCGAATGGGGAATTCTGGTATAATTACCTCTCCTTAAAAATAAGGCTGCGCCAAGATTTTAGTCAAACCGGATGAATGGGATAATTATTTTCTTGGGATAGCCTAACATTCATGAGACGATGGAA
>DATAMF010000616.1:0-1800 GCA_036260665.1 Aggregatilineaceae bacterium | reverse complement strand
ACCACGACGGCTGCGCACCCAGTTTCGTGAATGCCTCGTAGAATCGCACGATATATTCTCGCGCTTCCCCGCCAGCTTGTGGCAAATAACACACTTTCGGCCTCACAGTGTTGGTTTGATCTGTGATGTAGGCTTCCAATACAATATCACTGGCCCGGCTGGCATATCCTCCGCCACCAATCGCAACAATTTGTCCCATAAGTTACTCCTGTTCACCATCGAAGTTAGTACTTCAATGGTGATGACAGAATAGCACAAATGTGCTATTCTTAAAAAAGTACACCAATGGCCCGTTTTTATACCCTTTTACAGTGTGAGGTTCATTTGGATGCGCCGGGTGTGTTTCTTCCCGTCTCGCGTCGCGAAACCCGGTTTTGCGTCACGAATTTCCCCTCAACAGCGCCCAAGGGGGGGGCGGAGGGCTGTCCAATCCATTGACCTGTTTTTTACTTCTTCCCGTCCGGTAAATGTTTGAGCACAATCATCGTCATATCATCGAACGGCGGCTCGCCCCCTACAAAGCCATCAATCGCCCGCAGGACGCCTTGTGCGACATCGTGCGCCGACTTGTGCCGCAGGCTGGCAACGGTGGATTGCAGTCCCACCACGCTGAATTCGGTGAAATCCGAGCGCAGCGCCTCCGTCACGCCGTCCGTATACGCGACCAGCACATCGCCCGGGTTGAGTGCGATTTCTTGCTCTTCCAGTTTGATCTTCGGAATCACGCCCAGCGCAATCCCGCGCGCATGCAGCAGTTCGGCGCTGCCATCCGCCCGAATCAGCAGCGGCGGATTGTGCCCCGCACTGGTATAAGCGATCTTGCCCGTTTCAGTATCCCATATCCCATACCAGATCGTCACGAACAGGTCCGAGCGGGTATCGCGCAGCAGAATCTCGTTGACCCGCACCAGCGTTTCGATGGGTGTGCGCCGGTTTGACCCGACGGCCCGCAGCAGGGTTCGGCACAAGGCCATGAACAGCGCCGCTGGAACACCCTTGTCCGCCACATCTGCTACGACCAGCGACCAGCGGTTTTCGTCTATCTGGAAGAAATCGTAAAAATCGCCACCCACCTGTCGCGCCGCGCGATAAAATGCCGCAACATCCCATCCCGGTACGCTGGGGAAGGTATCGGGCAAAAAGCTCGTTTGAATGCCGCGCGCCACTTCGAGTTCGCGTTCCATCCGTTCCGCGGCGGCAGCTTCCGCCAGCAGTCGCCCGTTTTCGAGCGCCAGCGCGGTTTGATGCGCGATCCCGCTCAAAATATTCAGCCGTCGCTGATCCACTTGCCCGCCGAGCGCCGGATGATCGACCAGCATCGCCCCGACCAGATGCCCGCGCGCGATCAGCGGCAGACCAAGCAGCGCGGGACTCTCGAAGATCTTTTGTAACATCGGCGGCAGTGGACAATCTGCCCCGACTCCGCACGACACCGCCTCCGATGCCTCAACCAGCCGCATCAGGAAGCGCCCATCTTCGGCATACAGCGACACACTGTCGAATGTCGTTTTAGCTTCCGGCGTTAATCCCCACGATGGCCCACCCGTGAAGCAGGTATGATTCTCATCCCATTTCAGCACGGCGCACCGTTCCACGCCGACCAGCAGCGGTGTCAGCCGGACTACCGTTTCCAGGCTTTGCACCGGATCGACCTGCGTGTTGACCGCTTCCGCCACTTGCAGCAGCGCAGTAGTCACCCAGGCTTCTTCCTGCTGCGCGGCGGTGAGCTGGGCGCTTTCAATGGCGAGCGCGGCCTGATTCGCAATCCCGCTCACTAGTTCGATCTTCCGATTTGTCATC
>DATAMF010000484.1:0-4708 GCA_036260665.1 Aggregatilineaceae bacterium | reverse complement strand
ATCCGCCCGGCGTGGGGAATCACCAGCCCGATCCAGCCGATGACGCCGCCAACGGCTACCGCTGCCGCCGTCATGAGCGTTGAACAGATGATGATGACTAACTTCATCCGGTTGGGGTTAATGCCGAGCGTAAGCGCTTCTTCGTCGCCCAGCGACAAGATATTCAGTTTCCAGCGGACCAACCACAAAAACACGCTGCCCGTCACCGTGATTCCGGCGAGCAGCGGGATGTCCTTCCAGGTGGCCCCGGTCAGACCGCCCAACAGCCAGAAAGTGATAGCGGGCAGCGTGTCCAGCGGATCGGCAAGATATTTGAGGAGCGACGTCAGGGAGCCGAAAAACGAACCAATGAGCACACCCATCAGGGTCAGGACGATCATGGGGGCGGTGTGATAGAGACGGCTGCCGAAAAAGGCCAGCGTCACCGCAACGAGGCCAAACCCAAAGGCGAAAAGCTGCACCTTGGAATTTCCTAAATCGAGGGTGAGGGCTAAGGCCGCACCAAACCCCGCCCCGGACGTGACGCCGAGCAAGTTCGAATCGACCAGGGGATTTTTGAAAATGCCCTGAAACGCGGTCCCGGTGCCCGCCATCGTCGAGCCGATGAGCACCGCCGCCAGCGCACGCGGAAGCCGGATGCGCAGGACTAACGTTTTGGCCGTCGCGTCCACGCCATGCGCGGCGGATGGAAAAACAGGTGAAATGAGGATGCGCGCGACATCCTCAACCCGGATGGGATACAGGCCCAATGTCAGGGAATAGACAAACAGGATCAAAGGGAGGGCCAACAGCACCACATACAGGATGTCGTGCTGTTGGGCAACAATTTTCGCTTTGCGTAGGGCTACGACCCGCATAGAGCGGTTATCTCTTCTTCCGGCAGCGCATAGTTATAGAATGTCTGATAAAAATAGCCGACTTCGGTGGCACAGTCCAGATCGACCTGGCCAGGATAAAACAGGTTCG
Source organism: Aggregatilineaceae bacterium (assembly GCA_036260665.1). Classification (GTDB taxonomy): domain Bacteria; phylum Chloroflexota; class Anaerolineae; order Aggregatilineales; family Aggregatilineaceae; genus DATAMF01. The sequence goes on along the minus strand of DATAMF010000484.1, from coordinate 3,742 downwards.
CCATCCAGATGACTCCCAAAACGGATTCCTGGATCGGGGTATCCCAGGGGGCGACATAACTGGGCATCTGGTACACCTGACCGTTTTGCACCGCCCCGACGACCTGCCATTCTTCGCTGGTGGTGATGGTGGCAAACGATTCACCGCTGTACGGCACAGTGATAATTATAGCGGGATTCCAGACCGCGATCTGTTCCAGATTCGAGTCGTTCCAATAGCCGGTCAGGTCCGCGCTGACGGACGTGCCGCCCGCCGCTGCCACCATAAAGGACTGGTACATTTCGCCGCTGGCAACGCGCAGGGGTTCGGAGCCGATCACCAGAACGGTAGGATGTGCTTCGGCGTTGGCGGCGGCTTCGGCCACCTTCGCCAGCACGGAGTCGTAGTAGGCGATCCAAGCTTCGGCGTGGGCGGTGGTGTTGGGGCCGAGAATCTGGCCGATAAGCAACACGGCTTCCTTGAGAGCGTCGGGCGTTTCACCCGCAAACAGCACCACCGGAATATCGAGTTCGGCCACTGCATCCAACCACTGGCTGCGGGAACTGGTCAGGATCACGTCGGGGGCGAGGGTGGCGACTTCTTCGACATTAATTTCCTTCTGAGTCATGGTGCTGCTTTGAATGTCGGGGAAACGCGGATCCATTTGGGTCATGCGGGTGATGCCGGGTTCATCACGCGCGCCGAGGAACGCACCCGCGATCAGACGATCCGCACCGCCGACGCCATAGACGGTGTACGTGGCGATGCTGTGCGGGGTGATCACACTGCGGACGGGCTGCGGAATCTCAATGGTGTTGCCAGCCTGATCGGTGATGGTGATGCTGGCGGGCAGGAACCCACCGTCGATCAACACCTGCTGACCGTCGGGCGACACGGCAAAAGCGATAAACGCGGCGGCATCAGCATTATCGGACAGCGCGACCAGCCCGCCAGCGGGCACAAAATAATCGGGGAGGGCCGACGTGGCGGCAGCCAGCGCTTCGGCATCTGCCGAAACCAAGAGATCGGCACCAGAATCGACATAGGAAGGGGCCGCGCCAGCAAATGAGGCGGCATAGAGCGCTTCGAGGGCCGGACGCAGGGCTTCATCAGCCTGGATGGTAAAGGGAGCAGAATCCTGAGCGGCGGCGACACCCGACAGGAACAACGTGGTCAGAATGAGTAAAACCACTACCTTGCGAAACATAAATGCTCCTTTGCGCAAAATATTTCAAACGCACATGGGATATAGGGTAGCGCGGTGTATCATTTGTTGCAATACAAGTGAGCGCTCAGGGTGCGCCCCTATTTTCTTTATCCCTTCGCTGTCATTCCCCTGTGGTGCGGTTTACCCCTATTCTCCAACCTGCTTTCTTTGCCCGCACGCGGCTCATCATTACCCATAAGTTGGGGATGAGTGGGAAAACAGGCGTTCTGCGGTTCACTCCTATCCTCCCGGCCTCCTTTCCCCGCACGCGGAGAAAGGAGGGCAAAACAACCCTACCCCCATAGGCATCAAGTTAAGGATATTCACCCCTATCCCCCAACCCCCTTTCCCCACTATCGTAGAGAAAGGGGGCTTTGGGCGCACAAGCAGCGCCCCTACGAAAGGCGGGCATTTCGAATATTTTCCGCCGAAAAACGGCTTAAGTTGACGCACATTGGGCAAAACAACCCTACCCCCCACCCCTTCCCGCAAGCAGGAAGGGGAGAAGTGGGCGGGGCATGCCCACGCCTCTACGCATGACGAGCGTTGAGCTGCGCATAAAAAGATGTTGGGCATGGGATGGCCTTACCAAATGGATCGCATTTTCCATAGATCGAGCGATTTGAGATGTGCATGAGCCGCGTTGAACTGCAAAATATGGCTGTCGGGACGGGTGGGATAGATGCGCGTCGTCAGGCAGGTGCCGTTCACAAAAACTTCAAGCAAGGAATGATCCACAAAAACGTGAAGGTGCAGCGGTCCCGGTTGGAGCGGAGCCGACTGGGCGGCATGTTCAATGGTGGGGTCTACGCTGGACTGATCACGGATCACTGACCATGCAGTGCGGGTGGGACTGAACACGATGCGCGTCCGTTCCTGACCGTCAGGCGACAGACACAGATCGAGTTCGAGATCGGCGCTGTCCAGCAGATCGATGTCCGCGAGAAGTTCAAAGCAGTTGCCCACCGGATCAGGGCCGAGGGCGGTTAACTCGATATTTGAAAGGTGAATGGAATCGGAGCGCAGGGTTTGCACTTCGGGCGCAGGCTCCAACCGCAACAAACCATCCTCACCCACCGTTACCAGACGCGGCAGTGTCATCACGCCCGCCCAGCCAGCGGCATCCTGCGCGGCAACGGTGCGGCCTTCGCGCACCCAGCCAAACATTATGGTCCGGCCCTGGTCATCGAGCATGGCCTGCGGGGCATAAAAATATTCGCTACCCCAATCCAGTTGATGCACGCCATTGGGATAAAAACGGTGATCGCGGTAGGTTCCGGTGAGGTAAAAGGTGTAAAGCGGGGCGTCGCGCGTCATGCCGGAGATAACCAGAAAATGATGCCTGGCGATGGATAAAAACTGCGGACATTCCCACATGGCCCCGGTGGAGAGGGTTGGCGAGGCGTAGGTGTCACCGGCGCAAAACGGGTAGAGGTATTCCCAGTGGTAGAGGTCGGGTGAGCGGAACAAAAGCACGGTGCCGCCTACCCCATCGAGGCCAGACCCGATCAGGTGATACCAGACATCCTTTTCGCGCCAGAGGCTGTGATCGCGGAAGCCTACGAGATTATCCAGTGGGGCGGTAAAAAGAGGATTCCCTTCATATTTGCGCCACACGGTCAGATCGCCGTCACTGGTGGCGAGACAAGGGGTGGGGGTGATCTGCCCGGCATCCGCCTGCACACCCGTGTAGATCAGGGTGGGTATGCCATTGTAATTCACGGCACAGCCTGACCAGCAGCCGCCGGAATCGGGTCCGCCGGGTGTGGGCGCGAGAGCGATGGGAAGATCGGTCCAATGCACGAGATCGGGGCTAACGGCATGGCCCCAATGGATGTCGCCCCAATGCGCGGCGGCGGGATTGTACTGGTAAAACAGGTGATACTGTCCGTTCCATTGAATCAAGCCGTTGGGATCGTTCATCCAATTAGCGGGCGGCAAAAAATGGTACTGCGGGCGGTGTGGATCGGCGGCAAAGTGCTGGCGATCCGGGGATGTCAACGTATTGGTCATTGATTAGTATCCTTTCGTGTAAGGTTCGACGCGTACGAAGTCGGCAGTACTGCGGCCCTCGGTGCAGATCAGGGCGATTCTACCAGACAGCAGCGGGATCGTCCTCGTCAGGCAGATCGAACAGGAGACAGCCATTGATCCAGGCCGCGTCGGGCGGGATAAAGGTTGCTGTGGTGCTGCAAGCGCATAGTGGAAACGCGCGCCAGCCGACATGGCCCGAATTACAGTCGGTATTTCTGGGGATGGGGGTGCGCGTGGTCAGCACGAACGACCAACCGATCAGCGATATGCAGGCCATCGTTCGTTTTGTCGACTACCCGATCAACACTGCATTTTGCTGTTGGGCTGCGTTTGATGAGAAGAGTCAGGATTAGCACGATAAGCTGGCGGGAACGGTGGTCGAGAAGGCGTATAAGTAGAAATTACCTTGACATTCACCGGGCGGACTGCTACAATGCACAGTGTAGACGGGCCTGTAGCTCAATTGGGAGAGCGCTACAATCGCACTGTAGAGGTCAGGAGTTCGAATCTCCTCAGGTCCAC
>DATAMF010000613.1:0-17894 GCA_036260665.1 Aggregatilineaceae bacterium | reverse complement strand
GGGACGGTAGCCTTTAACGATCACTATTTTTACATGGATCGGGTGGCGCAGGTGATCGAACAAAGCGGTATGAAAGCCATGCTCTCGTGGTGTGCCTTTGGGATTGGCGACGATAAAGAAGTTGGCCCCGGCGCGGAGCCGCAGCTTGATTTCAGTGTCCAATACCGGAATGCGTTTGATGGGCGGCTGCATACCTGTTTCGGACCGCATTCCCCCTACATTTGCCCGCCCGAATTTTTGCGCCATGTGGTCGAACTCGCCGATCAGCATGACATGACGATTCATCTGCATGTCGCGGAGTCAAAAGAGCAGGTGGAAAACTCGATCCAGCGCTATGGCATGACTCCGGTTGAGCAGTTAAACGATCTCGGCGTTTTCAACCATCCTACCATCGCCGCCCATGCGCTCAATCTGGTGCCCGATGAAATGGCGCTGATGGCGGAAAAAGGCGTGGTTGCGGCCCGCGCCCCAATCACCTATATGAAACTCGCCATGCCTTCCAATTCCGTGACCGCGATGCAGAAAGCCGGAATCACACTGGCGATGGCGTCCGATGGTCCCGCCTCGAATGCCACACTGGATATGTGGGAGATTTTGCGCCAACAGGTCTGGCTGGAAAAATATCAGCAGCGCGATCCGGAAGCGATCCCCGGCGATACGGTGCTGCGCTGGGCCACCCAGAACGGCGCGCGGGCAATGGGATTCGAGGAAAGCGGTGTGTTAGCCGAAGGCCGCCCCGCCGACCTGATCATCGTGGATATGGACAAGCCGCATTTCCGTCCCCGTCACGATCTGATTGCCAGCCTTGTTCATACGGGCAAGGGCGCGGATGTCACCCATGTGATGGTCGATGGCAAGCTGTTGATGCGAAACCGCGAACTGCTCACCCTAGACGAGGAGAAAATTCTCTATGAGGCCGAAAAGCATGCTTTTCGCATGGTCAACCAGAATATGAATCAAGTGCGAGAATATCAGGGGTAATCCAAAGAATCGGGTGGACTATGCGTCCGCCCAATTCTTATTTCCGCAATGATCCTTCGGGCTGCGCAAAGTACATACGGCCCGCATTGGTTACAATATAACGCGTCAGTTGGACTGGAATAGTGCGATCCATATATTTTTTGGCGTCTTCCACCACCACCATCGTGCCGTCTTCCAGGTAGCCCACGCCTTGATCGGCTTCTCGACCTTCCATCACAATGTGGATGTCAATCACTTCCCCCGGAAGGAAGATCGCTTTCAGTGCGTTCGCCAGTTCGTTGATATTCAGAACATGCACGCCTTGCAGTTCAGCCACCCGGTTGAGGTTGTAGTCATTCGTCATCACGGGCGCGCCGCGCTGCTGGGCCAGCGTCACCAGTTTTTCGTCCACTTCCGTTACACCGTCTACATCATCCTCAATAATACGAACCGGTGTCATGCTGTGCTGTTGGAGTTCGCTCAGAATCTCCAATCCGCGTTTGCCCCGGTTGCGGCGCAGCATATCCGCCGAGTCGGCCACATGCTGAAGCTCGTGCAGCACAAAACGGGGGATGATCAGTGAACTCTGGATAAACCCGGTGCGGCTGATGTCCAGAATGCGCCCATCGATAATCACACTGGTATCAAGCAGAACTTCATTCGTCGCGCCGCCCATCCGCTGTGCCAGGCGCGGCATGGATGGGTGCCCACGCAGTATAGTACTACCCATCGACAGCAGGTCTTGCGACCGCAGCGAAAAAATCATCACGCTTAGATAGGTGATCACCGCAGCAGCAATAGTAGGCAGAGTCTGCCCCACCGGATCAGGCAGCAGCGACAGCGGCAGCGCAAACAGAGCCGAAACCGTCATGCCGAAAATGAGGCCGAGCAGTGCCGTAGCCAAGTTTTCGCCGGGCATATTGATGATAATACGCCGCGCCGCTCGCGCGGGATAAGTCGTAATCCAGGGGGTGATAATCAACCCCGCCAACGCGCCGGTCAACGAGAAGATCAATCCGGTCGCTTCGGGAGGAAGCGACAACGCATCGGCCAACTCGGTGCCTAGTAATGCGCCAAGTAAGGTGAATACCATCATCCCCGCCAGGCGCAGCACAAATTCTATACTCATTTGATAACGCCTCCCTGGTTGTTTCTCCACACATCGCCAGATAAAAGGAGCGCTGTTGGTGAGGCCTCGGCCTTCCGGTAGAGATACAGCCTTGATCGAGTGATAAATGAGCAGTTGGAAAATTTTTGCTAAAGGATAAAAACGAAAAACACAGGCGGACCAGATAAAGGTTAGATGGTCAGCCTATGTAAAAATTTCCCATATGCCCTGTGGCAGACTGTAACATGAATGGGAAAGGCCGTCAATGTAAGTTTCCCCTTGACGGCCTTGTTCTGAATACCTGCGACTCGTACTATTTTTTCTTGCGTTTTTGTCGCTGGTAGAGGATGGCATATAGCGGCAGCAGCGCCCCTTGGGCGGTATCTAATACCGCATCCGAAGTCCGCCGCGCCAGATACCGCGCTCGTCCCACCGAGAAGAGGCTGTGCGCCGCGCTGATTTCGCCAATACCCATCTGGACCACCGCCGAAGCCCAGGTTAGCCCTGCGCCAAACGCGCACATGGCAACCTTATCGCCATCTTTTAGTCGGCCTTCCTCAATCGCTTCGACCAGCGCCAGCGGCACCGACGCCGCGGACGTATTCCCGTAGCGATCCAGGTTCATATAGAACTTTTCCACCGGGACTCGCATTTGCCGCGCCGCCGCTTCGATAATCCGGGCATTCGCTTGATGAGGGATAAATAAGTCTATATCGTCAGGGGTTAACCCGGCTTTATAAATGGTCCGTTTGAGTGAACTCGCCAGCGTGCGCACCGCAAATTTAAAGACTTCCTGCCCATCCATCTGAATGTAGTTGCGGCGCTCGTCCACGGTCTTTTGCGACACCGGGTTCGTCGAGCCGCCATCCGGCACATAGAGCGCCAGCGCGCCCGCGCCATCCGACCCCAGTTCATACGACAGCACGCCGCCCGGCTCATCGCTGGCTTCGACTACACTCGCCGCCGCCGCATCGCCAAACAGGACACAGGTGGTGCGATCCGTGAAGTCCAGCGCAAACGAGATAATTTCCACGCCCACCACTAGAATCCGGTTGTACCCACCGCTCATAATGAACTGGCTGGCCGTTGTTAGCGCATAAACCCACCCCGAACATCCGGCTACAAGCGTAAATGCCCCACAATCCGCGCCCAACAGGTGCTGCACCTGGCTGGCAACCGAAGGGAGCAAATAGTCCGGTGACGAGGTCGCTACAATAATAAGGTCCAGGTCGCTGGGGGTTATACCGGCAACTTTCAGCGCTTCCTGGGCGGCTGCGACAGACATACTCGATGTCGTGTCTTTTTCGGTGCGAATGCGGCGTTCGCGAATCCCGGTGCGCGTCGTGATCCACTCGTCGCTGGTTTCCACCATTTTTGATAATTCGTCGTTTGTCAAAATGCGTTCCGGGACATACTTGCCCCATCCGGTTATTTTGGCATACCGTTCACTCATGCGTAACCCTCCCTGGCAAAACTTTTTTGGGATAGTGATGGGCGGTTAAGCAGTCGCCGTCCAGCGATGCCACCAACCCTCAATGGCGTTCCGAACGGGACGCCGTGCAAACCAGACCACGCCAGCCGTTAACGTCGCGCCGCCGATGCTGGCCGCTAGTTGGGTGCGTGGAGGTAAACCGCGAATCCATGCCCACAGCGTCACATCATCCAATGTGCCCGCCATGATCAATTGCTGCCGTAGTTCATTAACAAATTGCTCCGATGGTATCACGCCCGGTAGGGCCAGGCTGATCATCTCGGCCAATTTGAGCAAGTCATCGACCTGATGCAGAAACGCTGGGTCTGTTCGATCTTTCAGCGTCTGGACTTCCTCTACACCACGAACCAGGGCATCTGCGTGTGCCATCAAAAAATCATCGACTTGAGAACCGGACTGGCTTCTGAAAAACGAGAACAACATACACACCTTCCCCTACTCACAATCCAAAACGACGACGACGTTTTTCCGGCTTGGAGGGGTCTTCGTCCTCCAATATGCCACGCAGCGAAAGCAGCGTCCGGTGATAAAGGGACTTAATAGCCCCTTCGGTGCGATCCATAATTTCACCGATTTCTGCATTCGACAGCCGCTCCACAAATTTGAGAATAAGAAGCTGCTGCCGTTCTTCGGGCAATTCCTGGATCGACTCAAGTAACCGCTGCTCTTCTTCCGAGTCTTCGGCGGCGGCTTCCGGTGCATCAAATGACAGCCCGCTCGCCAGATAATCGTCCAATGGCACTACTTGCTGCCGTCCCCGATCACGATGCCAGTTCGCGACCAGATTGTGAGCAATTCGATACAACCAGGCCGAAAACGGGACCCCACGATCAGTATAATTTCGAATATGGGCTAACGCCCGAAAAAAAACCCGGGAGGTCAAATCTTCGGCGTCATGATGATTTCCGGTTCGGTAATAAATGTAGTTGTAAATTTTCTTGACGTATCGCTCATACAGTTCGCCAAAAGCTCGCGAATCATCTTTTGCCCATTCCACAAGTTCTGTGTCTTCAGCAAGTGTGTAGTTGCGTTCCGCCGTTACTTCACGTCCCATCATCATGCGTATGAACACCTCAATTTAGGAAAGGTTGCGATTTTACTCGCGCATAAAGGGTGAGTATAACAAGCATTCAGCCTGCATACTACCCCCTATCCACTCCGGGCTGTCGGCTGTTATAATCGCTGCCATGACCCAATCAATCACTCAACAACGCTTAAGAATTTGTTTTGGCAAATATGGCGCGCTGCGCTTTGTCGGCCACTTAAATCTCGTCAAAAGCTGGGAACGTGTGCTTCGTCGTGCTCAGGTGCCGCTCGAATATTCACGTGGCTTTAATGCCCATCCCCGTTTCCAGTTCGCGGCGGCGCTGCCCGTTGGGGTGACCAGCGACTGTGAGTATTTGGACGCCTGGATCACGGAGCGTTTAGTTCCCGACGAATGGGTTGAGCGTCTGACGGCGGCCAGTCCGGCAGCGCTGCCCACCACCACCGTGATCGAGGTGCCCATCAAAGACCCGGCGCTGCCTACCCTGGTGACGAGCGCTGAATATCGTATTACGCCGCTGGATGACTCGATCAGCGTAGAGGCGCTGTACGAGCGGGCAAACGAGTTGTTAGCCGCTGAAACGTTGGAGCGTGTCCGCAATGACAAACCCTATGATCTGCGCCCGCTGCTGCTCGATTTTAAGCTTGCCGAAGATGGGATCATAGCTTGGGCGAAAGCAGGAGAACAAACAAATGCGCGTGCGGATGAATTGCTCGATGCCCTCGGCCTTGAATTAGCTCAGGCGCGCCTGCACCGGATTCGCCTCTATTTGGGGGATGAAAAAGGGCGGGTTTGAACCCCGCCCTAGATGATTAACCTTAGCGGCAGCAGGTCAACTGCTCCATCATTTTGTCGAGCACCTCGCGCGAGGGACGGAGTTTTTCAGGGGGAAGCTGCGCCAGCGGTGTATCCACCAGGCGACTCACTTCAGCCACCGTTTTACGGTTTTCGTCCACGTAGATCAGCCCCGTGATAAACTGCTGCTGTAGCCGTGCTTCTTCAATCAGCTTGAAAGCTGCCAGTTTGTCCGTGGGATCGTGTTTGATCGGATCGAGTTTCTTCAGCATCAAATGTGATCCGTCGTGCATCTGGACTGTTTGAACCGTGCCCGGCTCATGTTCTTCGATCTGGATTTCTTCAAACTCAGGGACGAACGTAATGTCCTGAAGCGGTTCCTCGTTGACCTTGCCATACGTGTAACTCTTGGTTGAATCCTCATGATTGTTAAAGGTTACACACGGGCTGATAATGTCCAATATGGCTACCCCATGATGGCTGAATGCGGCCTTGAGCAGTTCCCGCACCTGCTTGGAGTCCCCGGCAAACGAACGCGCTACAAACGACGCATCCGCGGCCAGCGCTTCCAGACAGATGTCAATGGGCGGCAGTTCATTTACCCCGGCATACTTCAATTCTTGCCCCATATCCGCCGTCGCGGAGAACTGGCCTTTGGTCAGCCCATACACGCCGTTATTTTCCACAATATACACAATCGGCACATTGCGGCGTACCATATGCTTAAACTGGCCCAATCCAATACTGCCTGTATCCCCGTCGCCGCTCACGCCCACTGCGATCAGATCCCGGTTGGCGGTGGTTGCCCCGGTTGCGAGGGCCGGCATGCGGCCATGCAGCGAGTTAAACCCATGCGAACGGTTGAGAAAATAAGCTGGCGATTTGCTCGAACAGCCAATCCCGCTCAGCTTGATCACCTGCTGCGGATTAATCGATAGTTCAAAACACACCGCGATGATCTGGTTCGAAATCGAGTTATGGCCGCAGCCCTGGCAGAGCGTCGAGTTGCCGCCTTTATAATCATTACGTTCCAGCCCAATGAGATTCACATTTGTCCGTACCATCTCGTTACTGCTCCTGTCCCGTCACCGCATCGACCAGCCATTGTGCTGTCAAGGATAAACCATCCGAATACGCCAGCGACTTGATCCGCGCCGCCAGTTCTGGATATTCCATGTGCAGCAGTTTAGCCATCTGCCCATCGGTGTTATTATCCACCACATAGACCCGATCATGCGCCGCGATAAAGTTTCGAGTGGTCTCGCTCAAAGGCAGGGCGCGCAGCCGCAGATAATCCGTTTCGATTCCGTGCTGCCGCAACTGATCACGCCCTTCCACCACACAGGGATCACTGCTGCCATACGCGATCAGCCCGATAGCCGCGCCGACTGCATCATCCACTACGGGGGCGGGCACAATCGTGCGCGCATAATCGAATTTGCGGTTGAGCCGCGCCATATTCGCTACCCAATCATCCACCCGTTCGCTGTAGATCGCTTTGGGATTGTGTCCCGTGCCGCGTGCGAACCATGCCGCGCGGGGATGTTCCAGACCGGGCAGAGTCCGGTATCCTATACCATCGCCATCCACGTCTTCGTACCGGCCCCAATCCGGCATTTGTTCGAGTTCTTCCGCGCTCAACACTTTGCCGCGATCCATCGGTTCATCTGGATACTGGAAGGGCTTGCTCATCCAGACATTCATTCCAAAGTCGAGATCAATCATCACGAAGATGAGCGTTTGCAGCCGTTCGGCGAGATCGAAAGCCCGCCAGCCAAATTCAAAAATTTCTTCAATGCTGCCCGGAATCAGGCAGACGTGTTTGGTGTCGCCGTGTCCCAGGAAATACGCTTTCAGAATATCGCCCTGTGAGGTGCGCGTAGGCAGTCCCGTGCTGGGTCCCATCCGCTGCACATTCCAGATCACCGAAGGCACTTCTGCGTAATACGCCAAGCCTGCGTATTCGCTCATCAGCGACATGCCGGGGCCAGAGGTTGCGGTCATGGCGCGTGCGCCTGCCCAACCAGCCCCGATCACCATCCCAATCGCGCCGATCTCGTCCTCAGCCTGGATCACCGCGTAGGTCGCCTTGCCCGTTTCAGCATCCGTGCGCATCTCCGCCAGATATTCCCGCATCGAGTCGATCAGGCTGGTCGAAGGCGTAATCGGATACCACGCTGCGACACCAACCCCACCAAACACCGCCCCCAACGCGCCCGCCGAATTGCCATCCATCAGCAGCATACCCTCGGTGAGCTTCATTTTTTCGAGTTTGTAGGGGTCGCGCTTGGGCAAATTATCGAGCGCCCATTCGTACCCGGCCTTGACCACCGAAAAATTCATTTGGATCGGCTTGGTCTTGCCATTAAAGTGATAGTCCAGCGCATATTCGATCTGGTTGATGTCAATATCCAGCAGTGCCGTCAGCACGCCCACATACACCATATTCGAAATGTAGGCGGTGAGATTGGAGGGGGCATTCGCCACCGTCGTTAATTCTTTGACCGGCATCGCGTAATAAATAATATCGCTGCGATCTTCCGGTATTTTCCATTCGCTCGGATACAAACAAACCGCTCCGCTGGGAAGATTTTGAATATCTTCACTGGCGGTATCCCGGTTCATGGCAACACAAATGTGATAAGTCGCCAGCCGCGCAATGTAGCCATCTTTGCTCACACGGATCGTATACCATGTGGGTAAGCCCTGAATATTAGAAGGAAATATATTTTTACCACTAACCGGAATCCCCATACGGAAGATGGACCGCAGCAGGACAGTATTGGCTGTCTGGCTGCCCGACCCATTCGGCGTGGCGATCATGATCTGGAAGTCGTTGATGATCGGCTTTTGCCCGGTCATCAGCGTATCCAATTCATTTTGAACAGTGGTCATGACAAGCTCCTGAAATGACACTTATGCGAGTAGGGAAAAAATCTCTATTCAAAAAAATGATATATAGGCGTTGATTTTTCTTCAGCTAAGGGCTGTGGGGGTTTGGGAGCCTCATAGCGGAGCAGGGCCATATGGTCTTGCAGTGCCTGTCGTCCGCCCTCATAGTCACCTTTTGCCACACATTCCACCATACGATCATGATAGGTCCAGACTTCGCGGTGATACGACAACCCGGCATACAGTGCCACCCCGAACGCCTTGTATGCCTCCCAGTAGGCTTCCAGCAGTCCCTGGACAAACGGATTTTCCAGGTGCCGGAAAAAAGTAAGATGCAGACAGCGGTGTTCTTCAAACGGAACTTCAGCCGGAACACGGGTCAGCTTATCCCGTGCGCGCGCCACCAACTGCCGCAGATACACAATATCCTCGGTGGATATTTGGCACACGGCTTCGTGCCAGAAACTGAGTTCAACATGTCGTCGTAGCTTGGAAAAATCGTAGAAATGGGTGCGGTTCAGGCCCAATGCGTAGAGTACGCTGAGGGTAGCGGCTGGCCCAAAATCGAACTCCTGGACTTGGGTGCCGGTCCGAGGTTTGATCTGTACTAACCCCAACGTGCGAACCACTTCGAGTTCTTCCCGAATCTTACTGACACTCACGCCCAATTCGTCGCTAAGTTCAGTAATCGTGGGCAGCCGTTCGCCGGGCTGCATTTGGCGTTCAACAATATATCGCAGAATACTGGAATCTAAAGAATAGCCGGGCATCGGGCCTCCTGATTTTGGCCCCAATCATCTGATCAATCAGATTAATCAGAGGTTAGATACCCGTAATTATAAGACACCTGTTTAGAATTTGCAACCGCGATTCTTCAGTGATGATTGATGCTATTCGTCAGTCTTTGGGTTTTGGGGAACCCATGCCTGATACTTGGGTGCTTCTTGGTCGGTGGGTACCGCCGGGTCCACCTTTGCGGGTTGATCCAATTTAGGCGGCGCTTTGGGGATCACCGGCAGTTCGATCATGCGCACAGTTTCTTCCATTAATTTGCGCGGCGCATTCATTTTTCGCATTTCATACGCGCTTTGGCTCAGTTCTCGCGTTGCATCTATAATTTCTTTGCCTTCGGGTCCCATCTCGTTTTCCAACTCGGTCATCATCTGCGCCCATACTTGGCGCAGTTTCCGCATTTGTTTCCCTAACTCGCGCGCCCATTTAGCAGTGTTGGCGGGGCCGCCGACCACAAACAACAGCAAAAAGATGATCAGTAATTCGGGGATGCCGATCCCAAAAATGCCGTCCATAAGTGCCAATCCTTCATTTAATCAGATAATTCAATTTCCCTGTTTTGTTGTTCGCGGCTGGATGCCAGGATGCCCACCAGGATTAACCCACATCCTACCACTTGCCATGCACCCGGCCATTCGCTCAGAAAAATGATCGCCAGTATGCCGCTGCCAATCGGTTCGCCCAGCACCACCAGACTCACATAGGCGGCGGGCAAAAATCCGAGCGCGTAGTTGAATGATGAATGCCCGATCAACTGTGGGATGAGTCCCATCAGCAGCATCCACAGATAGGCCTTACCGGACAGTCCCCAAACGGTTGTGCCCGACAGGATAACGGCGCTCACCAGCGTAATAGCGGCCACACCGTAGACCAGCCATACGTAAACCACCATGCTGATTCGAGCGCGCAACCGTTTGCCGATCACAAAATAAACCGCCGCCATCACGGCCCCAATCAACGCCAGGCTGTTGCCCAGCAGCGGGATATTTCGCGTCGGCGGATCACCGGCTTTGCCGCTCAACCCGACCAGTATTCCCCCCGAAACCGCCAACGCCAACCCGCTGATGGCCCACTTTCCCAGCCGCTCATGCAGCACGATGGGAGCCATCACCGCCACCCACAGCGGAGCCGTTGCCACCAGCACCACGCTGTTAACCACCGATGTATATTCCAGCGAGGTGATCCAGGTGGCAAAGTGCAGCCCCAGCACCACACCCGACACTGCTGCCCACCGGACCTCCTCGCGTGACAACTGGCGCACTTCGGATCGATGGCGGTGCAGCACAATCGGCGTCAACACCAGCGAAGCCACCGTCAGTCGAGCCGCCGCCAGCAGCAGCGAAGGCGCATCTTCTTCCTGAGCGAACCGGATAAAAATGGCGGCAGTTGAAACCGCCAGCACGCCGATGATCAAGGCGGCGTAGGGTCGCCAGTGTGTGGCTTCAATCATCCTTGAGACTCCATGCAGCAGTGTAGGGAGCGATCACCCCGATCACTCCCCACAACCAGTCTACATCACTGGGACGACTTTCAGCCACTCGCCGTTTGCGGTATTCGATTCGTTAATCGCGGCCTGCGATCCCAGCACAACCACCGTACCCTGATCGCGCAGCCGGTCCAGAATCGCTCCGAACTGCTTAAAATTATCCAGTTTCGTCTGGAGCACTTCATCCCGGATCGTCTGGCGCATCGCGTTGCTTTCGCCCGTCAGATAGCGCACCATCGATGTATAGCCTTTTGCATCCGGCAGTTGGTACGCATCCATCCGGCCAATCGCGCCGATAATGCTCTTGACGACCTCATCCTGCGAAAGTTCAAGCTCGCGCATAAACTCACCCGTCTGATCGTAGTTCCCCAGTGTTTCATCCAGATTCGGATCGCGGTACGAGAAATAGGTGAACACGCCAGATCGCATATCGAACTGAGCAAACCCGCCATACGCGCCGCCATGCACCCGTACTCGCTCCCACAGCCACGTCGCGTTCAGAAAGTTGTTGATCACGATGCACGAGCCATCCAGTTCGTACCCCAATTTATAAAGGTCCGCGCCCTTACCCACAAAATTCACCTGTGATGGGATCACCAGCCCTTCATGTTCAGCGGCGGTTTCTCGGTTCCACGGCTGCGGCTGCGGTTCCTCACCCGGAAGCTGCGCCAGCATCGCGGCCAGCATCGGCTGGAACTCGGCCCAGTTCGCGGTATCCAACGTTACATTCGCCAGCATATGGCAGCGGTTGATCAGCAGATGCCGGATTGCTTCCAGCGTTTCCAGTACCGATCCCCAATCGGAATCAATTTGCTCAGCCAGTTCCCGCAGGAAAAACAGGTTGCTCACACCATTGATCTGCTCATCCACCCATCCCGCCTCGTTGAACTGTGACCGCAGGCGCGACACCACGAACGAGTACCCCGACGGGACCAGTTCCGACTCGATTCCTGCTTTTTCTTCCAGCACGATCTGCCGGAATCGCTCCTGGTTGTCCAACTTCACGGTGAGCAGAATGTCGTGCAGAATATCGAGCAAATCACCCGCTTGTGTCGTGGTCGCTTTGCCCCGCAGGAATAACCACGCCGTCCCTTGCTCCGACTGGAACAGCGACGTAGTGAGCACCGAAGATCCGATTCCTCCGGTTTTACGTCCAATTCGCTGCGACAGTTTGACGAAATCTTCGGTTTCGGTGCCCATCTCCAGCAGTGCCTGCCCGAATAGCGATATATACGGCAGATAGTCCTGCGGCAGTCCATAGAGATTGAATCCCAGGTCCAGATACACAATCCCATTAGTGAATAGATCGTGATACAACACCCGCGCGCCTTCGATTTCGGATACCTCAATCGGGATTGTTTTGTTTTGCTTATCCAAGTCGTCCAGCGTCAGGCTGGGAATTGTGGCGAGATTTTCCGGCGTATCCGATGTTTCTTGCATCTGCTTCAAGGTGAGCGTTTCTTCCATCACCTTCTGAATATCGCTGCCGGTCATCGCGCCGCGAGCCTGATCCAACCGTTCCCGTTCGGCGGCTTCCTGCTGCGTGGCGAACTCTGGATCGGGGCGTAGAACGACCACTGAGCGATGCGGGTTGCTAATCAGATACTCGCGGATCAGGGCCTCGAAATAAGGTTCTCCCGCCGCCAAGTGTGCTTTGATCATGTTGAGCGGCGTTTCAAAGGCCAGTGGCGCTACCGGATCGCCGCCGTGCAGCCAGGTGCGCAGCGACTTCAGCATCAGCCACAACCCGCGGGGGAATGATCCGGTGTTATTTTCGCGCAGCGCGAATTCGACGGTGTTCATCGCCGCTTCGATCATTTCACTGTCAATACCGTTTGCCAGCGCGTCCAGCGTATCGAAGATCAGGCTTTCCACCTTCGGCCCGTCCGCATACAGGATGCCTTTCAATCCGGTTGAGAACACCGCCTGCCGCAGATCCAGTTCCAACCCCAACCCGGCCAGGTCTTCGCCCAACCCCGAATCGATCAGCGCTTTGCGCAGCGGTGAGGCCGGTGTGCCGATCAGGATATGTCCCAGGATGCTGAAGCCCAGTGTTTTTTCTGTATCGCTTATATCATCCAGCATCCAGTTCACAGTATAGATCGTCTTTTTGCTGTCCAGCCCCTGATCACCTGCATCATACGGATAAATGAATTGCTGCGGCTCCGTATACCGCTGCTGGAGTGGAACCGTCGCGTTGACCTCAATCCGCTCGAAGTCTTTCAACCACTCATTCAAAAAACGCAGCCGTTCTTCTGGATCATCATCGCCATAAAACCAGATTCGCGCATTGGATGGGTGGTAATAGGTATCGTGAAACTGCTTGAATTCCTCAAAGGTCAGATTAGGAATTTCCGCCGGATCGCCGCCTGAATCAACCCCATAGGTGTTATCCGGGAACAGCGACTGCTGAATATAGCGCGCCATCACGTTATCGGGGTCTGAATACGCCCCCTTCATTTCGTTGAACACCACGCCCTTATAATCCAGGGGCGCATCCGGCGCTTCGACTTCGTAATGCCACCCCTCCTGCATCAGCGTGTAGGGCGTAATGCGCGGATAAAATACCGCGTCCAGATACACATCGATCAGGTTGTACAGGTCTTTGACATTCTGGCTGGCAACTGGATAGGTGGTTTTATCTGGATATGTCATCGCGTTGAGGAACGTATTCAGCGATCCCTTGAGCAGTTCCACAAACGGCTCTTTGACCGGGTATTTGCGTGATCCGCACAACACCGAATGTTCCATAATATGCGGCGCGCCGTTCGAACGGGTGGGTGTAGTCCCGAAGGTGATCCCGAAGACTTTATTTTCGTCGTCGGTTTCTACTGACACGAGTTCGGCTCCCGTCTTCACATGCTGGTACAGTTTCGCCCGTGAATTGAGTTCAGGAATCATTTCATCCCGAAGTAGTTCAAAACCATGCATACTCGTCATTGTTTCTCTCTCATCCCTTCAATAGACTAGCTTTATATACGCGGAATCAGGATGATCCTACTCAAGTGGCGTGTTGTTCAAAAAAGTGAGCAGCCAGTACGGGACCGCATCAGCCAGTTCAGCCCGGTAGCTTTGATCCGCATGTTTGACCACAAACCGCCAGGTGAGTGTGCGGCACAGGGCTGTGAGTTGGTTGGTGATGTCGAGCAGGCTGATCATGCGCGCCAGAGAGTCGTAGTCCTGCCACATCTCCAAATAGGCATCCCGCATCCGGTTGAGTACGGCTTGATCCGCTTCAAACACATATTTAGCATACCGCTGCATCATCAGCAGCGAATAAAACGGGTGTGCGACGCAGGACTCCGCCCAGTCAAAAAAGCGAAATTCCCCATCCAGCAAACTCACATTGTTGGTATGAAAGTCGTCATGATGCAGCGTTTCAGGTATCTTAAAAGATGCTGCTTGCTCACACAAGGCCCGTACCGTCGGACCAAATGCGTTTAACCGTTCCAGATCGGCTTCCGAAATTCCATCGGCCTGCCCGATCATCAGCATATCCGTATCCGCGATCAATTCATCATACAACGCGGGCAGTTTATCCAGCCGCCGGTCCGCCACCCCCAGATCGAGCAGTTCCTGCTGATAGGGGATCGCTTTTTGTTGGAGGATCGCATACCGCCGCAGCATGTCTTCCCACCGCGATAAATCGCCGTCTTCCTGGGTAATCGTTCGGACTGTTGGCCCCGCATCCCGCATCAGCAGCCAGCTTTTCGCCGCATCGATCCCCACCACCGCCGGAATATACCCCGGAAACCAGCGATCCAATGCCGCTGTGAGTTGCGGTTCATAACGCACGAAGGCTTCGCACGTTTTGAAATAGTAGCGGTATTTGCTACCCTGTACCGCAAAGATTGCCCCGGTTGATCCGCGCCGCACTTCCGCGACCTTGACCACTTCTTCCTCGTGGGGGGCGAGCTGCTCGTTAAGCCAGATTTCGATCATAAACCCCTTGCCTTGCCTGATCAATTCACCAGTCATATCTTACGGTGTCCATGTCCCAATTGACATTTCCAATCTGTAATGGGTTTGTTATCGCCCTGAAATCTGCGGCGAATACGATGCATAACACATAGAAGGAGATGTATCGTGACAGTTATAGCATGCCAGATAACGCAAGAGCCGATTCTGTTTTTTCAATTTGTACCGCCTTCCGATCTATCGGTGGAGCTAGAGCAAATGGAACAGTTCATTGTCCGAACCGCCCCCCTGATTGATGGAGACTTGTATGTGATCGCCGACTGCACCGATATGGAATTTTCATTCAACGATGTCGTGGTGGCTGAATTTGAACAAAACAGGAGCGCTTATGCCATCCCGTTTACAGCCGTATTGGTGAGTTCGGTTGCCCAATCCACATCGCAGAAACACGGTGTTTTGCCCTTGTTTACCACCCTCGATGAAGCCCTATCCTATGTGCTCGCTCAAATGCCGGTTTAGTTATTGACGCTAATAGTGTCTTGACCAGCCCTATTCCGTATGGTATCCTGACACAAAAGCGATGACGGAAACGAGTACGCTCGATCAATGGTCAGCGAGCCTGGGGTGAGTGTGAGCCAGGTCCAGAATGCGGGCGGAAAATCCTTCCTGAGCTGTGAGGCTGAACGTACATCCGTACCAGTAAGTTTCGCCGGATTGGTCCCGTTACCCAACCTTGCCATACAAGAGTGCTTCGCCCTATCCGGCGAAGAATGAGGGTGGTACCGCGAGAGCTATCTGGCTCCCGTCCCTTAGATTGACTGGGGACGGGAGTTTTTATTTTGAGGTCAAATGACAATTCGACTCGTTCAACCCAAAGATCAGACCGCGATTGCCCGGTTGTGGCAGGCGCTCACCGATGATCATGTGCGGCTTGACCCGCGTTTACCCGGTGCGACACCCGGCGCGGCAGGTCGTTACGCCGAGCGGCTGTTAGAGCGGCGCGACGATCCGTATACACGCACCTTTGTAGCTGAAGTCGATGGGCAGGTAGTCGGTTATATTTTAGGCGCGGTGATCGACCTGCACCCGGATTTATTTGAACACGTCGATTCGGGATTTATTGCGGATATTTTTGTCGATCCGGCCTATCGGGGGCGCGGCTTGGCCCGCCAGTTAGTCACCACCATGAATAACTGGTTTAGCGAGCAAGGTGTCAGCCGGACCGAATGGCAGGTTGCCGCGTTGAATGCAGACGGCATTCGTTTTTGGGAGGCTGTAGGAGGTCGCCCGATCATGCTGCGGATGCGCATGGATCTGGATGCTCAGGAGTAAAAAGCGTGCCTCGTGAACTGGCGAATTGGCTTGGCCCCCAGCGTTCTCGTCTTTTAAGCGGGCTAATCCTCGGCGGTTTAATGGTCGTGGTGCTGCTGATCGCGGCTTTTTCCGGCGAGTCCTGGCTTTCGCGTGTAATAGCGCTGGTTTTCTGGCTGATGTTGGCCGGTGTATCGTGGATTGTGAACAGCCGCTTGCCTGATCGTTCCCGCCCGCAGTTGTGGCGCAGCGCAGGTCCGGCGCTGGGACTTTTGGCTTGGGCGGTGATCCTGCCGCGCCAGGGATTATTTTTCGCCGGGGCGAGTGTGGGGTGGCTCGTTTTGTCCCAGTTTGTGCTGCGCAGCCGTGTTCGGATGGAATATCAGGCGGCGATCCGGCATTTGCGCCACAACGAGTTTGATCAGGCTATCGAAGTGATGGCTGGGCTAATCGAGGCCGAACCGCTCGATCCGGAGCATTACCGTTTTCGCGCCGAACTGTATCGCCTGTCCAATCGCGTCAGTTTGGCGCAGTCCGATTACGAGAGAATGATCGACTTGGTGCCCGATTCATCGGCGGGTTATATGGGATTAGCCGAGGTTTATGCCCAGACGGGCGAATTTGAAAAAGCCTATCCCTATGCGGTCAGTGCCCTGGAGCGTGACGTGCAGAACTGGATGTCGGCGTATAATTTGGGCATGATCGAGGATCGGCTGTCCCAAGCCGCATCTGCCATCGAACATCTCGAATCAGCGCTGAAGATCGGGCTGTCCTCAAGCCGCTATCTGCTGCTGACCCGGCTGTGGCTGGCACGCAATTTTTACCGCCTTGGCGATCACGAGGCCGCGTTGCGCCAGCTTGAACTGCTGCGGAATGAACGCGCTGGCTTGCAGGACTGGCACCTGATTTTGTCCAGCGATCAGGCGGCTCCATTGCGCGGCCTGTTGGAACCGGATGTTCAATTGGCGGAACGCTTGCTGGATGGTTCAGCGGCTCTCGACGTATTCGACCATTAAATCAGGCGAGGAGTGAATGATGTCGGACGAAGTACGCGAGCAAGAAGAAATCCAGATGGATGACGAATATCGTGAGGAACCGCCTGCCGAGGAACCGGAGCCGGGCTTGTGGCAGAGCAAATTCGTGCGTATCGTAGTGGGTCTTTTCGTCCTGGGAATCGTGTTGGTTGGTGCCGCCATTATCGCGTTTGTTGCCTATCGCGGCAGCCGCAACAAGCCGATTGAACTCGACCAGTATCCTGGCTCGCAAAAGGTTAGCAGCGAAAAACTTTCTGATACCCAGGATCATACCCAGTATGTATCAACTGATTCGCTCAACAAGATTATGAAATTTTATTCCGATGACCAGAAAATGGACTGCACCAACCAGCAGCAGGTCATGGTTTTGGATGAAACCCTGTATTCCCAAAACCCCGACTGTCCCACGCAGGATACCCTGATTGCGGGGGGCGCGCCCGTGCCATAATCGGACGTTTCGCCCGTACAATAGGCGTCTACGCGGCCCGATTCCATTTCCGGTTTATAGGTACACGTGCCACCCTCGTCTTCGTAAAACCGGACCACGTCCTGAGCCGATTGATCGGTGCGAAACAGCCAATTTTCGGTTCCCTTTTCGGGATCATTGTGTTCCACTTCTTCCACGCCATCCGGCTTGAGGAGGCTTGTTGGGAACACCAGATTATAAAGCGGGCCGCCGATGCGCAGCAGGATGATGACGGCTAAAATCAGCGCGACGGCCATGCCTGCCACGATCACCCAGGTGGGGATGGGCCTACGACGGGCGGGCGGTGGTGGGATAGGGGATGCCGACTCATCACCCACCAGTTGGCCGAGATCTGGAACTTCGTTCGCCATCGCCTAATTTCCCCACTCGCGCCGCAGGTCGATGAACACCTGCCCGGTTGGAAGTCCGCTGGTGTCACTTCCGGGCAGCAGCGTCACTTTGGCGTACTGCGTTTTATCCAGGGTGGAACGATCAATCAGACAGACATATACCGACACAGTTACACATGGCACGGGCGCGCCCCCCCCGCAATCAGGGTATCCTGCGTGGGACAGTCGGGGTTTTGGGAATACAG
>DATAMF010000610.1:0-2267 GCA_036260665.1 Aggregatilineaceae bacterium | reverse complement strand
AACTTAATTACGGATCACCTTCCGGTATCGTTCCATCAGCAGCCGCCGCACTTCCCCAAACAGCTCTCTGGGAAAAATCGGCTTGACCAGATACCCGTCCGCCCCCAGACGCTTCGCCTCTCCCCGGAGATTATAGTTGCTGCACGCTGACACAAACAGAAACGGCACATCCCGCGTGCGAGGATTCGCCCGCATCTGCCGCAGCATCTCGATCCCATTCATCATCGGCTTCATAATGTCCGAAATAACGAGCGATACCGGAACTTCCACGCTTAATTGCAGCGTGTGCCGTGCATCCGTCGTCCCGATCGTATGCAGCAGCGCGATCCGTTCCAGCACGCGCTGATACAACTCCACCAGTTCAGAGTCATCGTCGCTCACCAGAATCGGATGTGCCGCCGTCAATTCCTCTAAATCATCGATCAGCAGCGGCTGGCTGTACGCAAACTTCATGAATGGCACCGGGACACATACCCCCACATGCGTCACTGCCACCCACCGGAGCATTTCACGGCGCGTGATCATGCTGAATTCCTCACAGCCATCCTCTCGGCTAACTCGCTATTACCTTCCGATAAGAGGCCATCAGCAGGTGCCGGACTGTCTCCATAAACTCATCCCGCGCCACAGGCTTCTCCATACACTGATCCACGCCCAGCCGCCGCGCCTCAACCCGGTAATCGTCGTTCAGGCACGCCGACACCACCAGAAACGGCAGATGCTGCGTCTTTGGATTCGCCCGCACCCGTTCCAGCAGTTCCAGCCCATGCATATCCGGCTTCATCAAATCTGACACGATCAGCGACACCGGCAGTTCTTCGCACCACCGCAGCGCCTCGAATGCGCTGGTTGTGCCAATCGCGTGCATCGTCCCAAAACGCTGAATGCCCAGCCGGTACATCGTCACCATCTCCGGGCTGTCATCCGTCACCAGAATCGGCTGCCCCGCCGTGAACTCCGCCAAATCGTCCTCTTGCAGCGGCTGGCTGTAACGCGGTCGGGCCGCGTTCACCGCCACAAAACGATACAGACTGCCCGTTCCCATCCAGCGCCGCATCACCCGGCACGTGATCAACTTACCGCCACCTTTCGATACCGTTCCATCAACAGCCCCGTGACTTCGGCCACCATATCATGGTGCAGCAGCGGCTTCGACAAATAACGGTCCGCCCCCAGCGCCAGGCCCTTTTTATGGCTCGACTGGTCCCCCCGCGCGGTCAAAAACATAAATGGCACATAGTGTGTATGCGGCTGCTCTCGCAGCCAGTGCAGCATCTCATAGCCGTCCATATCTGGCTTCATCACATCCGAAATCACCAGCGAGGCCGTCACCATGTCACACAGTTGCAGCGTCTGCTCCCCGCTCGTACACCCGATCACCGTCAGGTGCGCCTTATATTCCAGAATCAGCTTCAGCAGCGTAACCGCGCCCTGCTCATCGTCGCTCACCACCACCGGATACAGGGCGGTCAGCGCGGGCAAATCTTCCTCACACACGGGCTGGCTAAAGCGTGGCTGAGCGGGAGGCACGAGCACAAAGGTGTAGCGGCTGTGGACCCCCAGTCGGCGAAGCATGGCACTGCCCATCTCACACGCTCCTCGCACTCGTCTTGACATTCTTCATTCTATGTTCCATTGGTTTTAAACGCAATTACTTCGATCACCGACCTTACTGTACTATGTGGGCTAACACACCGATTTAATACGCCGGGGCGCAATCTTTTTCTGTCCCGCCCCTGCTCCTCCTTTCTCCGCGTGCGGCGATACCACATCTTCCAGAACGCAGATCAACGGCCCCGCCATTCGTCGGGGCGTCGGCTTGCCGCGCCCGCTTTGCTCCCCTTCCTGCTTGCGGGAAGGGGCTGGGGTTTTTCTTGACGTGAGAGGTGAACACCCTTAAATTGACGCCTATTGGGCAATTCACGCATTGCCCCGCTTGCCCCACCCTGCTCCTCCTTTCTCCGCGTGCGGGGAAAGGAGGCCGGGAGGATAGGGGTGAACTGCACAACGCTCGTCTCGCCCCTCATCCCCAACTTGTGGGTAATGTTCCGGGGCTGCAATCCTGACTCACCATCCAAGTTCACCATCGAAGTTAGTCGGTCAATGGTGATGACAGTTCCGAACATCTGTGCTATTCTATTCGTATCGCCCAACATCGCCCTTTACCAACTACTAAAAACGAACGACTTCTTCAAAGGGGGGGTAAGTTTTCAGACCAAGTTTTACAAAACCCCCACTTTGCAGAACTTCCCAGGTTCAAAACGCCA
>DATAMF010000606.1:0-4402 GCA_036260665.1 Aggregatilineaceae bacterium | reverse complement strand
GTCCCATTGATACCCTTGGCTCAGATGAGAGCCAAGCACCAGGCACGAACTGCTGCCGCACAGGAGAAATGACATGGCCTTGACGAAAAAAACGACGGTGAGGAGATTGGTCGTATCATCGGGTGGGCAAAGAATATTTCGAACGCGCGAATGGCTGGCTCGATGCTAACAATATCTACTGGATGCACGACGATGATGAGAGAGCATGGGACGAGATGAATACCCGCCTGCTATCCATTTGTCGCACGGTCTTGCAGGAATTAGATGCAGAAGGCTTGTTCGGAAAAGGTCTGAAACGTGAGCAAGTCATCCTGAACATTGTTATGGGCGATCAGGATCACTCATGGCTCGAACATGCTCGGCTGCTGAATTCGCCATCTGCCTATGAAAGATGGTTAACAGAAATCAGGCAGGGTGGCTTGTTATAACCATCACATCTTCAATGGCATCGATTCAGCCGCTGTCGTAATAGTTTGCTGGGCCGCACAACCAATCGGTAAATGATCTGACGTGGTTCGCCCGTGCTTAACATCCCACGGCGCTCACCACGATCTACACGCTGCACCTCCAAGACCAGGAAGTTCTCAAGTTCAATCCGCCCACCGGATGCTAGTTCTTCAGTCCATACGTCAATCAATGCCTCCACTACTCGCTGCACATCGTGATTGCGCAGCCGGGTCCGGCGGCCAATCTCACTCACCGTCGTTTTTTTCGTCAAGGCCATGTCATTTCTCCTGTGCGGCAGCAGTTCGTGCCTGGTGCTTGGCTCTCATCTGAGCCAAGGGTATCAATGGGACCGGAATACGTTCCATTTGTTTCATGCGTAGATAGGAGTGTTCCATCGTAGCGCGGTCAGGGCCGGGTTCGGCTACTGGAGGGATTTCTGGCGAATGAGTGGGCTCCAATTCGAGCGTAATGCCTCGTTCTAAACGCAACGGCTCCACACTCTTCGAAGCGGCGAAACGCACCTGCCAGTCGCGCCGCTCATAAAGGCGGGTAAGACGGGCGGTCAGAATGACCTGGGTGGCAAACCCTGGCTCGACGTAGCGAGCGAAGATGGTGCAGTTGCCTGACTGCGGCGTGATCACCTCGTCTACAGTCAACAGCGGACGTTGGCGCAGATGGCTGTTGGGATCGTCCTTGTTCGCATCAGCGGTGGCAATGCCAGATGCTTTTGAATAATATTCCGCCGTTTCCGCATCACAGCCGCCGAACACGAGCTGGGTTGCCAAGCCGGTGAAGAGCGCCTGGGTCCCTTCCTGGCCGTAGATCAGATGGAACTGCCCTTTGGTTTGTGCGCCTATCAGGATGGAGATGCGCCGCTTACGCACCAGATTCACGTCGGCAACTAAGCTGTCGAGCTTGCCCAGCGTCGGGAATTTGTCCAGCACTATGCCGACTGGCATAGGCAGTGGCCCGCCATTTTGTTCACCAATTGTATCCAGGTCGAGCATCAGTTTCCGTAGGGTCGCGCCGAGATAGGACGCATATACCGCTCGCATCCGTCCCGGACAGGTCAGCACGACGACGGTTGGCTGTGAGATGATCTGCTCCGCTTCGAAGTCCGAAGCGCTGGTGTTGGCGCGCACGTCAGTTGAAGCCCAACCAGTCAGCGCCGTTGCCAATGTTGCGACCACGTTCGATGCCACTTTCCCATCTGAGCGCACACTGGCGATGAAGGCATTTGCCAGCAGCGAGGCGTCATCTCGCTTCGAAGACAGTCTCTCGGCCAGCGCTTTGGGATCGTTCAGTGCATTATAAATATCGCCGAGCGTATCAAAACGGATAAGGCAGGCAGCGAGGAGCGCAGTGGCACTGTCAGACCAGAAGCGGTTATCGCCTTGCGCGCTAGGGACCAGTACATCGGCAATCGCGCGGGCATCGGAGACATTACCGATATCGGCGGCCAAGTTATAGCGTGGCCCGGCGCTGCTGGTCGGATCATGCACCGCGACTAGGTGGCCCGTGACCTGGGCAAACCGACTGACGTGTTCTTTCAGTTCGCCCTGGGGGTCAGCGACGATCAGGCTGTGTCCGGCCAACATCCGGTCGCCGATCACAGGCAGGATCACCCCCTGGGTCTTGCCGGAGCCAGGACCACCCAACGTCAAAATACCTCTCGCCGCGTCTTCTCCGCTCAGTTGGAATGTGCCAGTTCCATAATCCAGCCGCCAGCGGTTTTCCCCCCAGAACGCGCCAAAGAAGACCACCCCTTCGTGATCAGGTCGTCGATAACGGCGGTACTCGCGCATCGTGCAGAAATGAGAAGAACCGAGCGAGCCCCGTCGCACCGCTGGGCGGCGCAGCCGATCCACGCGCTCACGCAGCCAGCCACCCTGCCGCAGCCCTTCATGCAAGACAACGTTCGTCATACCCAGCACCATACACCCCATCGCACCAGCCATGAACAATCGCATCCGGTTGATGGTCGGCGGGCCGCCTGCCACTACCGCAATGAACCCGTTCTTGACCTGCGGAACGGTTGCGCGGTGAATGGCAAAATCGCCCATCAGCGACAGATAGAGGGCGGCAATTCCGAATGAGACAATCCCGTGTGCCAGCAGCCGCAAAACCAGATCACGCCGGGTGCTTTGCTTCTCTTCATCGGTGCGGCGAATCGAGGCTCCCATCAGGGCAGCAGCCAGGATTGGGACCAGCGGGACCAGGCACAACAGTGGCGCAAGACAGCCGCCCAGCGCCGCGCGTCCTTCGGTAAACAGCCAGTAGAACATACGCTACCTCCCTTTTCGCAGACGCCAGGACGTCATGGCATAACTGAGAACGATCAACATTGACAGCGACACGTACAGCGCCTCACCAAAGTTCGCTCCCAATCGTCCCAGACCAACCGCTGCGGTCAAGGTGATAACCAACACAACAAGACCTCCTAACGCGGATGGATAAATCCCTCGAAACACGTTTTTTCCTCTCTCTAGCGATACTGTTGGCGAACGGGGATCAGGCGGCGAGGCGAGCAAAAGTAGACTGTCGAGTGGGTGCTACGGGCACCTCATTGAGCCAGGCCATGGCGCGGAGTACATTGAGAGCTGCCGCCGAAGCGAGGTTTTGGAGATGTGTTTTCGCCAACCCGATATAGCGTGTTTGCCGCAACCCATTCACGCGAACAGCTTGCGAGATCGAGCCTTCAATGCCTGCGCGGGCGCGATAGGTGGTCTTGAAATCGTCGGTGGTTTCGCGTTGGCGGGCAGCCTGCAAGGCGTCATGCAGCGGGCGCGGTCGGAGGGTCAAGAAACGCGCCGGGCCTTTGGTGCAGCGTGGCTTGAGCGGGCACGCCCGACAGGACCGTGCCGCAAAGTTCACCGAAATCGTCGGGTGGCCCGACGCGGAGTGAGACGGATACCACCCCTGGCTGACTTGTCCTGTCGGACAGGTGACGGTGTGAGCCTCCCAGTCAATGACAAAGTGGGCCAGGATAATTCCATCCTCCGAGCGCGCTTGCCAACTCTGGTCCTGGGGAGCGGGGCCAATCACGTCCAGGTTATAGTGAGCCGGTCCAGCGACCAACACCGGTCCCTCGACATAGCCCGCATCCACCAAATGCTGGGCGGGCAGCAAATCAAGGGCGGCCAGGTCGTGCCAGATCAGCGACAGGGCAGCGCTATCGGATTCCGGGGCGGGCGTGGTGGCAACATGCGTGATCAGGCGTGGGGTTTGCGTATCACACGTTTCGGTCAGATGTACTTTGTAGCCCACCCACTCCGTCTCGCGTTTTTTGGCGTAGCGGGCTTCCAGGTCAAAAGGGGAGCGGATCCAATCGGCCACCGGCGGCATATGGTCCACCTCCCGCTGTCGAACGCGACCGGCGTCACACCAAAACTGCTGCACCCACACCCGGCGCAGAATTTCGACGGCTTCACTGATAGGGACCTGCCCCTGGGCGCGCGCCTGATAATAGACCTCGAGCAAGTGATAGCCATCTTGCCCAATCCTTTCGCCCAGTGCTTGCCGCTCTTGCAACCCTTTGGGCAAGCGTTGGTACTCCATCCGCACACCATAGCGGTCAAACCACTCTGCGGTCACTTGCGCCCGCAGCCAGTCGGGCGCGAGGACCGCCAGTTCGTTGAGGGCTTGCCGCAGCGTTTCGCCCACATTTTCTACTCGGCTCAACTCGCGCACAGCAGCCAAGACATGCGTCGCATCCGTGCGCTGCTGTCCGCGTGCTTTAAGCAGTCCTTTGCCTTTCAACTCGACCAACACGGCGTTCAACAACCGCTCACCGGCTTCATGCTGCACCAACCGCTGGCGAAACTCGCTCAACACCGAAAAGTCGAACCCTGCATCGGTCAGCGGCAGGCTCAGCGCATATTTCCAGGCAATGTTCCCGCGTACCGCCTCGGCAGTCTGCCGGTCACTCAGATTTTCAACATACTGCATGATCGTC
>DATAMF010000604.1:0-5577 GCA_036260665.1 Aggregatilineaceae bacterium | reverse complement strand
TATGAGGGACTGGGCAGCATTTACTGGCACATGGTTTCAAAGCTTTTGCTGGCGGTCCAGGAAACGATCTTTGCTGCCGATCAGTCTGGCGATGAGGCGCGGACCGCGTTGATTGACGTGTATTACGACATTCGCGCCGGGCTGGGTTTCAACAAAACGCCGGATGTGTATGGCGCATTTCCAACCGACCCCTATTCCCATACGCCGGGCGGACAGGGCGCAAAACAACCGGGCATGACGGGCATGGTCAAGGAAGAAGTGCTCACACGGATCGGTGAAGTGGGGCTGGTCATCAAGCAGGGGCAAATCACCTTTAACCCGGTGCTGCTTCGCGCTGAGGAATGGCTGAGCACGCCGTCGGCGCTGCGCTATTTTGATGTTGCTGGGCAGGAAGCCTCCATCAATGTGCCTGCAAATGCGCTGGCCTATACGTTTTGCCAGGTACCGGTCATCGTGTATGCGGCTGATGAGGCGCGTATCGATGTTACGCTGCATGACGGCAGCATCCAGACCATCACCGGCCACAGCCTTGGCCCAGAGCTGAGTTCCCGTATCTTTTTACGGGATGGTGCTGTCCGACAAATCACCGTGTTTATCAACACCAGCATCGTATCGAAGCGACTGACGTGATCTGTTTACGAGTAAGCTGAGGACCGATGGAGCGCAATGCTGCCTGGCGGATGGCGCATTGAGCCACCTGGCGCTGTGCCTAGGTCAAGGGATAGAGATGCTCAGGGATCGCGGCCTCCGTCGGTTCCGCTAACCGCGGACAATCTGCCAGACCCGCTGTTCGGAGATGCCAAAGGCAGCGGCTAACCGGCTAATCGTTTCGCCCTGCTGGTAGCGCATGCCAATCTCGGCATTACGTTCGGCTTTGGAGGGAAGATCGTTTTGGGGTTCTGTGGGGAATGGGGAGTCGTAGAGCATCTCAATAATGTGGAAGGCCGCGAGCCAGATATCAAGATGAGATGTTCTTTGCTCTTCACCAAATCATCTGCTACTCCTCCGACCAGATTGTCGGTCGTGGGTTTGGTCCAGGCTCTTTACCTGGGTTTCCAGTTGCTTCACGAGTGGTTCTACAATGGTAACGATTTGGCGCAGTAGCTTATTCAACAGCAGGACAGGATACTTTTCGGGGAATGGGGATTGGTTCAAATCGAGGAGGAAATTATACCCATCGCGAAGGGGAATCCAGTAGCGGATGAATTATCCGACCCCCACCGGCAAGCGACTTGTCCATTAAATGGGATTGTTCGTGGCCCTTGTAGCGCTCAATGAGGAAAGAAGTATATTTTGAGATATTCAGGAACACGCTGAAGATAAACTGTTCATTATTTAGGAGGAGAAAGTATGAAGAAATTCTTTTTTGTGCCAGTGATACTGATGATTGTCGTGTTGGTCGCCAGTACATTCCGATCCAAAACTGCCGCGCAGGGAGATCAGCTTGCACCGGACGGACTGCCAGGCGAAAGCTATTTCGCGCCTTTTCCGCTTACGATCGCATTGGATGGCGATCTGAGTGACTGGGCAGGAGTTCCTACTGTTACTCTGTCGAGAGATGAAGCTGGCGTAACATTCGCCGGAGCCGCTGATGGTGAATATCTCTACTTCATGGCCGACGTACTAGACAATAACATCATTGCCGGGCAGCACGAAACCGACTACTGGAACGAAGACTCGGTTGAATTTTATCTCAACGGCACCGGGGATTTGACATTGCCCTCCTATGTTCCTGGTGTTGCACAGGTCACGATCTCCCCGATTAATAGTGATCTCCCGGCGGACTCACACATTATTGCTGGCGTGCAAAGTGATACCGTCGGGGCTACATTTACCGTGGTCAAAACGGACACCGGTTGGGCGGCTGAACTGGCAATTCCGCTCAAAAATGATGTATGGGAGATCGCGCCCACACATGGTGGTGAGATTGGCTTCCAGGTCCATCTCAATAGCGCGTCTGAAAAAGACCGCGATACCAAGCTGATATGGTCCATCTTCGATACTTCTGATCGATCCTACCAGGATCCGAGTCTGTTTGGGCGGCTGATCTTTTTTGAGATCGGCGGCGAACCTATCGCAGTGGAAACCGCAGCAGTCGCCGAACCAACCCCGGTTCCAACCTCTGTTGCAGCGGACAACTCTACTGCCGACTACCAGAACCCTTCGCTTCCGGTGAATGAGCGGGTCGAGGATCTGCTGGCTCGTATGTCCCTGGACGAAAAGATCGGCCAGATGACACTGGTTGAAAAGAACAGCATTCGTGACGGGGATCTTGCTAAGTTTTACATCGGTGGACTGTTGAGCGGCGGCGGCGGTTATCCGGCCACCAACACCCCCGAAGCCTGGGCCGAAATGGTCAAGAATTTCCAGGAGCAGGCGTTGCAAACTCCGTTGGGGATTCCCCTGCTTTATGGCGTAGATGCCGTACATGGGCATAACAACGTGCGGGGTGCGGTGATCTTTCCGCAGAATATCGGTCTTGGTGCGGCTAATGATCCTGACCTGATGATGCGCATCGGGCAGGCCACCGCCAATGAGATGATCGCCACTGGCATCTATTGGAACTATGCGCCCGTCGTAGCCGTGCCGCAGGACATTCGCTGGGGTCGCACATATGAAGCCTACGGCGAAAATACCGAGCTTGTCTCGGCGCTTGGGACTGCCTACCTGATCGGGATGCAGGGTGACAATTTGGCTGACCCGCTCACCGTGCTTGGAACGCCCAAACATTATATCGGCGATGGTGGCACGATCTGGGGTTCTTCCACGAAGGATGATTATCAGATTGACCAGGGGGATATGCCAATCGATGAGGCCGTGCTGCGCGAACGTTACCTGCCGCCCTATCAGGCTGCCATCGAGGCGGGCGCGCAGAGCATTATGGTCTCCTTTTCGAGCTGGAATGGGACTAAAATGCACGCCCAGCAGTACCTGATCACGGATGTACTCAAGGGTGAACTTGGCTTCACCGGGTTTGTTGTCTCCGACTGGGGCGGCATTGATCAGATTGACCAGGATTATGACACCGCTGTGGTCACCGCGATCAACGCTGGAGTCGATCTGAACATGGTCCCCTACGACTACGGTCGTTTTATCACCGTTATGCACCAGGCTGTCGAAAATGGGCTTATTTCCGAAGAGCGTATTGACGATGCCGTGCGCCGTATCCTGACTGTCAAGTTCAACCTGGGCCTGTTTGAATATCCCTACGGTCACGACGAATTACTTGCTTTTGTCGGCGGCCCGGAACACCGCGCGCTGGCGCGTGAAGCCGTCGGGAAATCGCTTACCCTGCTCAAGAATGAGGGCGATCTTCTGCCGTTGCCCAGCGATTCCGGCCCGATCTATGTGGGCGGGCAGGCCGCCAATGATATTGGTATCCAAAGCGGCGGTTGGACGATTGAGTGGCAAGGCAAACCCGGCGATATCACGCCCGGCACCACGCTGCTCCAGGCCATTCAGAGCACCGTTTCCAGCACAACCGAAGTGGTGTACAGTGCAACGGGCAGTTTCGATGGCCAGGCCCCGGTCTGCATCGGCGTGGTTGGTGAGCGTCCCTATGCCGAAGGTGTAGGCGATGATC
Organism: Aggregatilineaceae bacterium; assembly: GCA_036260665.1. Classification (GTDB taxonomy): domain Bacteria; phylum Chloroflexota; class Anaerolineae; order Aggregatilineales; family Aggregatilineaceae; genus DATAMF01. The sequence goes on along the minus strand of DATAMF010000604.1, from coordinate 1,994 downwards.
CCAATCTGGTGCTGCCGGCGGATGACCTTGCGGTTCTCAGCGCCATGCGCGAGTCTTGCGATCAACTCGTGGTGGTCCTGATCACCGGGCGTCCATTGATCATCACCGATGAGATCGACCAGTGGGATGCGCTGCTGGTCGCGTGGTTACCCGGCACTGAAGGACAGGGGGTAGCCGATGGGGTGTTTGGTCTGCGCCCGATCAAAGGCAAGCTCTCCTACACCTGGCCGCGCTCAACTGATCAGCTTCCACTCGGTGCCGGTGAAGGCGATCCCCTATTCGCATTTGGCTTTGGCCTGGAAACCGAAGCCACACCCGTTGTTACAACCACACAATCGCTGGTCGTATCCGATTTCGAGGACGAGATCAGTGCCGGGAAAGACGAGTACGACAACGGGATTGGCGATGTGACCTGGGGTGATACGGCAGGTAACGTCACTATTGAAGGCGTTACTGTGCCCGCTGGCGACGACCTTGCTTTGCCCGATCAGGTCGGGGATAACACCATCCTTAAGGTGTCTTACGATATCGCATCCTATGGCGGGTTCTCACACGTTTTCACCGACGGCACAAGCTGGTTGACTCAGGATTGGAGTGGTTACACTGACCTTACGTTCTGGCTGTACGGTGCGAACTCCGGGACACAAATCCAGGTCGAAATCTTTGACAACCGCGCGCCGGACTCCACGGCTGACAGTGCCGAACGCTGGTTCTACCGTATCACCGACGATTTTACCGGCTGGCAGTTTTTCTCGATCCCCCTGGTTGACTTCCAGCGTCGTACTGACTGGCAGCCCGGCGGCGCACCGGATGACGGTCTTGGCCTGACCGAAGTCAATGCCTATGCTTTTAGCTTCCCGGCGGGTGTTGGGGCACAGGTTAACTACCTTGATAACATAGCGCTCAGCGGTAGTTCGGGTACACTGCCCAGCCTGGACGGCATACAGGTTCCGCGTCCCGCCATTTCCATGCCCTCTACCCCAACTGATGCCTACGAGTCCGGTATGCCGTGGAAATTAGTATGGAGCGATGAGTTCAACGCGGAAGCAGGCACACCGATTAACAGTGAAACCTGGACCTGTGAGATCGGCGGACATGGTTGGGGGAACCAGGAATGGGAGTATTACACGGATCGCCCTGAGAATGTCATTCAAGACGGCGAGGGGAATCTCTCAATCGTCGCCCGTGCGGAGACATTGCCCGACTCCGAATGCTGGTACGGGGAATGCACGCATACTTCCGCGCGCTGCATCACCAAAGACAAATTTGCCTTCACCTATGGCCGGGTCGAAGCACGTTTGAAATTGCCCTACGGCCAGGGGATATGGCCCGCCTTCTGGATGCTGGGTGCCAACTTCGCGGACGCTGGTTGGCCAGATGCTGGTGAAATCGACATCATGGAATTCATTGGCAAAGAGCCTCAGACGACTTATGCTACTGTGCATGGACCGGGATATTCCGGTGCAGCCGGGATCGGCGAGGCTTTCGATTGGGGCGAAGATGTCTTCAATGAGTATCACATCTGGTCGGTTGAATGGGAACCCAATGTCATTCGGTGGTATGTGGATAATCTGGAATTCTTCTCTGTAACGCCGGAAGACCTGCCCACTGGCAGCCAATGGGTGTACGATCACGACTTCTTTATCCTGCTGAATCTGGCAGTAGGTGGTTCCTGGCCAGGTTATCCGGATGAAGCAACACTCTTCCCGCAGACTTTCAGCATCGATTGGGTACGCGTCTTCCAGCGCACCGCACCATAAAAAATAGCGGGGGTGTGGAGACAATTTCCACACCCCCGCGGTGCTTATGTAGGGAAGGATACCGTTGGCGAACTCAATTAGGCAGCCACGTGATGTAACCTGACGAAGGCCGAGGAGCGAGTTTGAGCGGGACGGTTGCCAGAAAGCCACACCAGAACGCGCGTGATATTCAGGGCCATGGCAGTCAGGACATGCTGCAAATGAGTTTTCGCCAGGCCAAGGTAACGTGCCTGT
>DATAMF010000603.1:0-5453 GCA_036260665.1 Aggregatilineaceae bacterium | reverse complement strand
GCCATAAACCGTATATTTGATCCTAATGGTGCGGGTTGTACCCGATTGAGCCTGAGCGGTGAAATAGTATTTGATGGAGAAGTAGTCACCTGTCAAAGTGGTACAGAAACTGCCAGCCCAGTCGACACACTGTTCACGAAGTGCGGTTGAACCGTCGGTGACGGAAACATTGGTAATACCCGTGATACGATCCATGGGAATGTCGCGCGTACCGAAAGAAAACGGTCCCTGATCGATGGCGAGTTGGTAGGTTTCGGTTACATCAAAACGGTTTTCGGAAGTCTGAAGGTTATCGATGAGTACATCAAAACGTTTCCATTCCAGACTGCGGCCATCAGTGGTGGAACTTGGAATGGCGGAAAAAATTCCAAAGGCCACATTCGAACCCAGGATAATAATCCCGATGATGACTGCCCAGGAGAGTGTTGATCGACTCATACGCTGTTCCTTTTCAGTGATTTTATTTGCGCCCCTTATTTTAGCTGATTGGCGGCATCCCTGCATTCCCAAAGCACAAATATAAACAATTTCTAAGAATTGGCTCAGTAAGGTTGACTCCCCTCGACTAAAGTTTTAGAATCTTTTCACAGATAATTTTCTTGCTTAATGTGAGATACTATGGAATATCGTGACTACTATCAGGTTCTCGGCGTAGAACGGAACGCTTCGGAAAAGGATATTCGCAAGGCGTATCGCCGCCTGGCGCGACAGTATCATCCTGATGTGAATCCGGGCAACCAAGAGGCGGAAGACAAATTCAAGGAGATCAACGAAGCCTACGAAGTGCTGTCGGATGCTGAGAAGCGCAAAAAGTATGATGAACTGGGCAAAAGCTACCAGCAGTGGCAACGCATGGGCGGCCAACCGGGTGGCTTTGATTGGTCGCGCTGGACCAGCGGCCAACCGGGCGGGGGTGGATACCGTGTCGAATTCAATGATGCGGATTTGGGTGGCGATATTTTTTCGGAATTCTTCCGCAATATCTTTGGCGGCAATGTGGGTGGTATACGAAGCGAGCGGCAGCAACCGCGCGGGCGGCAGACAGTGCGCGGGCAAGACCTGGAAGTGGTCGCCCAAGTGACGCTGGAAGAAGCGTATCAGGGGACAGTGCGACAGGTTCAGATTGGGCAGCGGCAGCTCAAAGTGAAGATTCCGGCAGGCTCTCAGGAAGGCACACGCGTCCGATTGAGCGGCCAAGGTGAACAAGGCTATACGGGCGGCCAACCGGGCGATCTGTATGTGATTGTGAACGTATTGGATCATCCTGTTTTTCAACGGGATGGGGATGATCTGCATCTGGATTTGAAGGTATCACTGTATACGGCTGTATTGGGTGGAACGGTTAAAGTGCCAACTTTGGGTGGCGATGTCAGCTTGCGGATTCAGCCGGGAACGCAGTCCGGCCAAAGTATTCGCCTGCGAGGGAAAGGAATGCCTCGGATGCGGCAGGCCGATAGTTTTGGCGATCTGTATGCCCATATTTTGGTCCAAGTGCCAACGGATTTGACTTCTAAGGAAAAGGAACTGTTCGAGGACTTACGCACACTGCGGGGTTCGTAGGTACATGGGGTAGTAAGGAAAACGCTATGGGTTGGAATTTTGAGGATTTTCAGCAGTACGAGGAAAAAACGCGGCAAACCGGACGCTTCTCAGCACTGCTGATCGGTGTCGGTATTGGCATGATTACGCTGCTGGTGATTACCGCCATGATTTTTACGACGGTAAGCCTGCTGGCTGATCCCGTAGTTGAGGGCAGCCAAACACGGAATGTCACACGGAATGAACCGTCGGCAGAAGATTTGCGGAATGCAAATTACCGGCCCAGCGAATGGCAGCCGGTGGTCCAACAACCGCCGACACCAACGCCACTGCCTGTCGAACTGGTCCAACAGGCGGACGAGGAATATCTGCTGCTGGAAAATATTTACCAGCGCGTTAGTCCCTCTGTTGTCAACATTGAGATTGTGTCGCGGTATCACAGCGAGTCAGACACCATTGACAGCAGCGGGTCGGGATTTGTGCTGGATATGGAAGGCCATATCGTTACCAACTCGCATGTAGTCCGTGATGCGGAAGAAATACTGGTCACGTTCTCAAATGGCTATGCAACCAACGCGGAAGTCGTCGGGATAGATGACTACAGCGATCTGGCGGTGGTGCAAATTGATCCGGCGGGCGCACCGCTGGTTCCGGTGGTGTTGGGGGACAGCGGTCAACTTCGGGTCGGGCAACGCGTGATCGCGATTGGCAACCCATTTGGGCTAGAAGGCAGCATGACGGTAGGGATTGTCAGTGCGCTGGGGCGCACACTGCCATCGGTGCAACTGCTCGATCCGACTTCGCAGCCATACAGCAATCCGTCGATTATCCAGGTGGACGCGAGCGTGAATCCGGGAAATTCGGGCGGGCCGCTGCTCGACTCGTATGGACAGGTGATTGGCATTAATACGGCAATTCGGACGGAAAGCGGCGGGTTTGAGGGGATTGCCTTCGCGGTACCCGTTAACACTGTGAAGCGCGTTATACCGCAGTTGATCGATAGTGGAGAAGCGAAATATTCATGGCTGGGCATTTCAACGCCGCCATCCGTGCCGGGGTTGAGTCTGGCGGCGATTGCGAATGAATTATCACTGCCTGTGACCAGCGGCGTTATGATTGACACCGTGCTGCCAGATTCACCGGCAGAACGCGCTGGACTGCGGGGCGGAACCCAAACGGCACAAGTGCGCGGCATCGACGTACCGATTGATGGGGATATTGTAGTCGCGATTAACACCACGATGGTGAATGATATTGATGATTTGATCGCCTATCTGGTGGAAAATACCTCACCGGGGCAGGTGGTCGTGCTGACGATTGTCCGCGAAGGCCAAACGCTGGATGTGAATGTGGAACTGGGTGTGCGCCCGGATTAGTCAGGAAGCGGCATCAGCATGAGCGACAAAATCACCCGCGATGAGCCGTGTCTGACGATTGGCGTGGTGGCGCGAATGGTAGATCTACATCCACAAACGCTGCGTAACTATGAACAGTTAGGGTTGGTGGTTCCGCAACGGACGGATGGCAATATCCGACTGTATTCGCCGCGCGAGGTTGAACGGCTGTTGAAGATCAACCGACTGACGCAGGAACTGGGCGTGAATCTGGCCGGGGTGGAGATCATTCTGCGGCTGTCGGATCAGATTGAGATGCTGCAACTGGAGATCGAGAGTTTGCGGTGAGGATGCGATATAGTCATGGGGAGCAACGTTGCTCCCCATTTTTGTTGAACAGGAGAAGAGGATGGCTGATCCAGTTCTATCGCGGTTAGACATTAATACGGACCTGGCGCGGAAGATTCTGGTGTTGTTTCTGCGGGATGCCGTTACCAAAGTCGGATTTAAAAAAGCGGTGCTGGGATTGAGCGGCGGAATCGATTCGGCGCTGTCGGCGTATCTGGTGGCGGAAGCGCTCGGCCCGGAAAACGTGCTGGCGGTGCGAATGCCGTATAAATCATCGTCGCAGGGCAGCCTGGATGATGCGCAAGCGGTGATCGACGCGCTGGGAATACAGAGCGATACGATTGAGATTACGCCGATGGTGGATCCGCTGATTGCGCGCTTCCCGGATATGTCCGCGATGCGGAAGGGGAATATCATGGCGCGAACGCGGATGGTGGCGCTGTATGACCAGTCGGCGGCGTTCAATGGGTTGGTGATCGGCACGAGCAACAAGACGGAAACGCTGCTGGGCTATACGACGATTTACGGTGATAACGCGGCAGCCGTGCAGCCGATTGCGGATTTGTATAAAACGCAGGTACGGCAATTATCGCGGGCATTGGGTATGCCGGAGCAGTTGATCAGCAAAGCGCCGTCAGCGGATTTGTGGGAAGGGCAGACGGACGAAGGCGAACTGGGCTATACCTATGAAATGGCCGACCAAGCGCTGTATCTGCTGGTGGATGAGCGGTACAGCGTCGATGAAGTGGTGGCCGAAGGGTTTGAGCGCTCCTTTGTTGAACGAATCTGGCGGCAGGTGCGGCTGAACCATTACAAGCGCACGATGCCGAACGTGGCCAAGTTGAGCCGACGCAGTGTTGGGCACGATTTTCTGTATCTGCGCGACTGGACAAGCTGATTATCCCCCGCCCCCCCTTTGATCCCCGTTGGGGGGCATTTTGAGGGGAAAATGGTTTGCAGAAGGGGGGAGATCCTGGCAGGAAGTCGGTTTTCCTGCCAAGATCTCAAGCGTCGTAAGTTTTGAGTTGGAAATGTGCCGTGAGTCCAGATACAGGATAGCACGGATGTTCGAGGTTGTCATCCCCATTGAATGACTAACTTGGATGGTGAACTTCGATGACTAACTCGGATGGTTAATAATGCGGGGGTTACGAAGGGAAACCCCTATCCCCCGGCCCCTTTCCCCACTCGCGTGGAGAAAGGGGAGAAAAGTGGGCGCGGGAAGCCAGCCGCTCTTACGAAATAAATTCTGTCCGTTGAAGCGGGGGAAGATCAGCTTTGTCGTTGTATTTCAAGGGGACGAGAGGGAGTAAATGCAGGAAAGAATCAAAGAGGCGTTGAGTGTTCTGATAGGATTGCCCTTATATGATGCAGGCCGGGCTTCAGATTTGGAATGGTTTCACTTTGGTAGTCAACGAACCATTACTTACCCTCGAGGTACAAAAACGGTAGGAGAATATGCTTTACATGTTCAGTGCTCATGGCGTATTGCAACTACTGAGCAAGTAATTGTTGCATCGCGTGATTTATACTACCCACCAAATAATGACCGAAATATCCCTGATGACTTCGATTGGGATGTTCACATGGGTAATCGACATGATCAGCGAATGGCACTATTTCTCGAAAATTTAGTGTCTGCTCCTTTAAGAGTAGCTGTCATTGAAGTCGGTCTAGCAGGTAATTTAAAACTGTTTTTCAGCGGAACCTGTGCATTAGAGATTTTCCCCGATGATTCATTTACTGATTCATCCTCAGAACATTGGAGATTCTTTCGCCCAGGTGATATCAAGAATCATTTTGTAGTTACAGGGTTTGGTATCGAGTAGTAAATTACCAGAGTAATTCTTTAGAAAGCCTATCTCCACATCTAAAAGGCGGCGCATCAGCAAGAACCTGAATAACACGCTCACTAAGTACCGTTGGGATGAGTTTTCTCCGTATGGTGATATTGTTGTCGAGACAGACAGTGTTGGTATCATCCAGGCCAATTACGTGTTGGGCAATGGGCATCTCATCTCGCAGACGCGCGGTGGCACGACGGGCTATTACCTCACTAATACCCAAGGCAGTGTCCGCACGTTGACCGATGCGGCGGGCGCGATCCTCAATAGCTACGATTACAACGCTTTTGGCGCGACCTGCGTATGAGAGACTCTCTGTTTTCTCGCCGACTGAGTTAGCGAGGGGGAAAGCGGGCGCGGAAAGCCAGCCGCTCTTACGAAACAAATT